>JACCRT010000048.1 GCA_013813355.1 Acidobacteriota bacterium | reverse complement strand
CCGGCGTGATCCTGGTCGAGCAGTTCCTGCAGGTGATCGACGCGGACCTTGCACTCGTCGGTCAAGCGGCACAGGTCGTCGAGCACGCGGCGCGTCTCCTTTGCCGTCGCGCCGGCCGCCTTGACGGCGGCCACGCTCTGCGCGACCGCCCCCTGGTATTCGTAGGCCGCCGGCAGGATGTAGCGGTTGGCCATCAGCACCATCAGCTGGGCCTCGATGTTGATGGTCTTGTTGTACTGCTCCACCGCCACGTCGTAGCGGGCGCGCAGCTCGCGCTCGGTGAGGATCCCGTACTTCTCGAACGCCTTGACCACGTCCGGCTTCAGGATCTCGGCGTAGGCGTCTGAGGACGTGCGGTGGTTGAGGAGGCCGCGCTTCGCGGCTTCCTTCTGCCACTCCTCGGAGTAACCGTTGCCGTTGAAGATGATGCGCTTGTTCTCTTTCACGAGCTTCACGAGAAGCGCCTTGACCGCCGCCGCGAGCTTCTTGCCGTCCTTCAGGCCCTTTTCGAGCTCGGTCGCGCAGTAGTCGAGCGCCTCGGTCACGGCCAGGTTCAGGACGAGAATCGGGCGCGCGATGCTCTGATTCGACGACACCGCGCGGAACTCGAACTTGTTGCCCGTGAACGCGAACGGGCTCGTCCGGTTGCGATCGCCGGCGTCGCGCGGGAGCTTGGGCAGCACGTTCACCCCGATGTCGAGGATGCCGCCCGACTTGGTCGTCCTGGCGGACCCGGCTTTCCCGATCTGGTCGAAGATGTCGGTCAACTGGTCGCCGAGGAACATCGAGATGATCGCAGGCGGCGCCTCGTTGGCGCCGAGCCGGTGGTCGTTGCCGGCGCTGGCGATGCTGAACCGCATCAGGCCCTGGAAGCGGTTGACCGCACGGAGCATGGCCGCGCAGAACACGAGGAACTGGATGTTGTCGTGCGGCGTGTCGCCGGGGTTGAGCAGGTTGGCGCCGAGCTCGTCGCTCATGCTCCAGTTGACGTGCTTGCCGGATCCGTTGACGCCGGCGAACGGCTTCTCGTGCATCAGGCAGGCGAGGCCGAACTTCGGCGCCATCCGTCTCAACATCTCCATCGTCATCATCTGGTGATCGGTGGCGACATTGGCGTTCTCGAAGATCGGTGCGACCTCGAACTGACCGGGGGCGACCTCGTTGTGCCGGGTCTTCACGGGCACGCCGATCCGGTACAGCTCGCGCTCGACCTCCATCATGAAGGCGAGCACGCGGTCGGGGATAGCGCCGAAGTAGTGGTCTTCCATTTCCTGCCCCTTCGGGGGGCGGGCGCCGAAGAGCGTGCGGCCGGCGTTGATGAGGTCCGGACGGTTGAAATAGAACTGCCGGTCGATGAGGAAGTATTCCTGCTCCGGGCCGCAGGTGGCGGTGACGCGCTGCGACTTGGAGCCGAAGAGGCGGAGGATGCGGACGGCCTGCTTCGAGAGGGCTTCCATCGAGCGCAGCAGCGGCGTCTTCTTGTCGAGCGCCTCCCCGGTCCAGCTCACGAAGGCCGTCGGAATGACCAGCGTGGTACCGCCCTCTGTGACGAGCAGGAACGGCGGGCTCGTGGGGTCCCACGCGGTGTAGCCGCGCGCCTCGAACGTGGAGCGCATGCCGCCGGACGGGAAGCTCGATGCGTCCGGCTCCCCCTTGATCAGCTCTTTGCCGCTGAACTCGGCCACGGCGCGGCCGTCGGAGGTCGGATTGAGGAACGAGTCGTGCTTCTCCGCGGTGATGCCGGTCATCGGCTGGAACCAGTGCGTGTAATGCGTCGCGCCGTGCTCGACGGCCCAGTCCTTCAGGGCGCTGGCGATGATGTCCGCGACGTGGGCTTCGATCGCCTCACCGTGCGCGATGGCGCGGCGCAGGGCACGAAACACGTCTTTCGGCAGGCGGGCACGCTGCACTTCCTCGTTGAACGTCCGGCAACCGAACTCCTCCGTCATCCGGCGCTGGCTCGTGGACGGGGTACGCGTGTTCAGGCTCCACTCGCTGATGCTCTTGATGGCGGCGCCCATTGCTGCGGATCGCATGGTGTCTCGTTATCCTTTCGTGGCGTGTCCCGGCGTGCGGGTGTCCCTGGTTCCCTCTCGACCCCAGCGGCCATTATGCGGGCACGGGAACGCTGGCGGCAAGGGCAAACAGCAGCCGAGCTGCAGATTTTCGTCATATATACTTAACGATGTGAAACATATTCAGGACTACTACGCGCCGATTCTCGGGGAGTTCGAACAGATCGTGCTGGTATCGCTCCTCCGGCTTGGCAATGGCGCGTACGGCGCCGCCATCCTGCGTGACATCCAGGAGCGGACCCGACGGGACGTGGCGGTCGGCACCCTGTACATGACGCTGGGGCGTCTCGAACGCAAGAAGATGGTGGTGTCGTACGTGGGGAACCCCACCCCGGAACGCGGCGGCCGGCGCCGCAAGCACTACGTCATCGACACGCCTGGTGAACACGCGCTCGGCCGGGCGTATCGCTCCTGGCTGGCGATGAGCGAGGGCCTGGAGGACCGGTTGGTCACTCTGTAGGAACTCAGAACTCAGAATGAAGAATGAAGAACACGGCTTCCGAGGCGCCACCCGCGGACGCCCTTCAGCCTCCAGGCTTCAGACTTGTTAGGTATCATTCACCCATGCTGCTCGGGCACATCGCGGTCGGTCTGGCAGGGCGCCGCCTGACGCCGGGCGTGTCGCTCGGCGCCTGAACGTCGAGCCAACGTATACGGGAGCATGCGCCGCATCCTGCACATCGACATGGACGCCTTCTACGCGTCGGTCGAGCAGCGTGACAACCCAGGCCTCAAAGGCAAGCCCGTGGCCGTGGGCGGGTCGCCGGAAGGCCGCGGCGTCGTGGCGGCAGCCAGCTACGAAGCACGTGTGTTCGGCGTGCGGTCCGCCATCCCGATGTCGCGCGCCGTCCGGCTGTGCCCCGAGCTGGTGATCGTCCGGCCAGACTTCGCGAAGTACAAGGCCGCCTCGCAGGCCGTGTTCGGCATCTTCCGATCGGTCACTCCGCTCGTCGAGCCCCTGTCGCTCGACGAGGCCTACCTCGATGTCACCCAGAACGCGTGGGGCGAACCGCTGGGACGCGTGGTCGCGCAACGCATCAAGGCCGAGATTACCGACGCGACCGGGCTGACGGCGTCCGCGGGCGTCGCGCCGAACAAGTTCCTGGCAAAGATTGCGTCGGCCTGGAAGAAGCCGAATGGTCTGACCGTCATCCCGCCGGAGCGGGTCGAGCAGTTCCTCCGGACCCTGCCGGTGGATGCGTTGTGGGGCGTCGGCCCGGTCACCGCGCAGCGGCTGCGCGAACGGGGCATTCAGACGCTCGTGGACGTCCGAACCGCGGACGCCTCGGTGCTGCGCGAGGCGGTGGGCAGCCATGCCGACTGGCTGCGCCGCCTGGCCGACGGCCAGGACGACCGTCCGGTGGTGCCGCATCGCTCCGCCAAGTCGTCGGGCACCGAGAACACCTTCGCGCAGGATCTGCTGGATCTCGAGGCAATCAGGCAGGAAGTTGACGAGATGGCGCGCAGTGGCGCGGCCTGGCTGGATCAGAAGGCGCTGCTGTGCCGGACGGTCACGATCAAGGTCCGCTACTCCGACTTCACGACGATCACGCGCAGCCACACCAGTGTGCCACCGTCGCGCGACGCCGACGGGCTTGCGTCCCGGGCGCTGGCGCTGCTCGAGAAGACAGAGGCCGGCCGCCGCCCCGTCCGCCTGCTCGGCGTCAGCGTGCACAACCTCGTGGACCCGGTACACGGCAGCGTAGACACCCCGCTGCCGCTCTTCGATGGTCCGCCGGGGGAATGACAGGGGCGGACCGAGATCAGGAGGTGTCTTAACAGGAGATCAGGAGATCAGGAGGCCAGAAATCAGGAGCCTCAATTCTCCTGGACTCCTGATCTCCTGTTGCCGGATTGACTCCCCCCTCCAGCTTAACTGGACGCGGGGGTCTTGCGGGCGCGCGGCGCGCGCGTCTTCGCCGTGCCGGTTTTCCGGGCGCGGCCCGTTCCCCCCTCGGCGGTCTTGCGTGAGCGGCTCTCCGCGGCGGGCTTGCCTTCAGCCGGTGCCTTGGCGCGAGTGCGTGCCCCCCGGCCCCGCGAGGTCTTGCGGGCTGCGGCCCCTTCTTCCTCGGGCGGTGAGGTCTCGGCTTCAATGACGGGCGCCTCGGCTTCCATTTCCTGCAGGACGTCACCATCGACCACTTCCGGCTCCGCCGGCTCCTCGACCCGCGGCGCCCATTCGGGTTCCCGCGGCTCGGCGGCTGCAACCCTCGGCTCCATGACGTTGCCGCGGTTGTCGTCATCGTCTGCCGCGGTGGCCGACTGCATGACGCTGCCGGCGAAGATACGCATCACGCCCTGCCGGTCCCGCTCAATGCGGAAGAGACCTTCACGCTGGCAGGCTCGAAACAGGTCCGTGAGGCTCGCGAATCCGAATCTCCGCTCGTCGAACGTCGCGTCCACGTTGCGCAGGAACTGCTTGGCCTGGCGGATGTACATCGGAAACCGCGGGGGGTTCGGCGCTGCCTGGAAGAGCCGCCGCACCTCGCGTATGCCCTCCGCCGCCGGCCGGGTCTCACCAACCGGCGGCGCCTCGACCTGCGCCGGCGGCTGGGGGGAGGGGGACGACGCGTCGGGGCTGCGTCTGTGCTGGGACTGGCGCGCCGGCTGCTCCTCCACGGGGCTCCCGGCGCCTTCGCCCTCGGCGAGTTCCACCAGCACGTTGCGGCCCGCCTCGCGCAGCGTGACATGACCGGCATTGGCCAGCTTCTGCGCGAAGTCGCGGAAGCTGCCCGCACCATAGGTGCGTTCCGAGAACGTCGAGTCGAGTTGCAGCAGCGTGCTCTTGAGGAGCCCGAGCTGCGGCGAGACCTCGCGATCGACCAGCACTTTGAGCGCGCGCCGCACGAGCGGCACGACCTGGTCGATCGGCGCCTGCTGCACCGGGCCGACGCCACTCTGGCGGCCGCCGCCGTCGCGCTGCCGCCGCGAGCCGCCGACGAGGTTTTCGTAGGCGATGAACTCGTGGCAGTTGCGCTGCATCACCATGCTGGTAAAGGCGCGGCCGCCCACCACGAAGATCTGCTTGTCGTATTGCTTCAGCTTCTCGACGAGCGTGATGAAGTCGCTGTCGCCACCAACGATCACGTAGGCGTTGATGTGGCTGTGGGTGAAGGCCATCTCGAGCGCGTCGAGGGCCAGGTTGATGTCGGCGCCGTTCTTGTCGCCGCCGGGCGTGAGGTTCCGCTGCACCAGCTTCGTCGCGTGCTGCGTGAGCGACCGGCTGTAGTCTCCGGCGCGCGTCCAGTCGCCGTAGGCGATCTTCGAGACGACGTCGCCGCGTTCCTTGAGCGCCTCGAGCACCACGCCCACGTCGAACGCCGCGTTCAGTGTGCTCTTGACGCCGATCTCGATGTTGTCGAAGTCGATAAATACCGCAATCTTCAGTCGTGTGTCTGCCAAAGTGTTGTGTTGTCCTTACCCCATCGGCTCAGCAGGGCGTCGATGGCCGCGCAGGATCTGCACCGTGCCGTCATCGGACCGGTGCGCGCGTCGATCGTGAAATCCCAAGTGGGAGCGGAGTGTCACGGGCGGCGCCTGTCGCCGCCGGGGCCCATGGTGGGCACGGCCCTTCTCGGACCGACCACCATTATGCTCCCGAAGTGATAGAAATGAAAGGACTTTGATAAAATGGACCAAATGCGGCGGGCGCGCTACGCCGCGACGTCTATACCAGCACAGCCGCTGGCCGGCCCCCTACTTCGACCTGACATCGTAGGCGTAGATCGTGTCCTGATCCCGCAGGAACAGCCGGCCACCGGCCACGACCGGGTGGCTCCACGTCGGCAGGCGGCCGGTCGCGATGGTGAACCGTCCGTGCTCGCGGTAGCCGGCCGGGGTCGGCTCGGCCAGCCCCACGACGCCCTGTTCGCTGAAGAGATAGAGGCGATCGTCGGCGAAGATCACCGAGCCCTTGCCCACGCTGCGGTCGCGCCAGGCTACCTCACCAGTATCGAAGCGCATGCACGTGAGAATCGCGCTCGAAAAGCCGTAGAGATGGTCGCCAATCAGCACTGAACTGGCGTGATGGTTGCGCATGTCGTTGGTGAAGTAGACCTCGCGCGCGTCGAGACCGCCACCCTTTGGCGTCAGTTCGAGCAGCGCCGCGCCGGTTCCGTAGTCAGACGACAGGAAGACACGGTTCCCGCGGACGATCGGCGTGGCGATGTTCGCGGTACGGTTTGAGACGCGGGCGTAGTTCCACAGCACGCGGCCATCCTGGACGTTCACGCCGGTCGCCTGGCTGGCGGTGAAGAAGATGGCCTGCCGGATGCCGCCGACTTCGTGCAGCACGGCGGACGAGTAACCCGCCCGGTCGCTGCCGGCCTGCCAGATCGTCCCGCCGTCAGTCTTCCGCAGCGCGACGATCGATCCCTTGGGGCCTCCGGCGGCCACCAGGATGCGATCGTCCAGCACGAGCGGCGACTCGCTCAGCCCCCACTGGATGTTCGACCCGCCGAAACGCTGCAGCACGTTGAGGCCCCAGATCGGCTTGCCGGTGGCGCGGTCGAGCGCCGCGAGGTCGCCGCTGGCCCCGTAGGCGTACAGCCGATCGCCGTCCACGGTCGGCGTCCCGCGCGGCCCGCCGCCTTGGTTGTTATTGAACCGCCTGCCAAGCCGCGTCTCCCAGACCTTCTTGCCGCCAGCGGCATTGAACGCCATGACGAACTCGTCGCCGCCACGCGCGCCGAGCGTGTACAGCGTGCCGCCCGCCACCGCGAACGACGAATAGCCCTCGCCGGCCCCCTGCGCGCGCCACCCGAGCGACGGCCCACCCTGCGGCCAGGCCTTCAGCAGCCCCCGCTCGGTCGACATCCCGTCCCGGTTGGGACCACGCCACTGGGGCCAATCGTCAGTAGCGGCTGCGGAAGCGACCAAAGTGAGGAACAGGACGCCTGCCGCCATGAGCCATGCGCCACGGCTCGGGCTATGAACACGAATCATGCTGGGAACCTCCGCAGATATCCGACGTGAGCACGCGCGCGGTGGCCAGCCGCGCCTGAACCTTCGCTCAGCGACTGACTACAACGCGACTGAGCGCAATCGGCTCCAATGGCGTCTCGCCGTCCACCGGCGCCGCCTCGATCGCTTCGATGACCGGCATCCCGTCCACCACCCGCGCGAACGCGGTGTATTTCCCGTCGAGCGATGGTGCGTCAGCCGTGACGATGAAGAAGGACGTCGAGGCGCTGGCAGGATCGTCACCGCGGGCCATGGAGACGATCCCCCGCACGTGCTTCGTCTCGTTGAACTCCGGCTGCAGGTTCTGGACGACTTTCTGCTGTTTCTCGCTGAGCGGACCGCGGCTGGTAAGCGAGCCGGTCTGCAGCGCGAAGCCCTTGACCACGCGGTGGAACCCCATGTCGTCGTAGACGCCTGCATCGGCGAGCCGCAGGAAATTGCGGACGTGCTCCGGCGCCACCTCCGGAAGGAACTCGATCGTGATCGGTCCGGCGCTGGTGTCGAGCACCGCGCGATACTGCGCCAGTTCGGCGACGGTCTCGGTCGAGAACGGCTCCGGTTCTGGCGCCGGCGTGTCGCGGATGGCGACCGACTCGATCACGACGCGCTCCGTGGCCAGACCCTGGCCATCCACGGGCGTTTCGGAAATCTTCTGCACGACGTCCATCCCCTCTGCGACGCGCCCGAAGACCGTGTACTTCCCGGTCAGCGCCGCCTGGTCGGTGACGGCCACGAAGAACTGGGCGCCGGCACTGTCCGGCTTGTTCGGCTGCAGGACGCCCGCCACGGCACCGCGCGTCATCGGCTCGCCGCTGAACTCAGCCTTCAGCATGCCCAGACCGCCCTGGCCGTACTTTGCCTTCATGCCAGGGTCCTTCGTCAGGGGGTCGCCTCCCTGGATGATCCCGTATTTCACCATGCGGTGGAACGTCGTGTTGTCGAACGCTCCCTCCTGCGCCAGCTTCATGAAGTAGGCGACATGGTTCCGGGCGAGATCCGGCCGCAGGTCGATGATGAACTCGCCGTGGGCGGTCGTGACGACCGCCTGCTTGTTGGCCATCTCGGCCGCGGATAGTGTCGTCGTGAACGGGGCGGCCAGGGGCTTCTTCGCGGTTTGAAGCCCGGCGGGAGCTGCGAAGGTGAGGGCGAGGCCCAGCAGATAGATCCACATCCGACGATTATCCGCGATCAAGCCATCATCGTGCGGCTCCCGGGCGGCGGCCAGCCAGCCGATCGCCCGCACGGCTGCGCCATAATGAGCGGATGTTCACCATGCGTGCGATCGGACACGTCCGGAGCCCGTACCAAATCACGGCATCGATCCCGAAAGGGCTCGGGGCGACCCACGATGCCGAAGGCACCCTCGAGATCCTGCCGGAGTTCGAGCCGGGGCTGCAGGACATCGAGGGGTTCTCGCACCTGTATGTCCTCTGGGTGTTCGATCGCGGCAAGCCGGGCGACGCCGGGCTCATCGCGCATCCCCCGAGCGATGACCGGCCGCATGGCGTATTTGCGACGCGCTCGCCCAGCCGCCCGAACCCGTTGGCGCTCTCGGTCGTCGAGCTGCTCGGACGTGACGGCGCCGGCCTCCGTGTCCGGGGCGTCGATATGCTCGACGGCTCACCGATCCTCGACATCAAACCCTACCTGACCAGCGTGCCACCCGAGCACGTGCGCCGCGGCTGGATCGCCGAAGCCGAGAACAGGGCCCAGGCTGAGGGGGAGGGTTAAGCGTGGGCATGCAGATCTGGATCGCGGCCGCCGTCATGGTGGCGAGCTTCGCGGCCGGCGCCGGAGCGCCTCCCCAGCGGGCGCCCATCGTCGCGGCCGCGGCGGACCTGAACCCGGCGCTTGCCGAAATTGCCGCGGCATTCCTGCGCGACGAGCGGCAACGAGTCGAGCTCGTGTTCGGATCCTCCGGTCTCCTGACACGTCAGCTTCATGACGGCGCGCCTTTCGAGCTGTTTCTCTCGGCCGACGAATCGTTCGTCGAACAACTGGCCGACGCCGGCCTCACACGTGATAGCGGGGCGCTGTACGGCATTGGCCGGATCGTGCTGTTCGCGCCGCACGGTTCGCCGCTGAAGCCGGAAGACGGGTTCGATGGACTGGCCCGGCTACTCGACACGGGGCGGATGACCCGCTTCGCCATCGCTAATCCCGAACACGCACCCTACGGCCGCGCGGCGGAGGCCGCGCTGCGCGCGCGAGGGCTGTGGGATCGGTTGCAGCCACGATTCGTGCTCGGAGAGAACGCCGCCCAGGCCGCGCAGTTTGCCACCACGGGGAATGCGGTGGGCGGGATCATTGCCTACTCCCTTGCCCTGTCACCGGCACTCAAGCCGCGCGGCACCTACTGGCTCGTCCCCGACACGGAGCATCCGCCGCTCGGTCAGCGCATGGTCCTGCTGCGACGTGCCGGGCCCGTGGCCGAGCGGTTCTACCACTACCTGCAGGAACCGGCCGCACGCGCCATCCTGAAGCAGTACGGCTTCACCATTCCGAAGTGATGCGCTGATGGACTGGCGCGCGCTCGGCGTTTCGTTGTGGCTGGGGTTCGGCACCGTGCTGGTGCTGGTTCCCTTCGGTCTGTGGCTCGGGCACACGCTGGCATCGCGCCAGTTTCGGGGCAAGGGCCTGCTCGAAGCCCTGGTGGCGGTGCCGCTCGTGCTGCCGCCCACGGTGCTGGGCTTCTACCTGCTGGTCGCGTTCGGTGCGCGCTCGCCGCTCGGCGAAGCGTTCGAGGCCATCGCCGGGCAGGCGCTGGCCTTTTCATTTCCCGGGCTCCTGCTCGCATCGGCGGTCGCGAGCCTCCCGTTTGCCGTCCAGCCGATCCAGCGTGGATTCGAGGCGATCCCGGTCGAAGTGCGCGAGGCCGCCGCGTGCTGCGGGATGCCGCCGTGGCGCCGGTTCGCACGTATCGAGGTGCCCCTCGCCTGGCCCGGCATCCTCACGGCGGTTGTCCTGACGTTCGCCCACACGCTCGGCGAGTTCGGCGTGATCCTGATGGTCGGCGGCAACATCCCCGGCGAGACGCGGACGCTCAGCATCGCGATCTACGACCGCATGCAGGCGTTCGACGACCGGGGCGCGGGTTTGATGGCCGCCGTCCTCCTGGCGGTCGCCCTGCTGGCGCTCACCTTGACCACTGTCCTCGGGCGCCGCGTGGGGCCCCGGCGTGGCTGACCGCGCCTTGACGGTGACGGCGCGGCAGGCGGCGCCCATCCCGCTGGACGTCCAGTTCACCTGCAAACCCGGCGAAGTCCTGGCGATCTTCGGCCCGTCAGGCAGCGGCAAGACGACTGCGCTTCGGATAATCGCCGGGCTGTACTCGCCGGCGCACGCGCGAGTCTTCTGCGACGGGGAAACATGGCTCGATACATCTGCGGGGATCATGGTGGCCCCGCATCGCCGCCGCGTGGGCTTCGTCTTCCAGGACTACGCACTCTTCCCACACCTGACGGCGGCGGGCAACGTCATTGCCGCACTCGGTCACCGGCCCCGCCGGGAGCGTCGCGCACGGGCGCACGAACTGCTCGCGCTCGTGCACCTGTCAGATCGCCACGATCGACGCCCCGGGGTGCTATCCGGCGGCGAGCGACAGCGCGTGGCGCTGGCCCGGGCGCTGGCGCGAGATCCGGCCGTCCTGCTCCTCGACGAACCCTTCGCAGCCGTGGACCGGGTCGTTCGTCGGCGGTTGCAGGAAGAGATCGACGAGATCCGGCATGTGCTGGACATCCCGCTCGTTCTCGTCACGCACGACTTCGAGGATGTCGTGCGGCTCGCGACCCACCTCCTGGTGCTCGAGCACGGCCGAGCCGTCGCGCAGGGCCCCGTCGAGAACCTGACCAGCCGGCCCGACCTGGCGTGGCTCCGTGACGCCATCGGGCTGGGCAGCCTGTTCCAAGCGACGGTCATTCGGGTAGATTCGTCCCGCGGCCTGGCCGAGCTGGCATTTGATGGGGGCACGCTGGTGGCGCCGGGGCACGCGTGCGGCGTCGGCTCCCGGGTACGCGTCCGCATACCCGGGCGGGAGGTGATTCTCGCCACGACCGCGCCGGCCGGGCTGAGCCTCCATAATGTGCTGCAGGGCACGGTGACGGCCGTTCAGTTCGAGGAGGCGACGGACCGCGCCATCGTCCAGCTGGCCGTGGGGGGAATCCGCCTCCTGGCCGAGGTCACCCGCGATGCCGTCAGCCAGCTCGGCATTGTCGTCGGCCTCCCACTCCACGCGCTCATCAAATCTGTGTCGCTGGAGGTGCTGCCGACTCGCGGCGGGCATGTGACATAATGGGGGGCCTTTCCTGAGTTTTCCGGCCCCGCACCGCCGCCGATCTCATCAAAGTGTATTCATGCGGAGGGTACCTCCGTCGGTGGATTTCGTTATCCTTCGAAGGTGCCGAAAAGAACTGCCATGACCCCGGCGACGCTGGCCAAGATCGAAGCGGATCGAACACTGCTGATCCGCCGTCTGCGCGAGTTGATCGACGCATTGGACAGCCGGGTGCCGCACCTCGAGCGTGAGGGGGAGGTCAGCATTGCAGACGATGCGGGGGCGTTGCGGGCCAAGGCGCTCGAGCGAATCGCCCAGCTCGAAGAGGAGCGGCGCGAATAAAATTCTGCCGCCGGACTTCGCTGCCTCCTGTATATTCCTCTGGTAGCCTTCTTCAACTCAGCGGAGCCTTATGTCTGTCCATCTAGTGAACCCAAGTCACCTGGCTTTCGGCATCGGGGTGATTACGCCACGCTGGCTGTTCGTCCTGGCCGGCGCCACACCGCCCTCGTACGGTGATCCGCTGATCACGGACGAAACCCTCGAACAGCTGGAAATGGACACCGTGCAGCCCGGCGACATCGTGGGAATCGGTATTCATACCGGTAACGCGCTGCGAGGGTACGAGGTCGGAAATGCGGCTCGGGCCCGAGGCGCGGTGGTGATCTACGGCGGGATCCACGCGACGCTGTACCCGGAAGAGGCGCTCGAGATTGGTGGCGCTCACGCGGTCGTCAAGGGGGACGGCGATGTCGCGTGGCCACAGGTACTGGAAGATGCGACACGCGGCACCCTGAAGACGGTTTATGAAGCAGGCCGCGTGGACGCCGATCGTTTCGTTCCGGCACGCTGGGATCTGCTACCAGAGGGGCGGTACATGTGGGGGTCGGTGCAGACCGTCCGCGGCTGCCCGAAGCACTGCTCGTTCTGCTCGGTCTGGAAGACGGACGGCCAGAAGCCCCGGCAGCGGGGCGTCGAATCGGTCGTCGAGGAGATCGTCGAACTTCGCCGGCGGGGGTTCCGATTCGTCGCGCTCGCCGACGACAACTTCTACCCGGTGACGCTGGACGACTTGGCCATGGCAGAGCGGCAGCGCAACCATGCACGCCTCGCGGAGCTGAAGGCCCTGCGCGCGGAGCGGTTCGAGCTGATGGATCGGCTGGCGCAGCTCCCGTCCGACATGATCTTCTTCACACAGATCACCATGGAAGCCGCCGAGGACGAAGATTTCCTCGATGCCATGCACCGCGCGCGCATCAAGGGGGCGCTCGTCGGCGTCGAGGCGGTGACGCCGGAAGGCCTGAAGGACGTCTACAAGGGGTTCAACCAGTCCGGCGAAGAGCTGGTCACGCGGCTGCGCCTGTTCCGCGAGCATGGGGTTCACGTGCTCGGCTCGTTCATCTTCGGCTTGCCGAGCGATCGGCCGGCCACCTTCGAGGCGACGGCCGACATCGCGGATCGCGCTGACCTGACCTTCGCGCAGTTCGTCATGCTGACACCCTATCCGGGCACTGTCGATTTCGCGAACTGGGAGAAGAACCAGGGAAGCGAGGTCGTGCGCGTCGCCGGGATTCCCGTGACGCGGCACTGGCTGATCCCGCAGGCGCAGCGTCCGAAGGTGTATACCCCGCACCCGGTCATGTCCGGCGACGAGATCAGGAAGCGCACGCAGGCGGTGTGGGACACGTTCTACAGTCTGCCGCGTGTCTGGGCGCGATCGCGGTGCACGCCGAGCCTGCGCTCGCGGCTTGCCTTCGTGCTGATCTCCAAGTTGTACAGGCAGATGTATGCCAACACGGGAATCGCGACCGACAGCGCGCGGGTGAACCGTGCGAACCGCTGGGCCCGCCTGATCGCCAAGCCCTGCCGGCGGCTGTTCACCGCGAGCCCGATGCCCGACCTGGTGCTGCCGGCGCGGCAGGAAACTGTCACCGCCCCGCACTGAACCGGCAACAACCCGCTTCCCTCGGTCGGGGCGAATCCTCGGTGGACTCGAACGTCCGCCGCTCGCTGGCGTCAAGGCCGTAGAGATCGCCACGGAACTGGACCGCTCCGTCCTCCACCCATGCGGTGAAGTACGCGAGGTGCACCGGCACATGCTCCGGCAGCGTCACGACCTGCCGTTCGCCGTCGTGCATCGCATTCTCGATCGCGTCACGCGACCAGGTGTTCTCGTCGCGCAGCAGGAAAGCCGCGAGCGCGACAGGATCCTCTACCCGCACGCACCCGTGGCTGAACGCCCGGCGGCGCTCTTCGAAGCGATGGTCGGCGGGCGTGTCGTGCAGGTAGATCGCATCGTCATTGGGGAACATGAACTTCACCAGCCCCATGGCGTTGTTCGGGCCAGGCCGCTGCCGCAGGCGGTAAGGGAATCCATCCCCGACAGCCTGCCAGTCGATTGTCGAGGGATTCACGATTTCGGCTGGCTGCCCCCAGCCCCTGATGACATCGAAACCCTGCCGGGCGAGGTAGCCGGGGTCTCTGGCAATCTGGGGCAGGAGCGAGTTCCGCGTGATGCTGTCAGGCACGTTCCAGTAGGGGCTGAACTCCAGGTAGCTGATCTCGTCGCTCATGGTGGGCGTCGCGGTTTCCGGCTCGCCGGCAACGACGCGCATCTCCAGTACGGGACGACTCGCGTCACGCCCTTCGAGTGTGAACGCGGGAATGTTCACGAAGACGTGTGTGCGCCCGAGGTCGTCGGGAAGCTGCCGCCACCTGTTCATGTTGACGATGATCTGGGTGATGCGCTCTTCGACCGGCCGGTTGATCGCCTCGACGGTCCGCGGCCCGACGATGCCATCCACCAGCAGGCCGTGACGCGCCTGGAATTGACGCACTCCCCGCTCGAGGGTGTCGTTGTACGCCGGACGATCGCCTGGCCCGAAGCCGCAGGCATCGTTCCTGTTTCCATCCCCGGCGTCTCCGCTGGCCACGAGCCGTTCGCAGACGGCGGCGATACCCTCCATGAGACGCCGATCCTCCTCGTCGATGTCCTCCCCCTCCTCGAGGGCCGCCGCAGGAGAGTCCGGCGTCTCGCCAGGCGCGTCTTCAAGACTGAGGAGCATGTCTTCGGGCACGGTCGGCCAGCCGCCCTGTTCCGCCGTGGAGCGGTGATGGACAAGCGCACGTCGGAGCTCGCGGTACTCCGCGTGCTGCGGCTCCAGGCGGTCGAGTGCGACGCGCGCAGAGGGTTGGTCAGCGGCATCCTGCAGCACCCCCTGAACGTCCGTGTCCCGCACTGGTTCGTCTGTTTCAGGACCATGCGCGAGGTCGCTCGCGAAGCGCAGGATGGCCGCGGAGAGCTCGACGTCCGCGAGAAAGACCTCCTCGAGTGTGTCTGGAGGCGTATCGAGGCGCATGCGCCAGCAATCGACATCGTAGGTGGCGGGCAAACCGTCCGCGCTCGCCTGCTCCATCCGGGCGAGGAACACCCCGGCGGCTTCCCGGCCGCCTGCGGACATCCACGCCGGTTGGAAGTTTCGGCCCTCGTAGAACCTCAGGACATCTCCACCAGCAGCGTCGCGGCTGCCCTCCTGCTCGAAGGTGTCGATCGCGCGCCGAACATGGCTGGCAAGCCTCTCGGGCAGGTCCTCACCCCGCGGCGCCTGCCCGGT
>JACCRT010000032.1 GCA_013813355.1 Acidobacteriota bacterium | reverse complement strand
AATACGCGCAGTATTCTCGGTCGTCGCGCCTTGCCCGCGGGGCGCCTCGCCCGTCTCGGTGCGACGCCAGACTTTCACCACGGGCTGCTATCGTGAGACGCGGCGGGCGTGCAGGACTCGGACCAGGCTGAAGTAGGCGACCACGCCCACGCCGGCGGCGCCGACCGTTGATCCCACCAGGAATGCCCAGAGGAAGGGACCTGCCACCTCGGCGAGGCGTTCCCAGAACACCGCGCGGTAGAGGGGATACTCCATCACCGCCCGTAGCTCGCCCGCCAGGTCGGGAGAGAGAGGGACTCGCAGCAGGAAAGCCCCCCCGATCGTGGTTGCGGTGTACCACGGGATCATGAACCACGGCAAGTTGGCCCAGAGGCCGATGAACGTCGCAGCCTTGCTGAGCCGGAGCAGGAGCGCGACGCTCATCCCGATGGCAATCTGCAGTCCGAAGAACGGCGAAAAGCTTAGAAAGACACCAAGCGCGAAAGCGGCAGCCGTGCGCTTCGGATTGCCGGAGGCGGCGGCGAGCCGCATGATCCGGCCCCACACACCGGCGGCACTCGCCGGAGAGTCGGCTGGCGGGATCTCCGGCCCATCCGGAACGGATGTCAGCCGTTCCGAGCGCTCAGTGTTGTGCATTCAACTGAAAATCATACACCCCGTCGTCGCCGCGGCCCGGCTTGTGGGCCGGCACCCGCACGGCGCGTCGAGGCGCTGTTACAGGATTTCCCGGTACAGTTCGATCGTGCGTGCGGCCACCGCCGGCCAGGCGAACTCTCGCTCGACGATGGCTCGTCCTGCCTCGCCGAAAGCAGTCAGTCGCCCGGGCTCGGCCAGCGCGCCGCTCAGCGCGGCGGCCAGGCCCGCCGGGTCCCCGGGTTCGACCAGCCAGCCGTTCGCGCCGGGCTTCACCTTGTCCGGCAACCCGCCAGCGCGCGTGGCCACCACCGCGCGCCGATGGGCCATGGCCTCGAGCGTCACCAGGGAGCTGCCTTCGTACAGCGTAGGGTGGACGAAGAGGTCCGTGGCCTCGTACCACGCGTGAAGCTGGCGATCCGGCAGGCGGCCCGTAAGGATGACGCGATGGCCCAGGCCTGCGTCGCGGATGGCGGCCTCGAGGCGCCCGCGATAGGGCCCATCGCCCACCAGCACCCAGCACCACTGGTCTTCGGCCACCGGTCCAGAGTGGCTGCCGAGCGCGGCCAGCGCCGCCACGAGGACGTGGAATCCCTTGTTCTCCTCGAGCCGCCCGACGCTGAGCAGCACGCGCTCGCGAGGGGCGATCCCCGCCGTTTCGCGCGCGCGGCGCCCTTCCGCCGCGCCGGCCATCGCATCGACGGCCTCGAGGTCCAGGGCATTCGGAATCACACGCACATGCTCGCGTGGGACCTTCAGGTGCTCGAGCACGGCCGGCTCGAGCGCGCGGTCGGTCGCGATGATGCGGTCGGCGGCACGCGCGCAGATCAAGACGGCGGCCCGGAGCGGCAGGTACGCCGCCCGCTTGAGCCTGGCACCTGACGGGTTGGTGGCGCCGAACTCTTCGAGGCCCTGAGGGTTCAGGACGAGCGGTGCGTTTACGAGATGCCGCCGGCGCGCGTAGCCGAGCACGCTGGCGCCGAAGCCATGGACGATGTCGGCGCGTCCGGCTCTGACGAGATCGTAGGCCGCCTTCCCGGCGCGGAGGCCGAAGATCGGATAGGCCGTGCTGCGGTCCAGCACAGTGGTGCCTCGCCTTCCCGCGCCCGGGAACGTACGGTAAGGCACCAGCTGCAGGGTCAGGCGAGGATCGATGGCGCCAGGGGCCGGCGGATCCGCTGGCGTTCGCGTGACGAGCGTCACCTCAACACCCTGCCGGATCAGGTGGCGCGTGAGGTCGAAAACGCTGCGCTCGAGGCCGCCGAGGCCGTGCAGGGGATAGACCGCGCGCGCAACGATTACCACGCGGAGTGGGCGCGTCATGCTCGTGGCCCTGATGCGGACCCGGCGTCGCGTGCGTTCAGCAGGTCACGGTACAGGTGCTCGATGCGCGCAATGACCGCGCCGGCGTCGAAATGCGCTGCCGCGTGACTGCGCGCGGCTCCTCCCAGTCGCTGCCGCAAATCCGCGTCGCCTCGCAGCCGTCGAATGTCCCGTGTGAACTCCGCGGCTGTCAGGGAGAGCAGCCCGGTCCGGCCGTCAATCACGATGTCGCCCGTCCCGCCGGTGTTCATGGCGGCAATCGGGATCCCGAGCACGCTGGCTTCGATGAGGACGCGGCTCAGTGATTCAGGGCCGCGGGACGGGAACAGCAGCATGGACGCATGCGCCATCCAGGCGACGGCAGCATCCTGGTCCACCCAGCCGATCATGCGCACGTCACGGTTCGATCGCTGAGCCGCTGACTGGATCTCCGGGCGCTCAGGACCATCGCCGGCGATCACGAGAGGCCAGTCGAGTTCCGCCTGCTCGACGGAGGGCACCAGCAGCGACGTCCCTTTGTTCGGAGCCAGCTTGCCGAGGTACAGCGCGTAAGGCCCGGTCATCGGCGGGGCGCTCGCGCCAGCGCGCGCCCTCAACCCCGTCACATCGACGGGGTTCGGGATGACCTCCAGGCGGGTCGAACTGATTTCGGGTGCGCGCGCTCTCAGGTCCGCGGCGATCGTCGAACTGACGGCGACGATGGCGCCGGCGGCGGCCAGCCCTTCACGCTTCCGCCGCAGGTTGCCGCGCATGTAAGGGATCATCGGCAGCGCGAGCGGCCACGCGGCGCCCGCCCGGGGCCGGATGCACTCGGTCATCATCCCGCTCGAGCACTCGGGGCAGAGCGGGCCTTCCGGATCGGACGTGTGGATCAGGTCCGACCAATAGCAGACAGGCCAGTAGTCGCGCACTGTGCACACGGAGGGCACAGCGGTGCGGCGCGCGGCCTCGATGGCGGGCAGCCCGGTGAGCACGTGCTGGCCGTGGATCAGGTCGGGGCGCTCGCGGCGCGCGAGCTGCTCGAGGAAGTCCGCCAGCGCCGCGTGCAGACGTTCGTTCTTGAAGTAGTTGCGGACGTACGGGAGCGGCGGCGCCGGTGCCCCGAACTCGAGCACGGTGAAGCCCTCATAGTCGCGCGCGCAGACGCCTCGAGGCGCTCCGGGCCGCGGCTGCACGACGGTCACCCGGTGGCCACCCGCGCGCAATCCCCGGGCCAGCTCGTACGTGCTCCAGCCGCTGCCCCCGCAGGCGGGGGGGAAACTGTCGGTGGCGATGAGAACGTGAAGCGGCGTGCTCACAGGAGTTCAGGGGTTCGATTGGTCACTGGCTTACGACGCTGACTCGCTGCGCGGTCACCGTCGTCAAGGCGCTGACGGCTCGGCTCCGCGGAGACCCGAAGGCACGACGTTACCAAGCGAAACGTCGCCAGATTACTCCCGATTTCCCGATCGCTTGATATCGTGCGAGCGTCCTGCCGCCAGCCTGCGCTTTTCGATAGCCGCGGCCAGCGCTTCGCAGTGTGCCCTCCAACTGTACTCGCGGACGGCGCGTTCGCGGGCGGCGGTGCCCAGGCGCTGTCGGAGCGACGCATCGGACAGGCGTTCGAGGGCGCCGGCCAGCGCGCCGGGTGCACCTGGATCGTAGAGCAGCCCCTCGCGTTCGTGCCCCACGAGCCTCGGGATGCGACCCACTGCCGGGGCCACGACCGGCAGGCCCGACGCCATGTACTCGAAGATTTTCAGCGGCGACCAGTAGAAGCCGAGCGCGAGCGGGCGGTGCGCGGTGACGTCGAAGGGCGCGACGCCGATGTCCGCGGCGGCCAGGCAGGCGGGCATCTGCCCGTGCGGCACGGCGCCAGTGAAGATGATGTGATCGAGCCCGGCCGCCGCACGCTTCACGGTCGGCAGTTCAGGACCATCCCCGATGAACACCGCGCCGATGTCGCGTCGCCCGCGGGCGCGAAGCGCGCGGATCGCGTGGGCGAGGTGAATCGCGCCGTGCCAGTTCCGGAAGGCGCCGGCGAACACCGCGAGGACGCCATCCGGACGCGTGAAGGGCAGCGCACCGGTGACACCGGGCTTGAAGTGCTCTGTGTCGGCGCCCCATTCCAGCTCGAGAATCCTGTCCGGCGGCGTGCCGCGCGGCAGGATCGCCGCGTCCGGCGTCACGATCAGGCTGGCCTGGCGGCAGATGCGCTCCCGCCAGCGCCGCATCGGCCGCACGAGCAGCGCACGGTCCAGCAGCGCCTTGGCGGAGCCGGGATGATCAATGACCGGGGCGTTGACCTCCAGCACCGAGGTGATCCCGGCCTGGGAGGCGACAGCGATCCCCTCGCCGCCGAAGTTGTAATAGCGCTCGATGACGACATCGGGACGGATCTGCCGCGCCAGCCGGCGCACGGCACCCGTACGCATCCAGCGCAGCTCCTTCCGGCCGAGCGGCGGGCGCATCGGGATCCAGCGCACCGCGCCCGGCGGAAATGCGCTGCCAGGTGTGACGAGCACGTGGACCTCGTGCCCGAGCGCCGCCAGCCCTTCGGCCACCGCGGCGACGTGGACCGAGCCTCCCTTCGTCCCCGGCACGGTCTGGTCGATGGCGACGTACAGAATGCGCATGGATCGGGAGCGCTCCTGGCCTGGCATCACACCCTGGTGAGGAGCGCAAAGAACGGTCCTGAGCGGATGCGGCCGAACAGCACGAGGTCCAGCTTCATCGCAACCGACAGCACCTGAAGCACGAGCCGTGTGGACGGGCTGCGCGCGATCCGGTCCTTGGCAGCGGTGCGTGCGGCCTTAATGGCCTGCGCGTTCGCCTGGTCGGCGGGCGTCGTGCTCGCAATGCGCTTCGCTGCACGCTTCGCCATCGCGCGTTCGGCCACACGCATCAGGATGTTCTCGACGAAGCCGCCGACGATCGGCGTGTAGTAGCGCATCCGCGCGATGCGGAAGCCGGCCTCGTGCGCGACCTGTTCGAGTTCCGGGATGTCGGCGAGCGGGTTCAGGTGATCCGACTTGCGCAGGTGTTCCTGTCGCAGATCGATCAGCCCGGCGCGATCGAGTTGCCGGGCGAGCGCGTTGATCCACTTCAGGCCGATGGCGATGCGCGCGTTCCTGCGCACGTGGGTGTAGACGAACAGCGTGCCGCCCGGCGCGAGCACGCGGCGGGCTTCCGCCAGCATGCCTCGGACCGCATCGGGTGAGAGGTGCTCGAGCACGTCCAGCGAGAACGCGCGGGTGAACGTCCCGTCGGCGAATGGCAGCTTCCGCAGATCGCCGATCAGCAGGTCCACGCCGCGTCGCGCCTCGGTCGAGAAGAACGGCGCGATATCGATCCCGACCACGTGGGCGCCCCAGTCGCGGTTCCACAGGAGCGTGCGTCCGCTGCCGCAGCCGAGGTCGATCACGAGGTCCCCTGGCGCCGGCGCAAGGAACGCGCGGAGCATGTCATTCCGGATCTTCGAACCGAGCAGCGGCGGCGACACCCGTTCGTGGCGGGCGTCCGCGTGGAGCGACTCGTCCAGGTACTTGGTCTGTTCGGTGAAGGCGGTGGCGGGCCGCAGGTCCAGGTAATCGGCGGAGCCGCTGTCGTAGACGCGCCCGCACCCGGTGCAGAGGATCCGCGGCCGTCCCCGCGGATGTTCGTCACCCGTGAACCCCCCGTGCACGTCGGTCGAGTTGACGACGCCGTCGGGCACAAGCGAACCGTGGCAATCCGGACATCGGACGATCGACAGGAGGCCCTCGGAAATCATTCGACGACCTGCGTGAAGAGCGCCTCCAGCCGCTCCGCACGGCGGTCCCACCCGTAGTCCACCACGGTTTGCTGCGCTGCCGCCGCCAGGCGTCCAGCCAGCACCCGGTCGCCCAGCAGCCGCTCTATCGCGGCCCCCAACGCCTCGGCGTCCCCGGGCGGGACCAGCAGCGCGTGCACCTCGTGTCGCAGCACTTCCCGAATGGCCGGCAGGTCCGAGGCGATGATGGCGCGCCCGGCGGCCATGTACTCGAACAGCTTCAACGGAGAGGTGAAGTGCGTCGAGATCGCCGACTCGGGATTGGGCAGCGCCAGCACGTCGGAGCGCTCCAGGTACGCGGGCACCTGTTCAGGCTCCACCAGCCCCGTGAACGTCACCCGTTCAGCAATCCCAAGCTCTTCCGCCTGTGCCTTCAGCCTCCCGAGGTCCGGTTCGACCCCGTGCCCGCCGACGATGAGCCCGCGCGCGGCCGGCACGCGGGCGAGCGCACGCAGCAGCACGTCAACTCCTTTCCACGCATACAGATGCCCCGCATAGCCCACCACGCCGGGGGGTGGGGTCAGATCTCCATTTTTCGCAAAATTCGAGGTCTGACCCCCTTCATCATGAGCTGGAGCTGGTTTCACGGACCGATCTGGTGTCGCCCGGCCGTCCGGCGTCGAACTCCCACCCGGCGGGCGGATCCGGGCGCCATCGGGCACAACGGCGATGCGGTCCCTCGGGCCGTGACGCCGCGCCAGTTCGTCGGCCAGGCCCCGTGTGATGGTGACGTATCCCTCGGCGTCGCGCCACACGCGTGCCTCACGGGACGTCAGCCGCCGCAGCTTCGACCGAGACGGCCGGGTCGCGGTCGCCACCAGGTCCGGAAGCGCGGACGCGACGTCTGGCGCGTAGCCATGCGACTCGTACACCACGGGGGGGCGCAGCGCGCGCGGGAACCCGAGCATCATGGACGCCACGCCGAGGTCCCGCGTGAACAACACGTCGGCGCGGCCTCGCCCCATCCCGCGGCCAGCCGCGAATGCCAGGTATCCCAGCCGCCGCGCCATCGCCGGCCCCGACACGGGGGCGACCTCGATCCGCAGGCGTTCGTGCCGCGGCAGCCCGTAGAACGCGTACGGATCCCGGGCCGGTTTCCGGGTGTCGGGCCTCACCGCAAGCGTCACGTGATGCCCTCGCACCGCGAGGGCGTGACACGTTTCCATGGTCTGGATCCCGTTGGCCCGTTCGAGCGGGAAGCGGATGTCGGCGAAGTAGGTGATACGCACAGGGTAGTCGGCAGCGAGCAAGGCAATCTCTGTGTCAACCTGCCGCTTCGAGCTATTTGACCACAGAGCAGGCGAACGTAGTGACCCTACCGGACGGACAAGGCGCCACGCTCGAAGAGGCTGAAGTTCTGGGGGCTCGGCCCGCGCTGCCAGCAGCGCACAACCTGCGGATCGGACCAGTCCCACAGCCGCTCGTGATGCCGATCGACGTCGAGGGGGTCCGTGTTCCAGCGGTCGTTCGGGAAGCAGAACGCACCGGTCCCGGCGACGACGATGGACCAGGCGAGCGCGGCGATCGCCAGGGTGGTGACCGCCGGGCGGCGGATACGCAAGAGGCCGGCCGCCGCCAGCGGCGCGATGAGCGGCAGCACGTCCAGCATGTACCGGGGACCGTAGGTGTGCCCGGCCCACCACACCGAGTAGCTGGCGTAGAGCAGGTACTGGGCGGCCGCGGCAGCCAGGCACCAGCGGAGTGGATCGCGCCAGGTTGCGGCGAGAAGCGCGCGGCCGCTCCACAGCGTTACCAGCACGATGGGACTGAAGGTCAGCAGCCCGCGGCTCGGCGACACCAGCAGGCCTGCAAGGCCAACGGGGCTCAGTGTGAAGGAGCGCGACACGTCGTGTACCGAGTCGTGCAGCGCTTCGAGAAGCGGGGCCGCACCGAGCGGGTTGCCGAACCAGATCACATTGACCCGGATCATGGCGGCGGCGCCGGCGGCGACGATGGATGCCGAGATCAGGCCGTGGCGCCATCCGGCCCGGACGGCGATACCGGCCAGGATCACGAGGATGGCCGGTGCGAGCTGCATCCGGCTGCTGCCCGCCAGCGCGAGCCCGATGCCCAGCACGACCGCATCCCACCATCGCATGCGAGCGCGAGTGAACGCCAGCATCGCCAGGGCCAGGCCGAAGATCGAGGTTTCGTGTTGCCACAGGGTCTGGCTCACGGTGTGCCACATCCCGGTGCCGAGGCCGAAACCGGCGGCGAGCAGCAAAGCGCCGCGGGGCGAGAGCCCGCGTCTGCCGATCAGGAACACCAGCGCAGTGGTCAGCGCACTGAGCACCGAGGCGCCGAGCGCGGCGATGACGCCGGGTGCGAGCGGGGCCTCGATATCGAGCAGGCCTCCTCTCCACAGTGGCCACGCAATGGTAGCGGCCGCAATCGCCGGCACCGGCGAATAGGCGGCGCGGTAGCGGCCGTTCTCGGCGAGCACGAACCCGGACCGCTCCGCCAGTTGCGGGACACGGCCGACGACGTGGTTGAGGCTGAGCGTCCCGCGCAGCAGCAGCTCGCGGGCGGCGTACTTGGTGGGTTGGGAATCAAAGCTGGCGATCTCGCGGCCGTTCGCGTTGTAGACGACCAGCATCGTCAGGGTGAGGAGCGAGGCGACGGCCAGGTCGCTCCGCATCATTCACAACCTGGCGCATCAGGGGCGGGCTGGTAGAACGACTCGCGGGCCGCGAGGTATCGCCAGGCCAGTTCGGGGGCCATCGAGGGCAGGGTCACGAAGACGTCGTAGGCGTTGCGGCCGAGTTCGATTCGCTGGCGATCCATCATGCGGGTGCCGAACAGGGCGGTGAGCCCGAGGTTCCACCAGACGCACAGGATGATCGCCGCGCCCGCCGCCCACGCGCGCCAGCTCGCCGCGTGCTGTGTGCCTGGGGCCCCAACGACCCGCTGCCACAACGCCGAGAGCCCGATAATCAGCACGACCGTGACGGCAACAAACCGGCGCTGCCCGAATGCGCCGGCGACGGTCCACGACTCGACGGCGCCGCTGACGTACACCTGGAGCGCCACCATCAGGAGCAGGCAGCCGGCCACGCGGCGCACGTCTGCAGGCTGCGCGTCGAACGCCGCACGCGTCATCGGGCCCCGACTTGCGAGGATCAACAGACCGATGAGGCACGCAACCGCCAGCGGTGTCCAGAAGAAGAACCCGTGAGCCGGATCGAAGAGGACCTGCAGCGCGTGGGGCGAGTGCCACGCCATCTTCCGCGTCACATAATGCGAGGGTCCAGGGCGTCCGTTCAGGGCCTGGTATGCCAGGAGCTGCGGCAGCCATCCGATAAGGAAGGCGGAAGCGCCGGCGATCGCGGCCAGCACGCGCGCGCGCAGCACTGCGCCGCGCGACCGAGCGGCGTCCATGACGAAATCGGCCGCCGGGCCGAGCAGAAAGAAAGCGTCCTGTTCGCGCACCATGACGATCAGGGCGCCGGAGAACCCGAGCGCGAGCGCTCCCGTGACGGACCACGTGCCGCGCACTCGGAGCCACACCGTGACGAACAGCGCAACCGCGAAGGCGGACGGCGCGTGCGAGAACGGCGGCGCCACGTACATATAAAAGAGGAGCGGCGTGCCTATCCAGACCACGATGCCGGGGAGCACCGGGGCCGGGCCGAGGATCCGGCGCGCGGCGGCTATGCCGAGCAGCACCGCCAGGAACCCGTAGAACGCCGAGGCGTACGACACGGCCGCGATGTATGGACGCGAGAAGCCGTCGGCGGGTACGCCGGCACCGGCCATCCGGGCCACGCGCACGCCGGCGTCCGCCACGCCGTAGAACGGGGACCAGAGGATGGCGCTGCCGATCGTCCCAAAGTTGATTCGACGGCCGACAGGCGTCTCGAGGACGAGGAACGCCTCGTGAAAATCCGGGGTCTGCGCGATGTTGCGGTCGTAGAAGTAGCGATACTCATTCTCGAACGAGACGTCCCGATCGAACCACAGCGACCGCAGGTAGGCGAAGTACTGGACCTCGTCAGAGGAATAGATGCGGGTCGTGATCGCCGGCAGCGACGCCAGGAAAAGGAGCACGAGCACGAGGAGCTCGCGGCGTGAGAGCAGCAGGAATCGGACAATCCGATCGACCACGGTGGGTCGAGGTTACCATGCGGCGCTCAGGCTCTCACGCCGACGAGGAACTTGACCAGTTGCAGCAGGTTGAAGCCGGCGTGGCTCACCATTGGCGCCACGATCGACCGGCGCGCGATGAACAGCAGGCCCCAGAGCAGGCCCAGCACCGCCGTGGCGATTGCGGCGTCGTAGCCCTGTTCCAGGTGACCCAGGCCGAAGAGCACGCTGTGCACGGCGAGGCCCACCGGCATCCCGCCGAGGTACTCGCCGAACCGGTGCAGGATGAAGCCGCGCTGCACTTCCTCGCGCACGCCGCCCGCCACCATCACCACCACGGCGAAGATGAAGGCGTCCGTGCGGGTTGAGAGCAGGTCCTCGAGCGGATTGCGCGGGACGTTGTGCAGCTGCGGTGCGATCGTCAGGATCAGGCCGAGGATGACCACTACCACCACGAACACGAACGGGAGGAACGCGATTCCGACCGCCGCCTCGCGCAGAGGAGGGCGCCAGCCGAGGAGGACCTGGCGCGCCGGCTCCCGGTGCGACCGCAGGAACAGAAACACGAATCCGAGGATGAGGGCCGCGTCGAGCAGCGAGAGCGTGAAGATGAAGGCGGGGGACAGGCCGCCGTCGGGGGTCTGCATCTCGAAGCCCAGGCCGCGCAACGCGATGATCAGCGCGACCTGGGTGGGGAAGCCCGAGCAGAGGATCACCTCGATGAGCGCGGCCAGGCGGTGAATGGGCGTAATCGGCTGGCCGGGCTGGAGCACCGGTGGAATCTACCACGCCCGCCCCGTCCCGCCGTCCGCGAGTGGAGACGGCGGGCGGCCCAGGTCGTCAGCGTGCGACCGGCACGCGGACTCTCAGCGGCGCCGTCAGGCGCACCGAGACGGGCGTCCCGGTGGGCAGGCGGACTTCCTCGCCGCGGGTCGAAAGCACCACGCCGGTCCCGGCCGCGCCGCCGGCCGCCGCGCCCTTTGCCGCGCCGTCGCCTCCGCCCAGCAGTCCGCCCACGATGGCGCCACCGGCCGCCCCCACGCCGATCTTCGCGGCATCCTTCTTCTTCGTGGCCCTCGCCACGCGCGTGATCGGCGCGGTGGCCATCTGCATCCGACCGTCTTCGGGGGTATCGATGCGAGTAAAGCGGAACGACACTGACCCCCGCCCCGTTACGCGACCCGGTCGCTCGGCGGTGATGACGTTGCCGTGCAGCGTGGTCCCGGCCGGGAGAACCTGTGTGCCGTCGATGACGAACGGCCGGCGCAGTATCGCGCGCACGTTGTCTTCGGTGTCGCTGGTATCGGACGCGACGGCGGACTGAAGCGCGGCCGGCAGGAGCGTGCCTGACGGAATCGTCACCTCGCGGTATTCCGGCCGGCGGTCAAGCATGCGCGCTACGGGGTTGCCCCGCTCGTCGTCTTCACCGTCGCTTTCCCGCTGGCGGTTTGCGTCACGATCGCTGCCTGCTCGGGTGCCGGTCGTGCCGCCCGGATCGCCAGTGCTCCGCGCCGGGCCGCCAGGGGCTGTCACAGCCGAGATGACGCGGATTTCGGATCGCGGCACCTGCGTGCGAACACCACCCGCGTCGAGCACTACCTGGTCGGGCCGCACCTCGACCAGCGTGCCGCGGATCTCGACGCCGTCCTGCTTCTGAACGGTGACCTCGGTGCCGGCCGGGATCTCGAACGAGTCGGCACGATTGCACGCCGTGATCAGGAGCGCCAGGCCCGCAAGCAGCGTGAGTTGATGAATGACCTTCATAAAGTTCCGCCCTCGGCCCACAGCCTGCAACTGACGTTCCGCTCTACGGCCAGCAGGTTGTACGTCTGCCGCGATGAACGTCCGGATTAACCTCGGCCGCAATCCTACTGTGTAATCCTTACGCTCCGATGGTAGGCTGAACCGATGGCAGAAGTGCAAACCACCGAGCACCCCGCGCCCGGGGAGCGCGTGCTGATCGTCGAGGATGACACGGCCACCCGTACCGGTCTTGCCGAGCTCGTGCAGGCGTGGGGGTTTCAGACCGATGAGGCCGCCGACGGAGAAGCGGCGATGCAGAAGGTGACCACCTTCCGCCCGGCCATTATCGTGAGCGACCTGGTGATGCCGCGCATGAGCGGGCATGAACTGTTGCGCGCCCTCCACGACCAGCTCTCCGACATCACGTTCATTCTGCTGACCGCGCAGGGGACGGTAGAGAGTGCGGTCGAGGCCATCAAGGACGGCGCCTACGATTACTTGAGCAAGCCCGTGGATCCGCAGCGGCTGCGCATCCTGCTGCAGAAGGCCGTCGAGCGGCAGGAGACGCTGCGCGAAGTCCGCAACCTGCGGCGCCAGTTGCGCGAGCAGGGCGCGTTCGGGCGGATCATCGGCAACAGCCCCGGCATCCGGGGCGTCTACCGCGTCATCGAGCAGGCGGCGCCCACGGCCGCCTCCTTGCTCATCTGGGGCGAGTCGGGCACGGGCAAGGAGCTGATCGCGCAGACCGTGCACGAGCTGAGCCCGCGCGCGCAGTTCCCCTTCGTGGCCATCAACTGCGCGGCGATTCCCGAAACGCTGCTCGAGAGCGAGATTTTCGGGCACGAGAAGGGCGCCTTCACCGGCGCGCACGATCGGCGCACGGGGGTGTTCGAGCTGGCGCATCGCGGCACGCTGTTCCTCGACGAGATCGCCGAGATGATGCCGGCCACGCAGGTCAAGCTGCTGCGCGTGCTGCAGGAGCGCACGTTCCGGCGCCTCGGCGGGCGGCAGGAGCAGTCGGTTGACGTGCGGGTCATCGCGGCGACCAACGTCGTGCCCGCCGACGCCGTGCGTAACGGCAAGCTGCGGGAGGACCTCTATTACCGGCTCAACGTCTTCGCCGTCGAACTGCCGCCGCTGCGGGACCGCCGCGAAGACATCCCGCTGCTGGTGCAGACCTTCCTCAACGAGTTCAACCGGCACAACAACAAGGCGATCCGCGGCGTGGACCAGGAAGCGATGTACCTGCTGGAACGCCACGCCTGGCCGGGTAACATCCGCGAGCTGCGCAACGTGATCGAGCGCGCCACGATCCTCGCCGAGAGCGAGTTCATCGAGCAGAAGCACCTGCCGCCGACCCTCGTGGTGCGCGGCGAGGCGTCCCTGCCGACGATGACCATCTCGCCAGGGACGACCGTCGACGAGGCGGAACGCCGCCTGATCGTGCTGACGCTCGAGCACACGCGCAACAACAAGACGCGGGCCGCGGAGATCCTCGGCATCAGTCTGAAGACGCTGCACAACAAGCTGAATCGGATGAAAGAAGGAATCAAGGGTTAGGCGGAAGACTGGGCGGCGCAGTACACGATGTCGATCAAAGCGAAACAAGTCGCCGGCGTCACGACGCTCGTCGTGCT
This sequence comes from Acidobacteriota bacterium, assembly GCA_013813355.1. GTDB lineage: Bacteria > Acidobacteriota > Vicinamibacteria > Vicinamibacterales > 2-12-FULL-66-21 > JACCRT01. The sequence goes on along the minus strand of JACCRT010000032.1, from coordinate 6,371 downwards.
GGTCGTCGCGATCCTGAGCGCCTATCACCTCTCGACGCTGGCGCGGGTGAGCCTGGAGAGCTCCGCCGAGCAGGGCAACATGCTCGCGCAGGCCATGCGCCATCGGGCGCACCAGGTGGCGCAGGAGGCCGAGGGTGACCCGTACGAGGCGCTGCGCGCTGACGGCGGCATGCGGGCCATGCTGCAGTCGAGTATTGGGTACTCGCCGAACGTGCTCTACGCTGCGCTCGTCGATACGGCGGGCCTGGCGGTCGCGCACAGCTTCCCCACCCTCGAAGGGGAAGTAATGCCCTTGCAGCCGAGCCTCGTGGAGGTCATCGACGAGGGGCCCATCGCCCAGTTCGAGGCGGTCTTCGACGACCAGACCTTTGAAGTCAGGGAACGGCTGCTGCTGGGTGATGCCCTGTTCGGCGAAATCCGCATTGGCGTCTCCACGCTGCTCGTACGCCAGGAACTGGAGGAGGGGCTGCAGGGCACCCTGATGGCGGTGCTCGCCACCCTCATCGTGTCGTCGCTCATCGCGATTCTTCTCTCCCAGTGGATGCTTCGGCCGATTCACGTCATCCAGAGCGGCCTCTCGCGGCTGGGACGTGGTGAACTCGACGTCCAGCTCGACCTGCCCGGGCAGGAATTCAAGGATCTCGGCAGCTCGTTCGCCGCGGTCAGCGCGCAGATCTCGGCGCTCGGCCGCGCCGGGACGCCGTCGTCGGGCAGCGCCGCCGAACGGCATGGCGCCAGCGACCTCGAGTCGGTCATGGACAACCTCGAGGATGCCGTGGCCCTGTTTTCGCCGTCCGGGGAAGTCATCTTCAGCAACGCCGCCATGGAGGGTGTGCTCAGCGAGCTGGGAGTGGTCCCCTCCGGCGGCGCGACGCTGGCTGTGTTGCCGCCGGCCCACCCGCTCAAGGAACTCGTCGAGCGCACGCTGGCCGGGCGCAAATCGGCGGGGCCGATTGCTGTGGATTCCCTGTCCGCCTCCACGAACTCCGAGCCGGCCGCGGCCGAGTCCGAGCGTCTCCTCATGAGCCACGCGATCGTGGATATGGGCGGCCGATTCCTCGGAGCGATGCTGGTGGCCAGGAACATCGGGTACCTGAGCCAGGTCCACTCGACGCTCAAGTATTCGAGCAAGCTGGCCGCCCTCGGCCGGCTGATGGCAGGGGTCGCGCACGAGGTGAAGAACCCGCTGAATGCGATGACCATCCACCTGGAGCTGTTGAAGCAGAAGATGGCGCGGCAGGAGGAGCGGGCGGTCGTCACGGCAGGCAGGGGACCGGATCCGTCCGGCCGGCAACCGATGGGTTTGGATAAGCACCTGAGCATCATCGGGGACGAGATTCGCCGGCTGGACGAGGTCGTCGCGGGCTTCCTCAAGTTTGCCCGACCGGATGAGCTCCGGCTGCAGCCCGTCAGCCTCCGGGCGCTGATGTCGGATGTGGCCACAACCGTCGCCCCACAGGCGGCCGAGCATGGCATCATATTGAGGACGGATTACCCGGAAGACCTGCCCGACATCAACGCGGATCCGGGCATGCTGCAGCAGGCGCTGCTCAACCTGGCGCTGAACGCCTGCGACGCCATGCCGGACGGCGGCACGCTTCGAATAGCCTGCCGGACCGCCTCGAGGCTGCGCGTGGAGTTGGTGGTCGAAGACACCGGCGTCGGGATCCCGCCGGAGCACCTCGGGCGTATCTTCGATCTCTACTTCACGACGAAAAAAAAGGGTTCCGGCATCGGGCTGTCGATGGTCTTTCGCATCGTGCAATTGCACGGGGGCGAGGTCGAGGTCGAATCGACGCCGGGCGGCGGCTCGAGCTTCAAACTGTCGTTTCCGCAGGCGTAGGCCACGAGCATGAACATGATGAACACCCTTCGCGCACTGGCTGTGATCGCGCTTGCCTCGGTCGCAGCTGCCTCCTGCAGCACGGCGAGGGCTGCCGCTCCGGTCGAGCGGCCGGCACTCCACGTACCCCCGGTGCCGCCCCGAATCGTCGAGCCGGTCGCGCTGCCGGCTCCACCAGCCCCGGCTCCCGACCCGGTGGCGGATCTGCCACCGCCCGCCGCCGGCGCCCGTTCCAAGCCCGTGGCGCCGCCATCCAAGCCGGATCCGAAGGCGGAAGTTCAGCCCGAACCCGCCACCCCCCCGCCACCGGCGCAGCCAGCCGTCCCGCCGCTGCGGACCCCCGGAACGCCGGATGCCCGGGAGGCCACCCGCCGGATCGTCGAGATCAGCGCTCGGGCGCAGGCCATCCTCAACATCACCGACTACCAGGCCCTCAACCCGGAGCGGAAGGCGCACTATCAACACACGCAGCTGCTGATCAGCCAGGCCGACGATGCGATCAAGGCCGCCAATTTCGAGTTCGCCCGGAACCTCGCCGAGAAAGCGGAGCGGCTCGCGAAAGAGTTGCAGAGCCGCTAAGTGGTTGATAGCCCAGCCATAAAATAGGTCACCCGGAAAAACTCCGCGCCATTCTGAGCAATTTGTCAATATCTGGCGTCCTGACCCGAAACGAGACACAATATCTTGTGTTTCTGGCCTTGACATCTTCGTAAACAGGGGCCATATTTCGTGCTCACCTTCACGCACCGGAAACGGTGCTGCAGGCGAGAACGGCACGACGGATCGCGGGTCTTCCCAGTCCCGCAAATCGCCGACAACCTGACGATGGTCGAGGACCTCCCCCGCTCGGCGAGTGAGGGAGAGCGCCGCTTTCGCAGGTGTCGGCGAGGAAATCCGGCGCAGCGAATTTAGAGTCACATAACCAGGAGTCACCGATCGCCGGGGCGGGCGATCGCGACTCGCGAAAGTCGGGAGGGGAAAGATGCAGAGAGGCGCTGCACCGCAGGTGGAAACCACCAGCCAGGCACCGGTACGCACGGCGGCGGAACCGTCGGCCACGATTACGGGCCTGGAATACGAACGCTTCTTCACCCGCGAAGGACTCGACCCCTTTGACGAAGTCGAGTGGGACGTGCGCTCGGCTGTGATCGGCAACGAGAAGGGCAATGTCGTCTTCGAGCAACGCGACGTCGAGATACCGAAGTTCTGGTCGCAGCAGGCGACCAACATCGTCGTCTCCAAGTACTTCCGCGGGACGATCGGCACGCCCGAGCGCGAGCGGTCCGTGAAGCAGCTCATCGGCCGCGTGGTCGACACGATCACCGCCTGGGCCGTCAAGCAGAAGTACTTCGCCAGCGACGATGATCTGCAGGCGTTCTCGGACGATCTGAAGCACCTGCTCGTGTACCAGAAGGCGGCGTTCAACAGCCCCGTGTGGTTCAACGTGGGCTTCGAGAAGCATCCGCAGTGCTCGGCGTGCTTCATCAACGCCGTGCAGGACACGATGGACTCCATCCTCGGCCTCGCGAAGACCGAGGGGATGCTGTTCAAGTACGGGTCCGGCACCGGATCGAACCTTTCGGCCATCCGTTCGTCGCAGGAACTGCTGGCCGGCGGCGGCACGGCATCGGGGCCCGTGTCGTTCATGAAGGGATTCGACGCCTTTGCCGGCGTCATCAAGTCGGGCGGCAAAACGCGCCGGGCCGCCAAGATGGTCATCCTCAATGCCGACCATCCCGACATCGAGGAATTCATCAACTGCAAGGTCGAGGAAGAGAAGAAGGCCTGGGCGCTGATCGACGCGGGGTACGACGGCTCGTTCACGGGGCCGGCGTATGCGTCCGTCTTCTTCCAGAACTCGAACAACAGCGTCCGCGTCACCGACGAGTTCATGCGTGCCGTCCTCGACGATGGGGAGTGGACGACGAAGGCGGTGGTGACCGGCCAGCCGGTGGCGACGGTCAAGGCGCGCGAGCTGATGCGCCGGATTGCCGAGGCGACGCATATCTGCGGCGATCCCGGCATGCAGTTCGACACGACCGTCAACGACTGGCACACCTGCCCGAACACGGCGCGGATCAACGCGAGCAACCCGTGCTCCGAGTACATGTTCCTCGATGATTCGGCGTGCAACCTGGCCTCCATCAACCTGATGAAGTTCGTCGGTGACGATGGGGAGCTGGACGCGATCGCGTTCGAGGCGGCGTGCCGGACGATGATCACGGCGCAGGAGATTCTGGTCGACAACTCGAGCTATCCGACGCCGGCCATTGCGAAGAACAGCCACGATTACCGTCCGCTCGGGCTCGGCTATGCGAATCTGGGGGCCCTGCTGATGTCGCGGGGGCTGCCGTACGACGGCGACTCGGGCCGCGACTACGCGGCGGCGATCACGGCGCTCATGCACGGGGCGGCGTTCGCGCAGTCGGCCAAGGTGGCGAGGGATCATGGCGGTCCGTTCGCGGGCTACGAGAAAAACCGCGATCCCTTCCTGCGCGTGATGCGGAAGCACCGCGCGGCGCTCAAGGACATCGATCGGACCAACGTGCCGAAGGGCCTCTTCGCGGCGGCCAAGGCGGTCTGGGACGAGGTCATCGAGCTGGGCGAGGAGCACGGGTTCAGAAATGCACAGGCGACCGTGCTGGCGCCCACCGGGACCATCGGCTTCATGATGGACTGCGACACGACGGGCGTGGAGCCGGACATCGCGCTCGTCAAGTACAAGAAGCTGGTCGGCGGCGGCCTGATGAAGATCGTGAACCAGACCGTGCCGATGGCCCTCGAGAAGCTCGGGTACACCGCGCAGCAGGTCAAGGAGGTCGTCGAGTACATCGACGAGCACGAGACCATCGAGGGGGCGCCGCACGTCAAGGAGTCGCACCTGCCGGTGTTCGACTGCGCGTTCAAGCCGGCGCGCGGCGTCCGGTCGATCCACTACATGGGCCACGTGCGCATGATGGGCGCCGTGCAGCCGTTCCTCTCAGGCGCGATTTCGAAGACGGTCAACGTCCCGAAGGAAGCGACCATCGAGGAGATCCAGCAGGCCTACGTCGACTCGTGGCGCATGGGCGCCAAGGCCGTGTCGATCTATCGGGACGGCAGCAAGCGCACGCAGCCGCTGAACACCGCGAGGGACAAGGAGAAGGTCGTCGCGGAGGCCGTGGCGGCCGGCGTGCCGCTGAAGGCGCGGCGCAAGCTCCCGGACGAGCGCCAGGCGATCACGCACAAGTTCGACATCGCCGGCCACGAAGGCTACATCACCGTCGGGCTCTACGAAGACGGGATGCCGGGCGAGCTGTTCATCGTCATGGCGAAGGAGGGCTCGACCATCAGCGGCTTTGCGGACGCGTTCGCGCAGGCGATCAGCTACGCGCTTCAGTACGGCGTGCCGCTGCAGGACCTGGTGGACAAGTTCAGCCACGTCCGGTTCGAGCCGAGCGGCATGACGAAGAACCCGGACGTCCGCTTCGCGAAGTCGATCGTGGACTACATCTTCCGGTGGATGGCGGCGAAGTTCCTGTCGCACGACGCGCAGTACCGCGCGGGGGTCAACAACCGCGAGGAAACCGTGAGTTCGCCCGAGCAGCTCCCGCTGGACGTGGCGGCCGCGGCGGGGGCGTCACCGACCGGCGCGATTACCTCGGCGCGCACATCGTCCTTCGCGGCGATGCAGAACCAGGAGGACGCGCCGCCGTGCTCGACGTGCGGGTCCATCATGGTGCGCAGCGGGTCGTGCTACAAGTGCGGCAACTGCGGCACGACGTCCGGGTGCGCGTAAGCGACTGTGTGTGCAGCTCGTGTGCTATGAGGCCGCTGTCACCCGGGCGGAACCGTCGAGTAGCCGAGATGCTAGCTCTACGATGTGGGTTACGCCCACGATGGGTAATCGGTCGCGGAAATAATGCGCGGCGTAACGGCTCACAGTCGCAGGAAGGATAAGTCTGTAGCCGGTCGCGAAGTGACGACCGCAACAAAGAGCCGCGCCAACATTCTCGGAGATATCCGCGCGGAATTCGACCGCCAGATGCTGACGTCTGCTTTTCTCGAGACAGCGGACTACAAGACACTGATTGATACGACCGATCGCCCGATCGTCGTCGGAAGGCGCGGCACCGGGAAGAGCGCGCTAGCGTATCGTCTTGAGGAGCACTGGCGAAGCGCCAGCCGCACTCGGACGATCGCGCTCGCGCCTACCGAAGAACAGATCATCGGCTTGCGCGCGATCATGCCGGAATTCTACGAATCGAAGTCACGATGATCCGCGCCGGTGCACGCAGCGCTTGGCGCTATGCGCTGCTGGCGGAAGCGGCGCACGCCCTTACGCAGCACTAATAAGTTTCGGCATGTAGCAAGCCCAGAGCTGCTACGGAAACATGGCGACGCGTGGGTAGCACTCGGCGGCGATCTCTCGATGCGCCTGCGGAGAAAGCTCTTGCAAGTCGGCCAGGCACTCGATCCTTCGACACGAATCGCGGAGATTCCGACGCTGCTCGAGCTCAATTTGCTGCAAGACGCGGTCGGCGCAGCC
>JACCRT010000025.1 GCA_013813355.1 Acidobacteriota bacterium | reverse complement strand
TTGCCCGTCTCCGTGCCGACCAGGATCTTTACCCGCTCCATGCGCCCGACTTCTATCCTCGTGCGGAACTTTACCGCACTTTATTGGTAATGACTCCCAATTGCAAGTGATCGAGGTCAAAGCTCCGATACGGCTCTGACCCGTGCTCTAGGGGAGCCAGTCTATGCGGCTCCCCTGGTTCTTAGCGTAAGATCCTGCGCGACTGCTACTCGTACCCCAGGACCTTCTCGCGCAGGTCGGTCTCTATCTCCTCCAGGCTGCGGCCCTTGGTCTCCGTCACCAGCGCGCGCACGAAGACGAACGCCAGGACCCCGATACCCGCATAGCCCAGGAACAGGAGGCCGAGGCCCACAGTATCGAGGAGTATGGGGAACGTCAGGGAGACGAGGAAGTTCGCGAGCCAGTGCAGGATGATAGCAACGCCCATCGCGGTCCCCCGGAGCTTGAGCGGGAGTATCTCCGGCAGCATGACCCAGACCACGGGTCCCCAGGTCGCCGCGAACGAGGCGATAAAGAGCCCCAGGCACACGAGCGTGATGATGGCTACGGGGTCCGTGGGGCTCGCCGGCTCGGGCAGGCTCAGGGTCGAGACCCCGAGCACGGTGAGGCTCGCCACCATCCCGACGAGGCCGCCGAGCAGGAGAGGCTTCCGGCCTATCCTGTCTATCAGGTAGATCGCCACCAGGGTGAGCAGCACGTTCACGATGCCGATGCCAACGTTCGCCAGGATAGCCGCTGAGTCCTCGAAACCGACGTTCGTGAGGGTCGTCGGGGCGTAGTAGATGATGGTGTTGATCCCGACTATCTGCTGGAAGACGGCGAGCCCTATAGCCACGACGAGGGCGGGCCGGATCCAGGTGGCCCGCAAGAGCTCTCTGAGGCCGCCGCCTTCCTCTTCCTCCAGGTTGTCTATCCGCTCGATCTCGGCCATCTCGTGGTCTATCTCGGACTCTGGCCGGGTGCGTCTGAGGACCTCCCGGGCCTCCTCCTCGCGGTCCTGCAGCACCAGCCAGCGAGGCGTCTCGGGCATGAAGATCATGCCCACCAGCAGGATCATGGCCGGGAAGAAGGCCGCCCCGAACATCCAGCGCCAGGACTCTGTATCGGCGAGGGTGTAGTTCACTATAAAGGCGGAGAGGATGCCGATAACGATCATGAGCTGGTTTAGAGAGGCGATGGCGCCCCGGATCCTGGCCGGCGCCATCTCCGAGAGGTAGAGCGGTACGGTCAGGGAGGCGGCGCCGACGGCGAGACCGCCTATGAGCCGCATGAAGATCAGGGTGGCCGCGTTCGGCGAGAGCGCCTCGCCGATGGCGGTCCCGGCGAAGATCAGGGCCGCTATGAGTATTACCCGGCGTCTCCCCAACCGGTCGGAGAGCGGCCCGCAGGTGCCCGCGCCTATGGCCGCGCCTATGAGCAGCGAGCTTACGACGAGACCTTCGAGAAAGGCCGTTAGCTGCAGGTCCGCCTGCACGAAGATTATCGCCCCGGCGATCTTGCCCGTATCGTACCCGAAGAGCAGACCACCAAGAGCGCCGAAGAAGTACACCAGCTTGCTAGTGCCGCCCGACGAGCCCGCTTGAGCCATAAGCCACCTTTCCTGGATGATCACACGCTACTACCTCGGGCGAGAGGTACGGGATAATCACACGCTACCACCCTTTAGCCCCACAAAATAACAGGACTTACACGCTTGGTGTGAGTTATAGGGTGAAGATTTGAGCGGAAGGTGCCCACAGCGTAGAGTCAGACTGCCCACCATTCCCACAGGGAAAGGAACCGACTCCTCATGCTCGACATGGACACCTTCCTCACTACACTCTACGTCATCACAGACGACTTCTGCCAGTCTCACACCTCCGAACGCCAGCGTCCCGGCCCACAGGCTTCCCTCTGCGAGAGCGAGGTCATCACCCTGGCCATCTTCGCCCGGTGGTCTCGATTCTCCAGCGAGCGAGACTTCTACCGTTACGCTGAGGGTCATCTCCGAGGGGCATTCCCTACCCTGCCCGACCGCTCTCAGTTCAACCGGCTGGTGCGTCTCTATACGGACACCATCGAGCAGATGGCTTTGCATCTGGCGCGGATCATGAAAGGCTCGCGGTCTGCCTACCAGGCTCTGGACGCCTCTGCCATGCCCACCCGAGATGCCAAGCGCCGTGGGCACGGATGGCTCGCAGGACAGGCCGACATTGGCTGGTCCAACAGTATAGGGTGGTACGAGGGTTTCTCTCTTTTGACCGCCGTCGAGCCAACCGGGGTGATCACGGGTTTTTGTTTCGGAGCCGCCTCCACCGCTGATCAGCCTCTGGCAGAAACCTTCTTCGCTGTCAGGGCCACTCCGAAGCCCAGGTTGAGAAGCGTAGGCTCGGCCTTCTCCGGAGCCTACGTTGCAGACAAAGGCTTCGAGGGCGCCGAGAATCATCGCCGATGGCTCGATCACTACGGTGCAGATGTCATCCATGCGCCAAAGCGCAACTCCAGAAAGCCCTGGTCCAAGCCCCTGAGGAAGTGGGTAGCTTCCATCCGCCAGATCGTGGAGACTGTCTACGAGAAGCTGTTCAACACCTTCGGCCTGTGGGGAGAGCGGCCCCACGAGCTTGGGGGCTTGAGAGCGCGGTTGGCGGCGAGGGTGGCGCTGCACAACTTCTGTATCTGGCTCAACGGACAGCTCGGCCGCCCACGGCTGGCCTTCGCCGACCTGTTGGGATGGTGACCTCATAATTCACACCAAACGTTCAAGACGGCGAAGGGCAGATTCTCTCTGGAGCGGTTCGGACAGGGTAGTAGGCTCGGAGTATATCGTTATCTGATACTGAGCCTGATCGCCTACCTGCTGGCGCACTGGTGACATCTGAGCCAGGGGAGCAAGGAGCTGCCGCGATGGGGCGCGGCGGCCCGGACGATCCTGGAGGAGGTGTTGCCTCAGACGGTGATCGAGGGACTACTGAGGGAGATCGAGGAGCGAAGCGCCTTGTTACGAGGTCACGGCATCGAGGTACGGGTCGATGGGTGCAAGATATGAGT
>JACCRT010000007.1 GCA_013813355.1 Acidobacteriota bacterium | reverse complement strand
CTAGTGCACCGCCGTTGAGATCAGGTCAAATTGTGATCTAATACGGGCGTGGCACACCAAGTGACGACGACCCGGAAGCAACAGGCGAAGCTGGAAGCCCTTGTCGCACGAGCCTCGGCCCCGGCGGGATTGGTTCGTCGCGCCCGGGTCATTCTCCTGAGCGCGGCCGGCGTCGGCGGCGTGGAGATCGCGGCGCGCCTTGATCTGTCGGCGGAAGCGGTCTCGCGGATCCGCCGACGCTTCGTACGCCACGGGGTCGACGGGCTGTATGACCGTCCGAAAGCCGGTCGCCGCGACCACGCGGTGCCCGCCGACACGGTCGAGCAAATCGTGCAACTCGCGCTGTCGCCGCCGCCGGCCGGCCGGAGCCGGTGGACGACCCGCCTTCTGGGCGACGCCGTCGGGCGGACCAGCGGCTGCGTGTCCGACGTCCTGCGCGCCCACGGCCTGAAGCCGCACTTGGTCCGGACCTACAAGGTGAGCCGGGATCCGGCCTTTGCGGCCAAGGTCACGGATGTCGTCGGCCTGTACCTCCAGCCGCCCGAACACGCGATTGTGCTCAGTGTCGACGAGAAAACGTCCATCCAGGCGTTGGCCCGGACGCAACCGCCGCTCCCGTTGCGCGCGGGCCGCGCCGTGCGACACACACACGACTATCGACGCCACGGGGTCGTGGATCTGTTCGCCGCCCTGGAGGTCGCGACCGGCAAGGTGACGCATGCCCTGAGCGCCAGCCATACCGCTGCAGACTTCCTCCGCTTCATGAAGAAAGTGGCCCGCACCTATCCCGATCAGGAACTCCATGTCGTGCTCGACAACTCCACCACGCACACCACGGAGGACATCCGCGCCTGGCTTCGTGACCACCCGCGCATCCACTTTCATTACACCCCCACGAGCGCCTCATGGCTCAACCAAATCGAGGGCTTCTTCGGCATCCTGGCCAAGCAATCGCTCTCGATCACCGACTTCGCCTCGAAGCGCGCGCTCAAGGACCATCTCCTCGCGTACCTCCGGGCTTGGAACAAGCACCCCACACCCTTCGAGTGGACCAAGCCGGCACGAGCTATCATCAAATCGCACAAGCGAATGCTTGATCGCATCTCAACGGCGGTGCACTAGCGGTCATCGGCGCGAGTGCCGGGATGGTTGCTCTCACGCGAGATTGAGCCGCTCCAGCAGCGCCTTGAACTCGGGATCGTCGCGGAGCCAGTCGAACGCCCGGTCGACGCCGACGTAGAGGAGGGCGCTGCTGCCGTCGGCCTCTGCCCGTCGCAGCCAGGCCAGTGCATCCTGGCGCTCGCGCAGTTCGGCATGGACCTTGGCGATGTCGAACGACGGGGGATAGGGCGGTAGGGGGAATCCTGAGCCCCTGGCGCGCGGGGCCGAGTGCCGCGAGGAGGCCGGCGACCATCATCAGCAGCACCACCATGGCGGTGGCGATCGCCGCGTGCTCTTTCATCAGCTCGCCGTCCGCCGCACGATTGAGGAGCACCGCGACGCTGGCCCCGAGCGCGGCGTCCGCCAGCAATTGTGCCGCGGCCTGCGAGAACATCGTCCAGAGGATCCGCCGTGCCCCTGCGCCGAGCGCCAGCCGGATGCCGATCTCCCGCCGCCGCTGGGTGACGGAGAACGCCATCATCGCGTAGATGCCGGCGGCCGACAGGAGGAGCACGCTGAGCGTCATGGCCACGAAGACGCCGGCCAGCAGGCGCATGGATCGGTGGTGCTGCCGCAGAAGGTCGTCCATCGCCGTGACGTGCCTCACCTGCAGCGCAGGGTCCACGTCGGCAGCCATGTGCCGCAGTCGAGTGCCCCAGGGCTCCGCGTCTCCGGGGTGCAGGTGCAGCGCCATCGTCAGCGGATGCGCACCTTCCGGGGTGGTGGCCCGGTAGACCTTCGGCTCCGGTCTGGCGGTTCCCGACGTCGGCGCAGGGAAGTCTTCGACGATGCCGACGATCTGGTATCTCCGTCCACGACGTCGCGGAGTATTGCGTGCTGGCGCTGACCGACCCCCGGCTGGCCAACCGCGACGTGCCGCTCGGCGGCCCGGAGGCGCTCCCGCCGAACGCCGTGGTGCGAATTTTCGAGGAGGTCTCCGGCCGCACGTGTGTAAGGCGAGGCGGATCCCGCGGGTCGTGGTCGGCGTGCTGTCACGGGCAGTGGTGCTCCTCGATGAGCGCAAGGCCTCGGGGATGTCGCTCGGAGCGCAGTCGGCAGGCGGGGACGCGATCGACTCCCCGCTGCAGCGGGAACTGGCTGTCGCGCTCACGAGCGTTCGCGAGTACGCTCGACGGGTCGTGGACGGTGAGGGCGGCTGACTCGTCCGATACTTCCTCATGGGCAGTCGATCATGAAAGGAACAGCTGATCTGCAGCGCGACGCACCGGGTTTCCCGTGGCCGGTGTTCTTCAAGGCGGCCGGCATCGAGCGCGCCGAGCGCGCGGTCGTGTCGCAGGTGACCGCGGTGCCGCCCATGGCAGCCATCTTCGCGAAGGCGGATCTCGACACGCTGCGGGCGTGGCATGCGTTCCACGTGGTGGACGCGGCGGCGCCGCTGCTGTCGGCGCGATTCGTCGAGGCGCATTTCGAGTTCCGCCTGCGGTTCCTCTCGGGGCAGCCAGAACAGCGCGAGCGCTGGAAGCGTGCGGTGGTGTTTGCCGAGAACTCGATGGGTGAAGCCATCGGCCGCGACTACGTGCGCCTGTCTTTCCCCGCGGATGCGAAGGCGAAGATGGACGCGCTCGTCGCCAACGTCAAGGCCGCGATGCGCGCGCGGCTGCAGACGCTGGAGTGGATGGGCCCGGAGACGCGCGCCGAGGCGCTGAAGAAGCTCGACCACTTCGGGCTGAAGATCGGGTATCCCGACCAGTGGCGCGATTACGCCGCGCTCGCCGTGGTCACCGGCGACCTGTTCGGCAACGCCACACGCGCCCGGCAGTTCGAATGGGACTTCCGCCGGACGCGCATCGGCCAGGCGATCGACAGGGGCGAGTGGGGCATGACGCCGCAGACGGTCAACGCCTACTACAACGCGGTGTACAACGAGATCGTTTTCCCGGCGGCGATCCTCCAGCCGCCGTTTTTCGATCCCAACGCCGACCCGACGGTCAACTACGGCGGCATTGGCGGCGTCATCGGCCACGAGATCATTCACGGCTTCGACGATCAGGGGCGCAAATCGGACGGCGCGGGCATGCTGCGCGACTGGTGGGCCGCGGAGGACGCGGCCAGGTTCGAGGCGCAGGCGGCCAGGCTGGGCGCCCAGTACGAGTCGTACGAGTTTCCGCAGCTGCCGGGGTTCCGGATCAACGGCCGCAACTCCATGGGCGAGAACATCGGCGATCTCGGCGGTGTGACGATCTCCCTCGACGCCTATCGCCGGTCGCTCGACGGGAAGCCCGCCCCGGTCATCGACGGCTTCGCCGGCGAGCAGCGTTCTTCATGGCCTGGGCGCAGGTCTGGCGCACGCGGTTCCGCGACGATGCGCTGCGGCAGCAGCTGGCCAACGGCACGCACTCGCCCGGGCAAATTCGCGCCTTTGCGCCGCTGCGGAACATCGACGCCTGGTACGAGGCGTTCGGCGTCACGGAAGGCGACCGGCTCTGGATCGCGCCGCAGGATCGCGTGCGCATCTGGTGAGCGCGTGGAGATGCCCCTGCGGCATAATGGCGCCATGGACGACCGGCGGCAGCAGCGGGCGGCGCCCGCGACCGGCCGCGCCGTGCTCTCGCGCGACACCACCGCCGAGGCCGAGCGGCGGCAGGTGGAGGTCTGGCGGCGCATGACGACCGTCGAACGGGCGCAGGTCATCGACGGTGCCTGTCGTGCGGCGCGGGCGCTCGCGGTCGCGGGGCTGCGTGAACGCCATCCCGACGCCTCCGAGCGCATGGTCGTCGCGCTCTACGCGGAGCTCACGCTCGGGCGGGACATGGCCCTCAAGGCCTACCCGGAACTCGCCGGCCGACCGCCCTCCGCCCGATGATCGATCTCCTCGGCGTGGCGCTGCTCGTGACCGATGCGCTCGACGCGTGCGGTATCCGCTACACGATCGGAGGGTCGCTCGCCAGCTCGTTCAGCGGTGAACCGCGCGCCTCGATCGACGTGGACATCGTGGTCGAGATGGGGCCGCAGCAGGTGCAGCCCTTCGTCGCCGCGCTCGGGCAGGCGTTCTACGCCGACGTCGATGCGGTGGGTCGCGCCGTCCGCCACCGCTCGACCTCGAACCTCATTCACCAGATGTCGGGCGCGAAGGTCGATCTCTTCGTGGCCGGCTCACCCCTCGACCAGCGTCAGCTCGAGCGGCGCCGTCGCGTGCAGGTCGCCTGGCAGCCCGACCGGTTCATCCACGTTCACTCCCCCGAGGACATCCTGCTGCAGAAGCTCCTCTGGTATCGCCGGGGTGGAGAAGCGTCCGAGCGCCAGTGGCGGGACGCACTGTCGATCCTGGTCGTGCAGCAGGGACGTCTCGACGAAGCTTACCTGTCGCTCGTGGCCGAGGAGGCCGGTGTGAGTGATCTCCTGGACCGGGCTCGCCGCCAGGCCGCGAGCCGGTGACACTGGTCGCAGTCGCGATTCCCACCCTCGGGGGGCCGGGGCGGATGCGATCGATCTGGTGGAGCCAGCCCTCGCGAAGGCGGCGGCAGCCGGGGTGCTGCGCCACGAGCAGGCCGACGTCCTCAGCGGTTGGATCGACGCCCTGGTGGCGGCCGGCCTCGTGCGGGTCTCGGCGGATCAGTACCGGACGCTCGGCCTCACGACCGCCGGCCGCGAGGTGATGCACGGGCGGGCCGAGCCCTCGCAGCTCGCCGCGCCGTCGCGCACGCCGCGTGCGTCATGGCGCGGCCCTCACGGGATGGCTCGCTGGCGGGGCTCCGGCGGTGACTGGTGAAGATGTTTATCCGCCTTCGCGCCTGGCGGCGCTTCGGCGGGACAACCAACCGTCGCGTGCATTCATGGGCGACGGTTGGTGGAGGCGCCGGGATTTGCACCCGGGTCCGAAAATACATCCCCGCAGGAATCTACGATGCGTATCCGCCTCTGAATTGTCGTGCCCGCCGTGTAGAAGCGGAAAAACCGCCAGGCACCAACCCCGAAAAATCTCGCCGCTGACGTCCGAGGCAACCGTCAGCAGCCAGCCTGCTTAAATGACATCCAGTACCGGCCCGCAGGCTGACCGGAGTGGACGCTCACAGGGGTTTAGGCTGCGAGAGCGAGCTGCGTGTTCGCAGTTATGTTGTTTTCCATTGGATTTACGAGGTGAATGGTCCTCGGCACGCATCCTGCGAAACAATATCTCCGTCGAATCTAGGTCGCCCCCTGACATGACGTGCCACTGACGAAGTGCCACGAATGTGCCTGCCTCGCCGAGCCCTGAACGACCGACGAGAGCCCTATTGTACGGCCCCGGTCGAGCGGCGTCAAATCCCTGTCGTGCTTGGATTTGCAGCTCTCCGAGGCGCCTTGACTTGGCGGATCCGGCTCCCCATAATGGCCGAGAAGGCGATGAAGTCAGATGTGCCCATCCATGACGTGATCGACGGCCTGCGTACGCGCATACAGGTCGAGATCGATGCGCAGCTCAGCGCCCTTGGTGAAAGTCACGGGCTGGCGCTCGAGCAGGTGCGGGTGGAGGCCGAGCGAGCCGCCGACGAGCGGTGGGCCGTGCGCCTCGAGTCGGCCCGGGCCGAGTGGAGCGCCCGGCTCGCGTCCGAGATCGAATCCGTCCAGGCCGAGGCGGAACAGCGGCTCGAGGCCGAGTCCATACGGGTACGGCTCGACGCCGAACACGCGGCCGCCGTGGAGGCCCGCGAGCGACTGGAGCACGCGCTGGCCGAGGAACGGCAGCGCGCCGGCCAGGCAATCGAGGCGGAGCGCGCCGCGGCGCAAGTGGCGATCGACGCCGAACGGGTGGTGGCACAGGCGGAGAGGGAAGCCGAGCGGGAGAATGCGCGCGCGGAACTCGATCGAGAGCGCGAACGGGCCGAAGGTGCTGTCGCGGAAGCCCAGCGCGCCCTCGAAGCCGAGCGGCGCAGCAGCGAAGCATGGCTCGATCGGGCGCCGAGCGTAGACGCCACCCGGCTGCTCGAGGCGATCGCTGCCCTCGACGCGGCCGACACGCTGTCGGGCGTCCTGGCGCTCACCGCGGCAGCTGCCGCCGTGGAGGCCCCGCGGGCGGCGCTCTTCGTCATCAACGGTCCGCGACTCGAAGAGTGGCAGTTGCCCCTGGTCGCCGCGCTGTCCCACGAGAGCATTCGCACGGACGCCACCGAGGCGGGGATTCTGCGCCAGGCCGTGCAGTCCGCCGTGGCCGTCAGGGCGGGCGACGGGTTGACGGCCCCCGAGTGTGCCGCCCTGGGAGTCGGGCGCGAGGCCCTTGCGGTTCCGCTGGCGCTGGGCGGCCAGGTCGTGGGCGTGCTCTACTCCGACGAGGGAACCGAGGGCGCCGCGCCGGCCGGATGGCCGGACGCCGTGGAAATCCTGGGGCGGCATGCATCGGCTCGGCTGGCGTATCTCACGGCGATTCGCACGGCGCAGGCACTGAGGCTGATCCGCGATGGCAACGCGCGAGCGCCCGCCCGCCCTCGCGAGCGCTCCGACGATGAGCAGGGCGCGCGGCGGTACGCACGCCTGCTGATTTCCGAGATCAAGCTTTACAACGAGGCCGCCGTTCGCGTCGGCCGGGAGAAGCGGGACCTTCTCCGCCGTCTCGAGCCGGAGATCGATCGCGCGCGGCGGCTGTACGACGAGCGGATTACCTCGTCGCTTGCAGGTCGCGAGGCCTTCTTCCAGCAGGAACTCGTGCAGACGCTCGCTGACGGCGACGCGGCCCTGCTCGGCTGATCATCCCCCCGAGGGCTCCGGAGTGGCGTTGACCTTCATCTTGACTCGCCCCGTCATTCTTCCCGTGCTCCTGGGTCTGTTGCTGCAGCACGCGCCGCCGGCCCCCGATCCGCAATCCGCCCCCACGGCTCACGCGGCGCTGCCCGGCACGTTGAACGAGCTGTGGCTCGTGCCGCCAGATTCGGACCGGACGGTCAAGTCGAACGTCCCGTACGTTCCGCTGGTTCAGGGCCTCGGGCGCTACCGGGCCGCCGACTACTCGAAGGCGCTGCCGCTCTTCGCGACGCCGGCGCTGACGGGCTCGCCCCTCGGCGACTACGCCCGCTACTACCTTGGGATGACCGAGCTGCGCATGGGCCGGACCAAGGACGCGAGGCGGACCTTCGAATCCCTGGTCCAGCGTAAGCCCACGGGGTACCTGGCCGTCGCCGCCGCGCTCGGCGCCGCTCAGGCGGCCGAGGCGGACAAGGACCACGCCGCCGCCATCAGGATTTACGAGCGCCTTGCAGATGACAAGGCCGCCCTCTCGGACGACGTGCTCTCGCGTCTCGCCCGCGCGGCCCTGGCGTCCGGCGATCGCCGGAAGGCCGCGGCGGCGTTCACCCGGGTCTACTACGAGTTTCCGCTGACGCCGGGCGCGACCGCCGCCGGCGCACAGTTGACCGGGTTGTCGGCGCATGCCGAGAGCCGCGGGTACAAGGCGGACCTCGGCCGGGCGCAGATCCTCTACGGCGCCCGGCGGTACGCCGACTCCAGGGCGGCGTTTGCGGACGTGAGGCGCCACACCTCGGGAGATGACCGCGACCTGACTGACCTGCGGATCGCGCAGGCGGACTTCCACCTCCGCCGCTGGGCGGCCGCGCGCGACGGGCTCCGGCCGCTCCTCGACCGCGCGAAGCGGCGCGACGAAGCGCGGTATTTCTACCTGAGTGCCGTCCGCGAGCTGGAGGACCACGCCGACTTCGTTCGGCTTGCCAGGGCACTCGTCCAGGAATTTCCCGAGAGCCCGTGGGCCGAGGAGGCCCTCAACAGCCTGGGCACCCATTACATCCTGGTCGGACAGGACGGCCAGTCCGCCGACGTCTTCGGCGAACTCTTCCGCCGCTTCCCCTTTGGGGCGCGCGCCGAACGTGCCGCCTGGAAGTACGGCTGGTGGAAGTACAAGACCGCCGACTATGCCGAGACCATCCGCGTGTTCGAACAGGGCTCGCTGAACTTTCCCCGCTCCGACTACCGCCCCTTGTTCCTCTACTGGGCAGGTCGCTCGCACGCGCGGCTCGGCGCCGCCGGCCCCGCCGAGGCGCGCATGCGCCTGGTCTACACCGACTATGGCAACTCGTACTACGGCCGGCTCGCCGAGCGGACGTTGCGCGCGCGCGCCGGCAAGCGCACCGATGAACTCGTGCTGCCCGCCGCAGCCCGCACTGTCCCCGAACCCGATACTCTGGCGCGGCTGCCGAACGAACGCACGATCCGCCTGCTGCTCGCCAACGAACTGTATGACGACGCGCTGAACGAGCTGCGTCACGCGCAGCGCGCCTCGGGACCCTCGCCAGCCATCGATGCCACCATGGCCTGGGTGTACAGCCGCCAGGGCGAACTGCGCCGCGGCATTAACCTGATGCGTCGCACGTACCCGCAGTTCCTCACGGCCGGCGGGCAGGACCTGCCCACCGAGATCCTGGAGGTCATCTTCCCGCTGACCTACTGGGACGCCATCGAGCGGCATTCGAAAACCCACGGGCTCGACCCCTACCTCGTGGCGGCGCTGATCGCGCAGGAGTCGACCTTCGATCCGCGGATCAAGTCGCCGGCCAACGCGGTCGGGCTGATGCAGATCGTGCCCGCCACCGGACGGCGGCTCGCGCAGTCAGCAGGAATTCGCAACTTCACGCCCGCCATGCTCACAGATCCCGAGATCAACCTGCGTCTCGGGACGCTGTATTTCGCCCGACTGAGCAAGCAGTTTGGCGGCACCCACTACGCCCTCGCCAGCTACAACGCCGGCGAGAACCGCATCGTCCGCTGGAAGGCCGAGCGGCCGGGCATCGACGAGGACGAGTTCATCGACGACATCCCGTTCCCCGAAACGCAGAACTACGTGAAACGGATCCTCGGGACGGCTGAGAACTACCGGATGCTGTATGCGCGGGGGGGCGGGCGGCCGCTGCCCGTCATGGGAGGGCCGGCGGCAGCAAAGCCCGCTCCCGCGACCGCCACACCTGCCGCGCCCACCACCAGGAAACCGGTTCCGGCAACGAAGAAACCGGTTCCGGCAACGAAGAAACCGGCCCCGGCGACGAAAAAGCCGGCCCCGGCGACGAAAAAGCCGGCGCCCACCACGAAGAAGCCTGGCGATTCGACGCGTCCGAAGGGGACAGGGTCAGGAGAGTAGAATGCCCGCTGCGGTGCGCCGCCGCGAGCCCGGCATCGTGACCTTGGATTCGGCACCGACGCGCCAAGCGCCCTCCCGTCTTGCTCTCGCGTGCGTGGTCGCCGCGACGGCCGTGATGGCCTGGCTGTCGCAGGGCACCCAGGCGTTCACCAGCGCCGACGCCAGCCGGGTGGCGTTGCTGCCACTATCGACGGACGCCATCATCCTCGCCCTGGCAGCCGGCGCCGGCGCCTTCCTGCTGGTCCGGCGCGGCGGCCGCGCGACGCCATGCCTCCTGCTTGCGCTCCTGGTGTTGCCGTGGGTGCCCGCCGCGCTCCCGCCCGTCTTCCAGTTCTGGAGCCATTCCCTGGGTCTGCTCGTCTGGATCGCCGTCGTTCTGGTCGCCATCGCGCCAGGGAGTGACATGCTGCGCGCGCTGCCACGTTCGCCACTGGTCGCCGGGGGGTGCGCGCTCATCGTGTTCGCCGTGGCGGCGTGGCAGGTTTCGCCCTCAATCCCCGGGGGTGACGAGCCACACTACCTGGTCATCACGCAGAGCCTGCTGACCGACGGCGATCTCAAGATCGAGAACAACCACGCGCGAGGGGACTACCTGGCGTACTACCGGGGGCCCCTGCAGCCGGACTACCGCGTGCGCGGGCGCGATGGCGAGATCTACTCGATTCATGCGCCCGGGGTTTCAGTGCTGGTGGCGCCCGCGTTCGCCCTTGCCGGATACCCGGGTGCCGTGATCTTTCTCGTGATCCTCGCCGCCGCAGGCAGCGCCCTCGCGTGGCGCCTCGCCTACATGGTCACCGCCCGTGCGGAAGCCGCCTGGTTCGGCTGGGCGGCCGTCACGCTGTCGACGACCTCCGTCTTTCACAGTTTCACGGTGTACCCGGACGCGCCGGGGGGGCTCCTCGCGCTCACCGGTGTCTGGGCGCTGCTGCGCGCACGCGACGAGGCGGCTTCGGGCGAGGAGGGGACGCGCCCGTGGCTGCTGCACGGCGCCGCGCTGGCCGTGCTGCCCTGGATGCATACGCGGTTCGCGCTGATCGCGGGCGGGATGGGCGCGCTGATTCTCTGGCGGATGGCGACGACGAGGAACGCGGCGGGGAAGGCGGTGGCCTTTCTGGCGGTCCCGGCCGCCAGCGCGCTCGGCTGGGTCGCGTACTTCGTGGCAATCTACGGCACGCCGGACCCGTCGGCGCCCTACGGCGCCGAGTCCGGATCGTTTACGCACGTTCCAGGAGGTTTCGTCGGGCTGCTCCTCGATCAGCGCTTCGGCCTGCTCGCCTATGCGCCCGTGCTGATCCTGGCGTTCGGTGGACTGTGGACGATGATGGTGCGCCGCGAGCACCGCCGGCTGGCGCTCGAGTACCTGTTCGTGCTCGTCCCGTACCTGCTCGTGGTGACGCACTTTGCCATGTGGTGGGGCGGGCAGAGCGCGCCAGCCCGCTTTGTCGTGCCCGTCCTGCCGATGCTGACGATCCCGGCGGCGCTGGGGTGGCTCGCCATCCGGGAGCGGGCCACGCGCGCCACCATCTGGGCGGCCCTGGCGTTCACCATTTTCGCTACGGCGGTCCTCGTCTTCGTCGACGGCGGGCGGCTTGCCTACAACGCACGCGACGGTTACGCCGCCTGGCTCGAATGGCTGAACCCGTCGCTCGACCTCGGCCGATCGCTGCCGGCGTTCTGGCGCGGGCGGGAAGGGGAACTGTATCGGGATGCCGCGATCTGGTGTGTCGGTCTGGCGGCCGCCTGGGGCGTGTTGCGGTCCCTGCAGCGTGCGCCCTGGGCGCGGTCGCGTGCGGTGTTCGGCACGTTGACGGTGATGGTGCTCGTCGCCGCCGGCATGAGCATCGTCCCGATCGTGTGGCGAGCCAACGCGGCCGACGTCACGACCCGGACGCCGGGCCAACTGGAACTGCTGCGGCGGGTGGGCGAGGAATCCCGGATCGTGACGTTCGATCCGGCATCCTATCGCCGCCTCGCGCCCGGCGACGTCGCGCAGATGCTCCGATTGCACCCCCCGCGCGCCACGGCCCAGGGTGGCGCCGGTCGCGACGATCGGCCGCTCTACATCCTCCCCAATGTACCTGCGGGCCGCTACCGCCTCACCCTGCAAGGGCAGGGCGGGGGTTGGGTCATGATCGGGATCGGCCGCGATCAATTCGCCCTGCATACAGAACAGGTCGGCACGTCTCCTGGCCCTCTCGTCGTCGAGTTTCCGATCGCCGTGCGGGCGATCATCGTTCGCGGCGACGACACGATTCGGCGCAACGTCCGCGGCATGCTGGTCGAGCCGCTGTCGATCGTGCGTCCGGCCGAACGGCTCTCGCCTGCAATCGCGCGCCAAGCCGTTCGCTACGCGGGCGGGGCAGCCTTCTTCCTCGATGAGTTCAGCTACGCCGAGCCGGAGGGGTTCTGGGTGGCGGGCGAGCGCGCCTCGTCCGTCGTGGTGCAGCCCGACGAGCGCACCGGCGTCGCGATGCTGCTCGTGCGGAACGGGCCAGTGGAGAACCGCGTGGAAATCGAAGCCGGGAAGTGGCGGGAGCGGCTGGACATGGGCCCTGGCGAAGAGCGCAGCCTGGCGGTGCCGGTGACGCCTGGGCGAGGGGCCGGGCTGCTGACGGTCTCGTCGGCCGCCGGCTTCCGCCCATCGGAGGTGGAAGCCGGCAGCCGCGACAATCGTTATCTCGGCGTGTGGGTCACGCTGTTAGGCAGCAGGCAGTAGGCAGTAGGCAGTAGGCCTAGAACCTCACCACGCCGCCGAAGTAGAGTCCCTTCAACACCAACGCCCCCTGGTCGTCATCGACCCGGTAGAACACGTCGAAGGAACGGTAGCCCCCCTGCACGCCGACGTTGTTGGTGAAGTTGATGGTGGTGTAGATGTCGAAGTCGAAGTATCGCGCGCGGTAGTCGTCGCTGATCCCTTCCGGCAGCTTGAAGCCGCTGAACTCCCCGGTAATCGAGACGTTCGGCATGATGTAGCCGCGCCCGATGATCCCGATGGCCGGAATCGGCGCCCGGGCATGCACGAACTGCGTGTCGATGACGTTCTCGAGCGTGGCCTGCACGTCGGTGTACTTGGCTTCGAGGACCAGGCCGAGGAAGCCGCGGTCGCGGTAAATGAAGTCCCACTCGTAGCCGAAGCGGTAAGCTTTCCAGTCGAGCGACGTGTCGACCGGCAGCGTCACCGGGTAGGCGATGCCGTTGAAGATGATGGTGCGGCTGAGGTTGCTCACCGCGTTGTACGAAATTGGTGTGTATTCGAAGCGGAACTTGTGTTTTGTCGCCGGCCTCAGCACCGCGCGGAACTGGCGGAAGCGGGACTGCTCGATGCCCAGGTCCTGCACGAAGTCGATGTCAGAGCCGGGGATGCCCAGCGCCTCGCTGCTGATGATCAGGTCAGGCGTGGGGTTCCAGAAATTGGTGCTGATTTCAAAGTGGTAGCGCTCGCCGGTTGCGCGGTCGGGCGCCCGCGAGACGCCGTACTGCGCATAGGCGGGCGCGGTAAACAGAACGAACGCCAGGCAGATTACGGACGGTGCGACTCGTGTACGCATGAGTGTTCTCGCCCCGGAATGTTCAAAATGGATGCGCTGGCCTGCTGGGAAAGGCTCAGTGAGGATAGCACGAACGTTATACTCAGGTGAATGGGAGCTGCTCTTCGCCGGTTGCTGCCATATGTCGTTCGCTACCGGCGGTCTTTCACACTCGGTCTCACGTGCGTGGTCGTGACGACCGCCATCCAGTTGCTGTCGCCCTGGATCCTCAAATTCGCTATAGATGACCTGATCGTCGGGCTGAGCCGCGGCAAGCTGGCCATGTACGCCGGGCTGCTCGTCGGAATCGCCTGCGTGGGCGGCGTGTTCAGGTTCCTGATGCGCCGGATCATGATCGGGGCGTCGCGCGACATCGAATACGACATCCGGAACGACTTTTTCGCGCACCTCCAGCGAATGCCGCTCGGGTACTACCAGGCCGGCCGCACGGGAGACCTGATGTCGCGCGCGACGAACGACTTGAACGCCGTGCGCATGATGGTCGGTCCGGCCATCATGTACTCTGCCAGCACGGTCATCGTCTTCGTCGTCGCCATCGTGCTGATGGTGTCCATCAACCCCTGGCTGTCGCTGATGGCGCTGTTGCCGCTGCCGCTCGTGTCGATCAGCGTGAAGTATTTCGGCGCCGCCATTCACCACCGGTTCGAGGCCATCCAGGCACAACTCTCCGACATCAGCGCGATCGTGCAGGAATCGCTGGCGGGCGTCCGCGTCGTGAGGGCGTACACGCGCGAGGCCCATGAAATCGAACGGTTCCGCGTCTCCAACGAAGAATACGTTCGCCGTAACCGTGGGCTCATCCAGTTGCAGGGGCTCTATTACCCGAGCATGACGTTGTTTCTGGGGTTCGGCGCGCTGCTCGTCTTGTGGCTCGGGAGCCGCGAGGTGATTCGCGGCGGGCTGACGCTCGGTGAGTTCGTCGCGTTCAACGCGTATCTGGCGTTGCTGAGCTGGCCCATGATCGCGTTCGGCTGGGTGACGAACATCCTGCAGCGCGGGCTCGCCTCCTGGAAGCGCATGCTCGAGATTCTCGATGCGGTCCCGGCGATCAGCGACACGCACGTCACCGACGCCGGTCGGGCCGCGCCGCTCGGCGGCGCCATCGAAATGCGTAACCTGGTGTTCACCTATCCGGGCGCCGACCGTCCGGCACTCGGGAATATCTCGTTGCGCATCGATCCAGGCCAGACGGTCGCGTTCGTGGGCGGGACCGGCGCCGGTAAGTCCACGTTGATCAACCTCCTGCCACGCCTTCACGAGCCGCCGCCCGGCACGGTGTTCCTCGACGGCGTGGACGTCCGTGAGATCCCGCTGCTGCGCCTCCGTGGGGCCATCGCGATGGTGCCCCAGGAGCCGTTCCTGTTTTCCGACACCATCGCGGGCAACATCGGGTTCGGCGTGCCGGCAACCGAGGCCGGCGAGGCGCGCATGCGCGAGGTCGCTTCGGTGGCGAGGCTCGACATTGACGTCGATTCCTTCCCAAAGGGTTATGACACGGTCGTGGGGGAGCGTGGCATCACGCTCTCAGGCGGGCAGAAGCAGCGCACTGCCCTTGCACGCGCGCTCATGGTCAATCCACGAATCCTGGTTCTCGACGATGCGCTATCGGCGGTGGATACATATACGGAGGAGGAAATTCTTGCACGGCTGAAAGGCCTCATGCGGCTTCGGACGTCCATCCTGGTCGCCCACCGCTTCTCCACGGTGCGGGCAGTCGATCGCATTTACGTCCTGGATGACGGGCAGATCGTAGAGGAAGGCGCCCACGACGAGCTCGTGCGCGCCGGCGGCGTGTACGCCGCGATGTACCGACGCCAGCTCCTGGAAGAGGAGCTGGCCGCCTCCTGAACAGGCGACGGTTCCAAGGCTGCCTGCACCAGAAATGCACGACGACGACATCCTCGGAAAGGCCTACGACGCGCAGTTGATGCGCCGGCTGCTGGGGTATCTCCGTCCCTACAAGGCGCGGGTCGCCGTCGCGCTGGCAGCCATCATCGCCGCGTCGGTGCTCCAGCTCGCGCAACCCTACCTCGTGAAGCTCGCGATTGACGAGTACATCGCGACGGGGGACTTCGAGGGGCTGAACCGGATCGCGCTCGCGTTCCTGTTCATCCTGGTGGGCTCGTTTGCGCTCGAGTACCTGCAGACCTGGACGCTGCAGATGACCGGCCAGCGCATCATGTACGACCTGCGGATGCAGATCTACCGGCACCTGCAGCGGCTCGACGTGAAGTACTACGATCGCAACCCGGTCGGCCGGATGATGACGCGCGTCACGAGCGATGTGGACGTGCTCAACGAGATGTTCACCGCCGGTGTCGTGTCGATCTTCGGCGACGTGTTCACGCTGGCCGGGATCATGATCGTGCTCGTCGTGATGGACTGGCGCCTGGCGCTCGTCACCTTCACCGTCCTGCCGCTCATCGTCATCGTCACCCAATGGTTCCGCCGCAACGTCCGCGATTCCTACCGGACGGTGCGGCTGTGGATCGCCCGCATCAACGCCTTCCTGCAGGAGCACATCACGGGCATGGCGACCGTGCAGTTGTTCCGGCGGGAAGGGCGCAGCTTCGCGCAGTTCGACGAGACGAACCAGAAGCACCGCGACGCCAACGTCGATTCCATCTTCTATTACTCGGTGTTCTACCCGGTGATCGAGATCATCGCCGCGGTAGCCGCGGCCCTGATTCTCTGGTTCGGCGGAGTCTGGAGCCTGGAGGGCACCCTGACGCTCGGCGCGCTGGTGGCGTTCATCCAGTATTCTCAGCGGTTCTTCCGGCCCATCAGCGACATGTCGGAGAAGTTCAACGTCCTGCAGGGCGCCATGGCCTCGTCGGAGCGCATCTTCACGCTGCTGGACACGCCGGTGGTGATCGCGAGCCCCGCCGAACCCGCCTCCGCGCAAGGTGCTACGGCGGGCAAGGCCACGGCCGTCCTCAATGCAGCCCACCGGTCCCAGGCGGGACATATCGCCTTCGAACACGTCTGGTTTGCCTACAACGACGACGACTTCGTGCTCAAGGACGTGTCGTTCGAGGTGAAGCCGGGCGAGCGGGTGGGAATTGTCGGCGCCACCGGCGCCGGCAAGTCCACGCTCATCAACCTGCTCCTGCGCTTCTACGACGTGACCCGCGGGCGGATCACGATCGACGGCGTGGACGTCCGGGCGATGGATCCCGCGGCGCTGCGGCGCATGTTCGGACTCGTGCTGCAGGATGTGCACCTCTTTTCAGGCACGATCGTCGAGAACATCCGTCTTGGCGACGCAAGCGTCACCGACGAGGCGGTGCGGCACGCGGCAGAGGCCGTCCACGCGGACAGATTCATCAGGCGGCTGCCGCACGGGTATCAGAGCGCCGTCGCCGAGCGCGGGGCGACGCTGTCCGTCGGCCAGAAGCAGCTCTTGTCGTTCGCGCGGGCCCTGGCCTTCGATCCGCGCATCCTGCTGCTGGACGAGGCGACCTCGAGCGTGGATACCGAAACCGAGCTCCTCATTCGCGATGCGCTGCACGTGTTGATGGCCGGCCGCACGAGCATCGCGATTGCGCACCGGCTTTCGACCATCCAGGACATGGACCAGATCCTGGTGCTGCACCATGGCAAGCTGCGCGAGGCGGGCTCGCACCAGGAACTGCTGGCGCACCGCGGCACCTACTTCAAGCTGTACCAGCTGCAATACCAGGAGCAGGCGTAGGCCCGACCTGCCGCGTTCACGCGCAGCGGGCCGGGGCGGTCAGGCCAGCGCGCCGGAACACCGCGCCCTACCCGAGCGCCACATCGAGCGTCATCATGACCGAAAACCCCAAAATGGCGCCGATGGTAGCCCAGTCACCGTGGCCGCCCGACTGAGATTCGGGGATGACCTCCTCGACGACGACGAAAATCATGGCGCCGGCGGCGAAGGCCAGCGCATAGGGCAGAAGCGGACGCATCATCATCACCGCCAGCGCGCCCACGACCGCGGCGACGGGTTCGACGACCGCCGAGAGCTGGCCGTACCACCAGGCCTTGGCGCGCGAGAGCCCTTCGCGGCGCAACGGCACCGCCACGGCGGTGCCTTCCGGGCAGTTCTGGATGCCGATGCCGATGGCGAGCGCGATCGCGCCGCCGAGCGTCGCCGCTTCGAAGCCCGCGCCCACGGCGCCGAACGCCACGCCAATCGCGAGCCCCTCGGGGATGTTGTGCAGTGTGATCGCCAGCACCAGCAGGGTCGTGCGCCGCCAGGAGGTCTTGACCCCTTCGGCTTCCGTCATCGGGCCGAACAGGTGGACGTGGGGCAGGATGAAGTCGATGAGCCGCATCGACAGCGCCCCGGCCAGGAACCCCACCAGGGCCGGGATCCACTTCACCATGCCCATCTCTTCGGCCAGATCGATCGCCGGATTGAGGAGCGACCAGAAGCTGGCCGCGATCATGACCCCCGCGGTGAAGCCGAGGGCCGTGTCGAGGGACTTCCGGCTCACCTCGCGGAAGAAGAAAACGGCCCCAGCGCCCAGCGCGGTGAGGCCCCAGGTGAAGGTCGAGGCCGCAAGCGCCTGCCAGACCGCCGGCCAGGCTGCAAATGTGTCGAGCATGAAGCGTTTATTCTCCTGTGTTTCCTACCCCCAAAAGGGTGAGGACAACCCCGGCCGCGACGGCCGACCCAATCACACCCGCCACGTTGGGGCCCACGGCGTGCATCAGCAGCATGTTGTCCGGGTTGGCTTCGGTGCCGACGCGGCTCACGACCCGGGCCGACATCGGGACGGCCGAGACACCGGCGGCGCCGATCAGCGGATTGATCGGTTCCGCGCTTGCATTGTATGAGGTGGACCAGCCCGGGGGCCAATCGGGCCGATCGCGGGACGGCCAGCCTGGCGCGGACGGAAGCTGATCCAGAAGCTCAATTGGCTGGCGTGCAGGCGCGCCCGCGCCGGCCAGGAAGCGGCCCAACAGCATCGTCGGTGTCAATCGGCGCTCGTTCGTGGGGTCAATCCCAGTTGGGATCGCGAGGCAGGGGCGCAGGCTGTTCCGGGGTGGGCACGGTGGCCGGCGGCGGCGCGGCGACCCGAACGGGCTTCGAGGCCTCGCGCTGTTTGAACAGCCGCTCGACGAGGCTGGCCTTACTGGTCTGCGGATTCCAGCCCAGGCGGAGGACCGTCAGTGCCATCCGGCGGCGCCCGAGTTCGAGCGCTTCGTGGCAGCTCCAGATGTAGATGTCGATGTGGCGCCCCTGCACTTTGGGGCCGGTGTCGAGGATGGTGTAGATACCGTCCCACTGTTCGCCCAGCGACTCGACGCGGACCACCGACCCCACAGGCAGCAGCGCCGGATCCGCGGCGGCAATGCCGCTGCGGACGTTCACCCCGGACTTGGTCGTGGTGCCCTTGCAGTAGGCCGTCGCCGTGAAGCGCAGCCGGGCGCCCGGCTCCGGCGTCGCCGTGTCCTGGCGCAGCTCGGCCTGGTGCGCCGCGAATCGCGAATCGAGAGCCGTCACCTCGTACAGGAGGGCAAAGCCGACGGCGGCGGCCGCCGTCACCATGACCTTCCGCCAGGTGGACCGTGAAATCAGCATGATGAACCGGCCCGGTCGACAGGGCCCAAGGCCACTATAGCCGCGGCGGCGGCTGAGGTCAAAGCAGGCGGCCCGTGCGGATGGCCAGCTAAAATGTTGATTTAAATGGTGTTAGTGAAATGAGCGTATCCGGACGGCAGTTGCCGGCGCCCCTCACCCTCGCGGATCTCCAGCGAACCGTCCGCGGTGACCTCGCCGATTCGGGTGACGACCACGCCGCGGGCTTCCCGCACGACCGCCCTGAGCCGGCCAAGCCGCCGGCGCGGCACCGTGAACAGCAGCTCGTAGTCGTCGCTGGCCGCGGCGGCCTCGACAGCATCGACACCTTTCGCCGCAAACCAGGCCCGCGCGCCTGGGTGAAGCGGCAGCGCGCTTCCGTCCAGCAGGGCGCCCGTGCCGCTGGCCGCCGCGACCTGCCGCACGGCGTCGGCGAGGCCGTCGCTGAGATCCACGCAAGCGCTCGCCGCGCGGTTGCGGCCGAGCAGCGCACCAACCCGCGCCCTGGGCCCCGGCCGGCGGTATCGCGCGACGCACGCCGCGAGCGCCGGATCCCCCGGTCCGGCCTCCGTCCCCGGATGGCTGGTGCCGACAGATGAGCGGAGCCAGTCGAGCCCGGCCGCCGAGGCGCCAAGCGCGCCGGTCACGTAGATGAAGTCTCCCGGCTGCGCTCCGTCCCGTCGCAGGAGCTTTCGGGGCCGGGCGCTGCCGACGACCGTCATGTCGATGACCATCGGCCCGCACGTCCGAGTGATGTTGCCGCCGGCCAGCGTCACGCGTGCCTCGGCCGCCAGGACCAGCAGGCCGTCCATCAGACCATCGACGGTATCGAGCGGTATCTCCGGCGGAAGCATCAGCGACAGGAGTGCGAGGTGCGGGGCGCCGCCCATGGCGGCCACGTCGCTGACGTTCACCGCGAGTGCCTTGTAGCCGACATCCGCCGGGGATGAAAACCGCCAGTCGAAGTGCACGCCCTCCACGAGGGCGTCTGTCGTCAGGACCTGCAGGCTGCCACGCGGCGGCGTCCAGACCGCGGCATCGTCACCGGGCCCGACGACGAGCGAGGCAGGGGCCGCTGGCAGACGTCCAAGGATCCGGCCGATAATCGCGTGCTCGCCCGCGCGGCCGGCGTCGTTACCGGGCGATTTCAACGGCGCGGGTCTCCCTGATGACTGTGACCTTGATCTGGCCGGGGTACTCGAGCTCGTTCTCGATGCGGCGGGCAATATCCTTCGACATCCAGACCGTTTCCTCGTCCGATACCCTGTTGCTCTCGACAACGATGCGGATTTCGCGGCCCGCCTGCAGTGCGAAAGCCTTGGAAACCCCATCGAACGACTCGGCGATGCCCTCGAGCTTTTCGAGCCGCTTCACGTAGGACTCGAGGATGTCGCGGCGCGCGCCCGGACGCGCGGCCGAGATGGCGTCGGCGGCCTGGACGATCATCGCTTCGACCGACGGCCAGTCGATGTCCATATGGTGGGCCGCCACGGCCTGGAGCACAGGTTCAGCTTCCCCGTGTCGCCGCAGGAACTCGAGGCCGAGCTCCAGGTGTGTGCCCTGCACGTCGCGGTCGATCGCCTTGCCGATGTCGTGGAGGAAGGCCGCGCGCGTGGCGACCTGGCCGTCGAGGCCGAGTTCCTTCGCCATGATACCGGCCAGGAAGGCGACTTCCCGGGAGTGGCTGAGGACGTTCTGCCCATAGCTCGTGCGGAACTTCAGCCGCCCCATGAGCCGCGTGATCTCCGGGTGAAGGTCGAAAAGCCCCAGCTCGAAGGCCGCGGCCTCGCCGTCACGCTTGACGTGGTCGTCCATCTCGGCCTTCACCTTCTCGACCACGTCCTCGATGCGGGCCGGATGGATGCGGCCGTCGGCAATCAGGCGCTCGATGGATTGACGGGCGACTTCGCGTCGGAATGGGTCGAAGCTCGAAAGGATGATGGCGCCCGGCGTGTCGTCGACGATCAGTTCGACGCCGGTGGCGGTCTCGAGCGCCCGGATGTTCCGTCCCTCGCGGCCGATGATCCGGCCCTTGAGATCGTCGCTCGGCAGGTCTACGACGGACACGGTCGTCTCGATCGCATGCTCGGCGGCGCTTCGCTGGATGGCGTCGGCGATGATCTGCTGCGCGCGGACGCCTGCTGTCTCGCGAGCCTCAGTCTCGAGTCGTTTCACCAGGTTCGTGGCATCGCGGCGGGCGTCGCCCTCGAGCTGCTTCAGCAGGAGGTCGCGGGCTTCGTCGGCCGAGAGCCCTGCCACGCGCTGCAGCTCACGCTGACGGTCAGCGACGAGCTGTTCGCCCCGTTGCAGCCGGTCGGCGGCGCTCATCTCGAGTTCCGCCAGCGCTGCCTCCCGCCCGCGCAGGGTTTGCTCGAGCCGGTGTGCCTCGGCGAGCCGATCGGCAAGCCCCCGGGTCTTGTCGGCGAGGGACGTTTCGAGGTTCAGGATCTCCTGCCGCCGCTCGCGGGCCAGCCGCTCGGCCTCCGCGGACAGTGCGTGCGCCTTCTCACGGGCCTCGAGCGCCGCTTCCTTGCGTATCGACTCGGCGTCCCGCTCGGCCTGGCGCTGCACCCGCTCCGCATTGTCGCGTGCGTCCTGGAGCAGCCGATCGACCGCGGCTCGGGCATCCTCCAGGGAGCGATCGGCAGCGTGCCGGCGCGCGGCGGTCGCCCGGCCGGTGAAGAAAATGATCGCAGCCAGCGCGGCCAGGGGAACGACGACGAGGAGGACGTTGGCGAACGTACCCGCTGAACCCATCAGAGTTCCCGTCGTTGAAAAAGCGAAAACCCGGCCGGCGCCGACCGGGCTCACAGCTCGTGTTGCGGGAGTAGGAAAAAGACCCCGCTTTGCCGTGTGGGGAGGTCGGATGAACCTGCTAGAGCAGGTGGAACCGCTGCACAAGCCGCGCTTCAGGCTTCCTCTGACAGAGGCATGCACACCACGCGACGTCGCGATTCACTTGGGATGAAACATCGGCTCAAACGAGCCCCCGAGCCATCACGCACAAAGCAGGGAACAGAAACCCTGTGGGGGATTGTACTGCGAATGCCGTCAGCGCGCCAGCGCTTCGGATTCGCCGAGGCCGAGCGCGAGGTCCAGCACGCGCTCGAGTTCGCCGGCCCGGTTCGCGAACGACGTTTCGCGGCGCTGTTGCTCGTCGCGCGCGCGGAAGTATTCGTCGGCGATGTTGAGTGCCGCCAGCACGGCGAGCTTGATCGTGTCACCGGCGGGCGTCTCGCGCGAGGCTACGCGGATCTTGGCGTCCACGTATGCCGCCAGCTCCGACACGTAGGCCGGATCCAGGCCGCTCCGGATCGGGTACTGCTGCCCGTGAATCTCGACGTTGACGACACGCGGCGGCTGGTCCATAGGAACTCAGAAGTCGGAATGCGAACTCGAAACACCAACGGACGCCGCGGCTCCGTCGGAACGCCGGCTACAGGTTCAGCGATTCGATCTGCTGCAGCATGTCACCCACGCGCGACTTGATCAGATCCCGCTCCTCGCGCAGCGTCGTCAGTTCGACCGCCGTGTCTTCGGCGTCGGACATCCTCGAGCGCATGGCTTCGATCTCGCGCGTCAGGGTAGCGTTGGCTTCCGCCGAGCGCGCATGCTCCGCGCGAAGCCGATCGACCATGCCCACGAGCATCTTGACCTTCTCCTCGAGACGATCGATCGGCTCGAAGTCCACCAGCCGGGTTGCCACTGCGCTCTTTGCCACGAAAACTCCTCTGTCGCGTGCTACGTGCGACGATGCACGTCAGTCATCTCTGCTCCGCCGCGTGCTCGCGGGCGAGCGCGGCGACGATCCGGTCCATCGCGTCCTGCGCCTCGTCGTCGGTCATCGTCCGCTCGGCGGACCGGAACGTCAGCCGCAGGGAGAGGCTGATCCGGCCGTCGGGAATGCCTTTGCCCTGGTAGCGATCGAATTCCACCACCGAGGCGAGCGTCGAGGGGGCCGCTGCACGGATAGTGCCACGAACGGCGGCGGCAGGCAAGGCTTCGTCCACGAGGACCGACACGTCCCTGACGATAGCCGGAAAGCGGGGGAGCGACTCCGCCCGAAGCGTATCGCCGGCAGCGGCACGGCCGAGCAACTCGGTGTCGAGCTCGGCGACGTAGATCTCTTCTCCCGCCGGCAGGCCGCGGGCCTCGGCAAGGACAGGAGCCAGCTGGCCGAGGACGCCGAGCCGTACGTCGCCCGCGAACACCTCGGCCGCGCGTCCAGGTGCGAGGTACGCGCGATCGACCGCTGCGAAGTGCGGGTCATGGACGCCAAAACCGGCGCACACAAGTTCCAACGCCCCCTTCATATCGAAGAAATCCACCAGGCGGCCCGAACCGGACCAGTGTGGGGGGACGGCCGAGCCAAGCCAGCAGAACGCCGCTGCGCGTCCTTCGCCGGCCGAGGTGTAGCGGCTGCCCGTCTCGAACAGCTGGACGTCCTTGCGCCCCCGGCGGCGATTGTGCGCGCACGAATCGATGAGCCCGGGCAGCAGCGATGGCCGCAGCACGGCAAACTTCTCCGAGAGCGGGTTCGCGATGGCGGGCGGCTGCCCGCCGGGCTCGGTGAATGGCATCGCCGCCTCGCGCTCGATGAACGCGAACGTCATCGACTCCGAGAACCCCGCAGTCGTGAGGAGCTGGCGGAGGAGGCGGTCCCTGAGTATCCGGGGATCGAGCGGTGCCTGCGGCGCCGACAGGACCGGGAAGGTCGAGGGCAGCCGATCGAAGCCGAAATGCCGCGCCACCTCCTCGACGAGATCCACTTCGCGAAGGACATCGACCCTGAATGTCGGTACGGTAATGAGCCAGCCGGGCTCGTCGGCGTCGCGTCCTTCCGCAACCAGGAAGCCGAGCGGCGCCAGGATGCGCGGCACGTCCGCCGGCGGGACCTCCTGGCCGAGCACCCGCGCGATACGTGCGGCCCGCAATCGGATCTGGAGCGGCCGCGTGGGGGATGGATACCGATCGATGAGTGAGCCGAGTGGACGGCCGGCGCCAATCCGCTCGAGCAGGGCCGCCGCGCGCGCGATGCCGGCTGGCGGCGCGTTGACGTCCGTGCCGCGCTCGAATCGCGACGATGCCTCGGTCTTCAGCCCGAGCCCCTTGCTGGTGCGCCGGATCGACGCTGGCTGGAAGTACGCGCTCTCGAGTGCGATGCGCGTCGTGGCCGGCCCGGTTTCGGAATCCTTGCCGCCCATGACCCCGCCGACCGCCAGCGCCCGGGAGGCGTCGGCGATCACCAGCATGTCGGCCTCGAGCGCGCGCTCCAGGCCGTCGAGCGTACGGAGCGGCTCGCCCGGGACCGCCCGGCGGATGACCAGGCGCCGTCCCTCGATTCGGTCGAGGTCGAAGGCGTGCATGGGCTGGCCGAGCTCGAGCATCACGTAGTTCGTGACGTCAACGACAGCGCTGATCGCGCGTATGCCGGCCGCCTCGAGCCGCTCGCGAATGAACGCCGGCGATGGGCCGTTCTTGACCTCGAAGACCTGCACGCAATACCGCGGGCACAGGTCGGTGTCCGCGATCTCGACGTCGAGATCCTCGGCCGGACCCGGCGCGGGCATCGCCATTCCGGGCATCTGCAGCGGCAGGCCCCAGATCGCGGCGGCTTCGCGCGCCAGCCCCAGGTGGCTCAAACAATCCGGGCGGTTGGCGGTAATCTCGAAGTCGATGACCGGGTGCGCGCCCTGTTCGACAGACGCGACCTCGAACCCCCGCAGGCCCAGCTCGCGCGCGACGGTCTCGACGTCCTCGGTCACACGGACGAAGTCACGAAGCCACGGATAGACGAGTTTCACAGCGGGAACTGCTCCAGGAAGCGGAAGTCGTTCTCGTAGAAAAGGCGGATGTCTTCGACGCCCCACTTGAGGAGCGCCACGCGCTCGATGCCCATGCCGAACGCGAAGCCGGTGTAGCGCTCGGGGTCGTAGCCGACTGCTTCGAACACCGCGGGGTGGACCATGCCGCTGCCGAGGATCTCCAGCCAGCCGGTGCGCTTGCACATCGAACAATCGATCCCGGTTCCGCCGCAGGCGCCGCAGCTGATGTCCACCTCGGCGCTCGGCTCCGTGTACGGGAAAAAGCTGGGCCGGAAGCGGACCTGGCGGTCCTCGCCAAACAGCTCCCGCACGAACGTGAACAGCGTCCCCTTCAGGTCGGCCAGGGTCACGTGGTCCCCGACGACGAGTCCCTCGACCTGCGTGAACATCGGCGTGTGCGTCAGGTCCAGGTTGTCACGCCTGTAGACACGCCCCGGGGCGATCAGCCGGACCGGCGGCGGGTGCGTTTCCATGTGCCGGATCTGCATGCCGGACGTATGCGTGCGCAGGAGCGTCGCCGCGCTGCCGGCGAGCGAGCGCACCGGCGCCGCGAGATACAGGGTGTCCTGCATGTCCCTCGCCGGGTGCTCCGGCGGCATGTTGAGCGCTTCGAAGTTGTGATAGTCGTCTTCGAGCTCGGGGCCCTCGATGACCAGGAACCCCATGCGGCTGAAGATCATCTCGATGCGCTCGCGCAGCAGCGTCAGCGGGTGGCGATGGCCGGTGCCGGGGACGCGGCCCGGAAGCGTCACGTCCACGGCGCCCGTGGGCGGCCGCGCCCCGGCGGCCTCCGATGCCCGCGCGTCGAGGGTGGTCTCGATCTCCTGCTTCAGCGCGTTTACGAGCTGGCCGAGTCGAGGACGTTCCTCGGCCGGCGCGGCACCCAGGCCCCGCAACAGGGCGGATACCAGCCCCCCTTTTCGGGCGAGGTAGCGATCGCGCACGGCGCGGAGCGCCGGCTCGCCGGACGCCCGGGCGAGTTCCTCGGCGAACTGCGTGCGCAGCGCGTCGATGTCGCGTGCGGGGTCTGTCATGGGGGATCAGCGTACATCACAGAAGGCACGACGCGCGATGCGCCGTGCCTTCTGCGGTTTGGCAAGCGGTGAAACGGAGCCTCAGGCGGTCGGCTGGGCCTCGGCCCTGGCGGGCGCCGGCCTGGCGTCGGCCGCCACCTGCGCCAGCTTCGCGAATGCGGCGGGATGCGACACCGCCAGCTCCGCGAGCGTCTTGCGATCGATCGGATTGCCCGCCGCCTTGAGCCCGGCGATGAGGTGGCCGTAGGTCAGGCCATGTTCACGTGCGGCCGCGTTGAGGCGCACCACCCACAGGCGGCGGAAATCCCGCTTCTTGCGGCGGCGCCCGACGTACGCATACTTGAGCGCCGTGTCGACCGACTCTTTCGCGGCGCGATACAGCTTGCTCTTGGTCTGATAAAAGCCCTTGGCGCGTGCGAGCAGCTTCTTCCGCTTCGCGCGCCGGACGTTTCCACGTTTTACTCTCGGCATTGCAATTCCCTTGTCACGTTTTACACGATGATCGCCCGACCTGAAGGTCGGGCCTACGCGTGGCGTGTCTCGCTCCTGCCAGCTGCCCGCTGCGAGCTGCCAGCGTCCTTTCTACGAGTTCGGCAGCATCAGGCGAAGCTTCGCGTGGTCCGCCGGGGACACGACGACCGTGCCCTTGAGGCCGCGCTTCCGGCTGCGCGGCTTGCTCGTGAGGATGTGCTGCTTGAAAGCCTTGGCACGGACGAACTTGCCCGAGCCAGTCTTCTTGAACCGCTTTGCAGCGCCTTTGTGCGTCTTCAACTTCGGCATGATGCTGACTGCTTCCCTTGTATGGTATTTCTGCCTACTGCCTACTGCCTACTGTTACTGCGCCGGCGCGACGTCCGGTGGCGCTTCCTTCTTGGGCGCCGTCTTGCGGCCCGCCCGCTGCGACAGGATCGTGTGCATCTGGTTGCCTTCCTGTCGCGGCATGGTCTCGGCGATCGCGACCTCCGCGAGGTCTTCGATCAGGCGCTCGAGGATCCGGCGCCCGATTTCCGGGTGCGCCATCTCACGTCCACGGAAGAAGATCGTCGCCTTGACCTTGTCCCCGTCGGCCAGGAAGCGCTCGATGTGCTTCTTCTTGAACTGGTAGTCGTGCTCGTCCACCTTGGGCCGGAACTTGATCTCCTTGACCTCGATGATCTTCTGGTGCTTCTTGGCCTGCCGGGCGCGCTTCTGCTCCTGGTACTGGTAGCGCCCGAAGTCCATGATCCGGCAGACCGGCGGCGTCGCCGTGGCGGCGATTTCCACCAGGTCGAGCCCCTTCTGCCGCGCGATAGTCAGCGCCTGCTGCGGCGGCATGATCCCGAGCTGCTCGCCGGCGTCGTCGATGACGCGCACCTCGCGCACCCTGATCCGTTCGTTGACCCGTATGCGGTCGTCCCGCCGCGGGCTGCGGTCGTAAGCGATAAGTACCTCCCCTGACAAACCCCCGAACGCGGCGCGCGCCGGCGCGCGTCCGGGAATGACGTTCAGCCCGCGGCGCTCAGCACCGCGGCCCCCCGCGCGCGCACTTCGTCGCGCGCGGTTTCCGCAAAAGCCCTCACGGTGCAGGCGCCCTGGTCGCCCGCCGCCCGGCTGCGGACCGACACGGTGCCTTCGGCCGCCTCGCGATCCCCCACAACCAGCATATAGGGTATCTTCTGCAGCTGGGCCTCGCGGATCTTATATCCAATCTTCTCCTGCCGGTCGTCGAGCTCGACCCGGAGGCCGGCCGCGGCCAGGCGATCCCGAACCGAGCCGGCAAACCCCGCATGCCGGTCCGCGATCGGCACCACCACCGCCTGCACCGGCGCCAGCCACAGCGGGAACGCGCCCGCATAGTGCTCGATCAGGATGGCGATAAAGCGCTCGAAGCTGCCGAAGATCGCGCGGTGAATGACGATCGGCTGGTGCTCGGCGTTGTCGGCCCCGACGTACTTCAGGCCGAACCGCTGCGGCATCTGGTAGTCGAGCTGGATGGTGGCGCACTGCCATCGCCGGCCGAGCGCATCCATGATG
>JACCRT010000039.1 GCA_013813355.1 Acidobacteriota bacterium | reverse complement strand
GTCCCGCCCTTCTTGTGTCTACTTGCTGATGCCGAAACCGGTCACGACAGCGTCCACGTTGTGGCTCACGCGGATTCCTGCAAGCCCGTCAGTCGATTCGAGGCGCCCGGGCGCGACCAGCTCGGCGCGCTCGTAGCTGGCGACCGTCGTGCCGTTGATGGCGCACTCGGCTCGGCCCCCACGTACATTCCAGGCGACCTCGTTGGTGACGCTGCCGTCGGTCCCGGGCTTCTGCACGGCCGCGTGTGGCTGGCGCTTGCCAACCTGGACGACGGAGGGTCCGTTGAAGCCGCGGACGAGAAACGTGCCGTCGCTGTAGGCGATGCAATACACCAGCGACAGATCCGGGGTGTCGAGATTGTGACCGCCGATGAAGACTCCATACGGGTGGGGATGACTGGTGTCGGGCTTGGCCTCCCGGAAGGTCGCCTTGACCGTGTAGTCTCCGCTGGCCGTGTGCTTCGGGTTCCAGTAAATTGCCGCCGGACCGACCGAGAGATGCAGCGCATCTCCCTGCTGCTCGAACTTCGAGTCGTTGATCGTCGAGCCCTTCTTGGCGGCGGCGGGATCGATTCGGCCCTGCC
The DNA here is from genome assembly GCA_013813355.1 of Acidobacteriota bacterium. Lineage (GTDB taxonomy): Bacteria > Acidobacteriota > Vicinamibacteria > Vicinamibacterales > 2-12-FULL-66-21 > JACCRT01. Next base: position 32,929 of record JACCRT010000039.1, on the reverse strand, counting down.
AGCCGGCTGCCTTGATTCCCCCGCCGGCGACCTTTCGATCCGCATCCTGATCCTGCGCGCTGGGCACGACAGGGACCAGGAGGGCGATCGCCGCCGCCATCACGAGCATCTTGCGCATGAGCTGCTCCTCGTTGGTTCTGGACACAAACACGCCACCGGCTGACCGCCAGTAGCCGAATTGGTTGTACCACAGAGTCGCGGGTAGCGGGCAGCGGGCAGTCGGCAGTCGGCAGTGTTCATCCACCTGTTCTCTGCCTTGAATGTGGAGGGACTATAGCCACGGAAGACACGGCCCTACAGCCCGCTGCCTACTGCCTGTGTGGTCAGGAGGCGCTGCGGCGCGCGTTTTCTCCGTGGCCGGCGGCCAAGGCGAGATCCTCGGTGAAGGGCGTGTCTGGGGCGGCGGTGATGGCGGCCGCAATCTGCTCGTCGAGCAGCCCAGCGGCGGCGGATCCCTCGAGGGCGGCGCGTTGGGCGTAGAGCTGGCGGGCGCAGTCGAGGGTGTCCTGCAGGCGCCGGCGCCGTTCGGCCTCCCCGCGCCCCGATTCGACATCGGCCGCGTACATCTGCTGTGCCTCCTGAAGCAGCATCGACGCGTAATCGCGCAACTCCTGTAGCGTCTTCAGTTCCTGTGACATTCGTCCCAGCAGCACCGTGGCGTGGCCGGCCAGGACCGATGCAAAGGCCGGGCGCTCCTCGTGCGGCCCCGCCGCCGGGTCGTCGGAATCTGCATACAGTACGGCGAGGATGTCACCTTGAAACGTAATAGGTACCGCGATGGCCACGTGCGGGGATCCATCGAAAGGGGCTGGTCCCGCCGAGCCGTCACCGGGCCCGAGCCGAGCGAACGCGCCAGAGGCATGCGCCCGCGTGACGAGCGAATCCAGCGTGAGCGGGATGATCAGCTTCGATACGTCGGTGGCGGCATCGAATCCAACGGCGTGCTCCCCCTCGAGGTGGTGGGCCTTGACCCGGAAGATCGCGGCGCGCGTGAACTGCTTCGAGACCTGTGACACGAGCATCTCGAGCAGCCCGCTCATGGAGTCGGCCGCACCAAGTTCCCGGCAGGCTGACGCGGCGGCCTCGAGCAGCGTCATGCGATCCCGCTCGGCCTCTGCCGCCTTCAGCGCGCCGCCGAGGGCGTCGCGTTCGCTTTCGGCCCTGTTCAACGCCGTCCGGGACGTCTCGAGGTTTGCTTCGGCCTCCGCCAGCGCAGCCCGCGTCGCATCGACCTCGGTCTCACTCGCCCTGAGGGCGGCCTGCGACGTCTCGAGATCGGCCTGCAGCGCGGCGCGTGCTTCTTCGAGCGTCGTCATCCGGGCCCGCGCGGCGACGAGCTCTTCCTGGAGGGTGGCGCGCGAGTCGGCTCCCTCCGCAACCGCGGATTCCGCGGCGGTGAGCGCAGACTCCACCCGGGCCTGCAATTCCCTGGCGGCCGCAAGGGTCTCAACCAGGAGGCCCCGCTCGGCATGCCCGGCCTCGAGCTCCGCGGTGAGCCTGGTCGCCTCCGCGCGGCTCCCTTCGAGCAGTTCGCGAAGCCCGCCAAGCTCCATTTCGATCTGGCGGTGTGCTTCGATGGTGGCGTCGAGGTCGGCTTCGGCGGTGCCGGCGCGATCGACCAGCGCTGCGACCTCACCGCGCAGGGTCGTCACCACGAGGTTGGCGTCGGCGGCCTCGCGACGTGCCGCGGCGAGCTCTTCACCGACGGCGTGCAGCGTCTTCTGGGCTTCCTGCTGCACGCGCTGGACGGCGATGCCGGCCGCTGCCTCGATCCGCTGGACCAGGTCGCGGATCTCGTCCTCCGCTCCAACCGGCGCGACCGAGGTATCGAGCTCCCGGGCCGCTAGGTCGAGCGCCTCGCGTGCGCGACGGATCTGCGCGTCGGCCTGGCTCGTTAGGAGGCGGCTGACAACTGCGGATGTTTCGTGGGAGGCGTATTCGCGAAAGTCCATGCGGAACCAGATCTCCAACGGGCACACTGCAACTTCAAGGCCGCGGGGATCGGCTAAATCTTCGCGGAAATCCGTCGGGTGGTGGCGGAGTCCCTTACAGTTCGGTGCCAGGCTCCGACGGTTCTGTAATTCCAGGAACCGAAACAGGCGCGACGGCGCTCCCTACTCGGTCCGCAGCGCGGTGAGGGGGGCGACCTGGGTCGCCCGGCGGGCCGGCACGTAGCTGGCGAGGATCGCCGCCGCGGAGAGCAGCCCCACAGCGCCGGCGAAGACGACCGGATCGAAGCCGGTGAACCCGGCCATCACGGAGCGCAGCGCGCCGGTTCCCGCGAGGACCGGCTTACTCGATGATGCTTCGCTGGATGTGCCCGCTCCGGCCGGCGAGGCCTCCCGCCGGCCGCAGACCGAGCAGCTCGGTCATCAACGGGTACACGTCCACGTTGTGGACTTCCGGGACCACCGCCCCCTGGCGGATACCCGGCCCCGTGATCATAAACAGCGCGTGCATCGACGGGAGTGACGGATCCCAGCCGTGCATCCCCCAGCGCTCCACGTCGCGGGTCGACGGTCGCGAGGAAGCCGCGAGCGTCCACGCCTCGTCCATGATGACCACGATGTCGCCAATGCGCGGGCTGGCGCGGTAGTGGAATTCCTCAGGGACTTCCTGGCGCAGATAGGCGCGCCCGCGCTCGAGCGCGTCGTTGATCTGATCGCGAAGGGCGGGGGCGCGCGCCGGGTCCTTCAAGTGGAGGCTCGCCGCCGGCCCGCTGAAACCGCGCTCGATCTCGGTCACGTCGATCATCCCGTCGAGCCGGATCGTCTGCTCGCCCGAGGTCTCGACCATGCCGTGGTCGGACGTGATGAGCAGGTACAGGCGATTGCGGATGGGCAGCGCGTCGAGGCCGTCGAGCAGCAAACCGATGGCATGGTCCAGCGACTTCGCGGCCGCCTCCACCGCCGGGTCATCGAGCGGCCCGTCGTGCTGTGCGCTGTCCAGTTCGCTGAAGTACAGCGTGATCAGGTGGGGCCGGCGCTCGTCGGGCATCTGCAGCCACTCGAGCACCGTGCGGACGCGATCCTCGTTCGGCACCGACCCGTCGTACTTGTTCCAGATCGTGGGCCGAATGCCGGGCTGATCGTCGCCCGCGTCCGTCGGCCGGATCGCGGCCTCGGAGCCTGGCCAGAAGAAGCAGGCTGAGACCATGCCCTGTCGCTCGGCCGTGACCCAGATGGGCTCCGCGTGATACCACGTGCCGTCGGCCACTGCTTGGCTCGAGAGGGAGAACCCCTCGCCGCGATCTGGATCCCAGAAGCTGTTGGCCACCAGGCCGTGGGTCTCGGGGTAGACGCCCGACACCAGCGAGTAATGATTCGGGGAGGTCAGGGTTGGAAATACCGGGATCATGGCGCGCGCGCGGGTGCCACGCGCGGCGACGCGACGGAGGTTCGGCAGTTCGAACTTCTCGAGGTAAGCCGGCTTGAATCCATCGAGCGACACCAGCACGAGGTGTGGCTTGTCGCGGTGCTCCGGGCGGTTGGTGCCGCCGCTTCCGTCGCTCAGGTCCGGCGTCGCCTGGGCCCACGGCAGAGCAACGGCGCAGCCGCTCGCTCCGCCGCCACAGGCCGCCAGCGAGAGTGCCGTCACCAGCGCCATCCCGCGCACGACGCCGTAGTACGTGAACATGCCGGACCCGGTGCGCATCATGGGTGAAGCTTACCGTAGGGCCGGCCTGCCGTGTCGCTGCACGTCAGGAACCTGGCGTCCAGGATGAAACAGGCCGTCTCCATCAACGCGGCGGCGAGGTCCGCCAGCCCTTTCGCACGAAAGTGGCAGGCCGGGCCCGCAAGCGTGTCGAGGCGGTATCCTCTTGAGCATGCGACGGGTTGCGATAGCTGGCGTTGTCGTTCTCGCCCTGCTGGTACTGGCGGCGCTCGCCGTGCGGCAATCGCTGCGGCAGGGGCCGCTGCTCGCAGCGGTCGAGGAGCGGTTGAGCGAGGCGCTCGGCCAGCCGGTCACGATTGGGGACCTCTCCGTCTCGTTCGTGCCGCGGGTGGCGCTCACGGGGCGCGCGGTCCGCGTCGGTGATGCCAGCGAGCAGGCGCCCGCGCTCGACATCCAGCGCATCCGTATCCTGCCTCGAACCGGCACGCTGTTCTCGGGTCGCGCCGACATCGAAGAGGTGCAGCTCGACGGACTGACCGTCTCCGTGCTGCGCGACGCCGACGGGCAATGGCACGTCCCCGCGGCAGTCCCGGCGCCCGCGACCACCACCGATGGCCGGATCTCGATCGAGCGCGTCCGGGTCGTCAACGGCCGGGTGCTCGTCTTCGACGGGGAGCGGGGGGAAGCGCCTGGCGAGACAGGGGCGATCGATGACATCACCGCGCACGTGACTATCGAAGAGGGGGGGCTGCGGCTTTCAGACGTCACCGCTCGGATCGGCGGCGCGCAGATCGCCGGTGAGGCCCGGACCGACGCATCGGTGGTGCGCATGGCGTTCACGGCGGACGCGATCGAGGATCGTGACCTGCCGCAGCTGCTGCGCCTCGCCGGCAGCGATCGCCCCGAGTTCCTGCGGCTCCAGGCGCCGGCGTCCGTTACCGCGGACCTGCGCGTGGACCGCTCCTCCCTGCGGTTCTCTGGCGAGGGCAGATTGAGCGCCCCGCAGGTTGCGCTCGACCCGCTGCGGCTCGAGAGGTTCGAAGCGCCGTTCGCAATCCAGGGGAACCGGCTCTCGTTCAAGCCCGCCACCTTCGCGTTGTACGGCGGGACCCACCAAGGCACCCTCGTCGTGCACTTCGGCCGCGGCGTCCCGCGCTGGACGATGGAGAGCCGAGTGCGTGAGCTGGATATCGCCGCCTTCCTGGCCGCGTTAACCGGCCGGGACCAGCGCGTGGACGGCCGGGCAGACGTCACGGCCTCGCTGCAGGGCCGCATCGACGCCGCACTGGACCAGACGGTCAGGGGGCAAGTGGAGCTGCTCGTCACCAACGGCGTGCTGCGGGAGTTCCCGCTGGTCGCCGCGGTCAACAACGCGTTGCGCCTGGCCGAGACGGAAGGTCGCGATACGCGCTTCGAGAGGCTGTCAGGCACCTTCACGCTGAGTGACGCGCGGGCCACCACGTCCGACCTGCGGGTCGACGCCGGGCACGTGAACGTCCGGGTAGGCGGAACGATCGGGTTCGACAGGGCGCTGGCACTTCGGGGCACCGCGGCCATTGCCGCTGAGCGCGTGGCCGAAGCCGTGGCGCGTGTCCGCGAGCTTGCACGGCTGCGGAGTCCAGGCGGCGAGATCCGGCTTCCGCTGTCCATCTCTGGCACCGCCGACGCTCCCTCGTTCGACATCGACCTGATGACGGCGATCGAAGAAGGGCTGGGCGACGAATTGAAGCGCCGGTTGCGCGACCTCTTCAAGCGCCCCGGCGGCGGCTTGCCCTGAGCGCACGAATCTGCCCGGTGCGGCGGTTCGCCGGACACGGAGAGTTCCAGGAGCTTCTCCTGATCTCCCGTCGGTCGTGACGGGACCGACAGCCGATCCGCGTTTGAGACATAATCGTGCTCTATGCCTGCTGGTTCCGATCCTCCCGCTCCACTCGACATTTCCGCGTTCACGACCCGGGGTATCGCAATCCGCGCGGCGGTCGGCGGCACCCTGATGGGTCTCGCCAACCTCGTGCCGGGGATCTCGGGCGGCACGATGCTGCTGGCCGTCGGCATTTATCCGCAGTTCATCGGCAGCGTGGCGGAGGTCTCGACGTTCAGGTTCCGCCCGAAGGTCATCCTCCTGCTCGCATGCGTCGTCATCGCCGCGCTCGTGGCGATTGCCGCGTTCGCCCGGTTGATCGGTCTGCTGCTCGACACCCACCAGTGGGCGATGTACTCGCTCTTCATCGGCTTGACACTGGGCGGCGTCCCGTTGCTGTGGCGGATGCTGCGGCCGCTCGACATGAAGGTGGCGATCAGTGCCGCGATAGCGATCGTCCTGATGGCGCTGCTCGCGTTCGTCGATCCGGAGCGGATCGGCGGCGGGACCGAGCGCAGCCTCGCCGGCTACGCGCTGTTGTTCCTGGCGGGTCTGTCTGGCGGTGCGGCAATGATTCTCCCGGGCGTATCCGGCGCCTACCTGCTGCTGGTGCTGGGGCAGTACCGGACGATTGTCGGTGCCGTGGCGCTGGCGGTCGACGGTCTGCGGGGCGGTGGCCTCGCGATGTTCGGGGAAGCAATGCACGTCTTCATCCCGGTGCTCTTCGGCGTGGCGGCGGGTGTTGTCGGCGTCAGCAACCTGGTGAAATTGCTGCTCGCACGCTACCAGAGGGTGACGCTCGGGTTCCTGCTCGGGCTCCTGCTGGGCGCGGTGATCGGGCTGTGGCCGTTCACCGCCACCGTCGCGCCACAGGTGGGGGATGTCATCCGCGCGATCGAGCTGACCACGCCGGAAATGGTGAAGGCGGTGGACACGAAGTACTACCGTCGCCAGCCGGTCGGTCCGACCGGCGGTGAAGTGGCCGGTGGGCTGGCCTTCATCTTCGCAGGGTTCGGTATTTCCTGGACGATCTCGCGGATGGGGCGGTAGGCCCGCGGGTCACCGCGCGTCGAGGAGGCGGCGCATGACCGGATCGGCGTCCTTCCACTCGGCGCGGAGTGCGTCGAGCGATTCGGTGCTGCGGGTACGGTCGCCGCTCCGCGCCAGTGCGCGCGCCAGGCCGAGCCGGGAAACCGGGATTACGGGCGAGAACGGGTCAGCGCCGCGGTGGTCGAGCACGGCGGCGAACTCGCGAGCCGCCTCGTCGAGAGCACCGGCCCGCAGCCGGGCCTCGGCCCGGAGGTAGCCGGGCACGAGCGCGGCGACTATCCCGTACTCGTAAGGCGAAGCGCGGCGCAGGTGTTCGAGCGCCGGGCCGGTTCTGCCGGCGGCGAGCTGCACCGCGGCCTCCGCGGGGGCGAGATAGGCCGCCTGCAGGAGCGTATCTTCCGGCCGGAGGGTCCGCAGGCCCCTGAGCACCCCTTCGGCCTCGCCTGCGGCGCCTGCGAGCGCCATGGCCGTCGCGGCGCGGAGCTGGGCTTCGGGGGCGGTCGAGCCACGGGCAATCGGCCTCGCAATCTCGAGGGCCTCCCGGCTGAAGCCATAGAGCGCCTCCATCAGTGCGGCCTGCGCCCCGTATCCGTCGGCGACCTGGCCGAAACCTTCCGCCCTGGCCCCGGCGATCGCGGTTCGGTAGAGCGCGCGCGCTTCGTCGACCCGTCCCCGAAACGCAGCCACCTGTGCCCGAGCACCGGTGAAGTCGAATTCACGCCCGCGGCCACGGGCCCAGTCGATCTGCCGGCGCGCCGCCGGCTCGTCCCCTTCAATTTCCGCCACTTGGTACAGGAGCCGGCGCATCGGCAGCGTCTCGAGGTTGTCCTGGAGCGCTCGTTCCGCCACGGCACGCGCCTCTCCATAGCGGCCCGCGCCGCGGTGCGCATAGGCGAGGTTCGAGTACGGGAACGCGTGGTCCGGGTTTCGGCGGCGGGCTTCCTCCGCCTCGCCGGCGGCCGCGTCATACTGCCCGAGCCGGTTCAGCAGAACCGCGAGGGCGTTCGCGGGGCGATAGTCGTGCGGGTACGTGCGTTTCCAGACCTCCAGCGCTTCCCGGGCCTTCAACTGGTCCCCGGACACGCGGTCGTGGTACTGGTACGCGATGAAGAGCCGCTCGCGCTCGCTGACACGCTCGCGGTGTTCGTAGGCGAGGCGCGCCAGTTCCTCGCTCCGTCCCGTTTCGCCGAGCCCGCCATAGAGGCTCGACAGGGTCGTGTACGCGAGTGCGAACTGAGGATCGATGGCGATGGCTCGCTTCAAGAACGGAATGGCTTCGAGTTCGGCGCCCGCCGCCCGCCGGGATGCCCCCTCGGTGTAGGCCTTCAGCGCGTCGAACGACGGGGTCGTCGCATCCTCGATTGGCACGTTGTGACTGGCCAGCGAGACACCCGATTCGCCGAGCGCGGCCCGCACCGAGGCCGTGATCGTGCCGAGCGCCCCGAGCACGTCTTCCTTCCGTTCCACCTCGGCCTGTTCCCGCGCGATCGGTTCGCCGCTCGTGCAGTCGGTGGCGACGAGCGCGATGACGGTCGAACGGCCGACCGCCGACACGCTGCCCTCGATCATGGCCTGGATGCCGAGGCGCTGGCAGACTTCGAAGGCGACCCCGTGGGTCATGCGGCTGGTCGCGTCGAGGCCCATCATGCGCAGCCGCGCGCGGATGCGCGCGTCCGAGACGAGCTCCAGGTGCGGAGACTGCTCGAGATAGACCGTCACCGCTTCGCGCAACGTTCCATCGAAGTCGGGGTCGGCCGTACCGTTGTAGAGGTGACCGACCAGCACGCTGCTGCGCAGGGCCAAGCCGGAGTCTGCCCGGCTCCCCCGCCAGGGCAGCGCGACAATCGCCACGACGGCCGCAAGGCCGACGACAATGGCCGCGGCGGTCAGCGGAAGCGCTCGGCGCCGGCTGCTCGTCGGTCCCGGGCCTGGCGTCTCGATCGCCCGCCGGACGCGGCGGAGATCCTCGAACAGGTCGGCGGCGGCCTGGTAGCGGGCCGCCGGGGCCCGGGCAAGCGCCCGCATGATGATCGGCTCGAGCGCTCCCGGCAAGCTCGGATTCAGCGTGCGCGGCGGCTGTGGATCGCGGCCGGCGATCGCCTGCACGAGCTCAGGGAGTGTTGGTCCCTCGAACGGAGGCCTGCCCGTGGCCATCTCGTAGAGCAGCGCGCCGGTGGCAAAGATATCGCTGCGCTCGTCGGGTGGGCGCCCGGCGACCTGTTCCGGCGACAGGTACGGGTGGAAGTACTCGACCGCATCCACCTGCGCGTCCCCCACATGGCTGGAGGTGTCGGCCGAGGGGCTGTCGGCGGGACGGGGATCCGGCCTGGCCGCCGCGACGGCGCCGAGTTCGAGGAGCTTGACGTGCCCGTCGGTCGTGACGAACACGTTCGACGGCTTCACGCCGCCGTGCACGACACCACGGCGGTGCGCGGCGACGAGCGCATCGGCCAGCTGGATCGCGATGTCGATGAGCCGGTCGGGCCGAAGCGGCGCGCCGGCCATCAGCTCGTCGAGCGCGCGGCCCTCGAGCAGCTCGCAGACCAGGAAGGCCCGGCCGTTCTCGTCGCCGAAGTCGTGCACGGCGCAGACGTGCGGGTGCGTGACGAGCGACGCGATGCGGGCCTCTCGACTGAAGCGCGCGACGGCGCCTGGAAGGTCGCGCACTTCGCTGCGCAGGATCTTCACGGCGACCTCGCGTTCGAGGCGCAGGTCGCGGGCGCGGTAGATCTCGGTCGGCCCGTCGCGGCCGATGCGGTCGAGCAGTTCGTAATGCGAGATGCGCTGGGACGGCACGGATTACCGGGACGAATGCTCCGGCACCGGGCCGAGCGTGCTGAGGCGGGCGTACTCCGCCCGTGCGGCCGTCAGCGGGGCCAGGTCGGCATCCGCGTCTCGCCAGAGCTCGAAGAGCGCCTCGTACGCCTGACGGCTGCCGGCGGCGTCGCCTGCCAGCGCCCTGGCGCGCGCGATGCCGAGATGCGCGAGCGGGATGAGCGGCGTAAAGGGATCGACCCCGCGATGCTCCAGGATCCTCTGGTACTCCCGCGCGGCCGGTGCGGCGGACCCCGCCATCAGCATCGCTTCGGCGCGCAAATACACGGGGACCAGGCCGGCCATCGTGCCGGTTTCGGTGCGCCTGGTTGCCTCCAGGGCGTCGAGCGCGGCCTGGGCACGGCCCTGCCGCAGCGCCAGCGCAGCCCTGGTCGAGGGGGCCAGCACGTCACGGACCAGCGTGGACTCCGGGTATCGCTGCTCGGCCTCCGCGACAATAGCCTGCGCTTCGGTCGTCATGCCGGCCAGCGCGTAGGCCGCCGCCCCGCGGAAGCGCGGCACGGAGCCGGGCCCCTCGCGCCCGCCCTCGATGAGCGCCACGACGCGGCGGACGCGCGCGGCAGCCTCTGGCGCCGGACGATAGAGGACCTCCGTCCAGGCGACCCGTGCCGCGTACCCGGAGGCGGTGCCGCGCAGCCGGCGTGCCAGCGCCATGTCCGCCGCACGCTGGTAGAGTTCGCCGGCCTCCTGCATCCGGCCGTCGAACGCCGCTACCTCCGCCTGCGCCGAGACGAGGTCGAACTCGCGCGGCCGGTCCTTCGCCCAGGTGACGTGCGCGTCCGCCGATCCGTCGCCGGTCAGCATCCCGAGCTGATACAGCAACCGGCGCGTCGGGGACGTTTCCACGCCGAGCGCAACCGCCTCCTCCGCCACCCGGCGCGCGTCGTCATAGCGCCCGAGCGCGCGATAGGTCAAGGCGAGGTTCGACAGGGGGAACGGATGCCCGGGCGTTCGCCGCAGCGCCTCGCGGGCCTCGGCCTCCGCCTGCTCGTAGCGGCCGACACGGTTGTGAATCACCGCCAGGGCGTTGGACGGCCGCGACTCACGCAGGTACTGGGTTCGCCACAGTTCGAGCGTGGCAGCGGCCTTGTCCTGGTCCCCGGTCACCCGGTCGTGGAACTGGTAGGTGATGAACAGCCGCTCGCGTTCGCTGACGCGGTCCCGGAGGTCGTACGCCTTGCGGGCGAACTCTTCGCTTCGACGCCATTCGCCGAGGCTGCCGTACACCGTCGACAACGTTGCGTAGGCGGCGGCGAAGTGGGGGTCGAGCTCGGTCGCCTGGTTGAAAAATGCGACCGATTCGAGCTCGCGGCCCCGTCGGCGTTCCTCGAGGCCCAGCGTGTACGCCTTCAGCGCTGCCAGCGACGGCGTCGTGGCCTGCTCGATCGGGACATCGAACCGCTCCAGCGTGGGCAGTGACTCACCAAGCGTCTGACGGATGGACGACGAGATCGAGCCGAGGACCGCCAGCACGCGTGCATCGCTCGTGGCTTCGCCCTGTGCCCGCGCCAGAGGTTCGCCGGTCTGGCACTCGGTGGCGTTCAACGTGAGCACGTAGTTGGCACCGAGCGGTGCGATCGAGCCTTCGAGCATCGCACGCACGCCCATCCGCTCGCAGACCTCGCGCACCGTCGACGCCGTCAGGGCCTCGTCGTCTGGACGGCCCATCAGCCGCAGCGTCTCGCGGACGCGCGCGTCGGGAACGATATCGAGAAAGGGTGACTGGCCGAGCTGCACCTTGAGGCCATGGATGAGCGCGTCATCGAACATGGGATCGCCCGTCGTGTTCTCGAACGCCGCCACGAGCAGGCTGTCGCGATCCGTCAATGCCGCGCCGCGGGGTGCCAGCGTCCACCTCGCCACCCCCGCCAGCACCAGCGCGCCCAGTACGAGCGGCACAACGGCCTGCAGGCGAGCTCGCTTGATGGGACGGGGCTGTGAGAGCGCGGCAGCTTCCTCCCGTGGCTCGAGGGATTCGGCCGCCGCGGAAAGATCGATTATCAGTTCGGCGGCCGTCTGGTACCGGTTCGCAGGGTCCACCGCGAGCAGTCGCAGGACGATCGCCTCGAGTTGCGCCGGGATGGCAGCATTGACCGTGGAGGGCGGGACGAGTATCCCGTTGATGATCTTCGTGACGATGAGCGCGATGTCGTCGCCCCCGAAGGCCCGTCGGCCGGTCGCCATCTCGTAGATCACGCTGCCGAGCGAGAACAGGTCCGTCCGCGCGTCGAGCGGCTGCCCAAGCGCCTGCTCCGGAGACATGTAGGCGGTCGTGCCGACGCGATCGCCGGCGCGCGTGAGGTCGAGCCCGGCCGGTGCGGGAAGGGTCGGGCTCGACGGCGCGCGCTCGCCGTGAACGTCTCCGGCCGACGCAAGCTTGGCGAGGCCGAAATCGAGGACCTTCAGATGGTCGCCATAGCTGACGAACAGGTTGGCTGGCTTGATGTCGCGGTGAATAATCCCGCGGCGGTGTGCCGCGTCGAGCGCGTCGGCCGCCTGCCGTGCCAGCCCAATCACCCGCTGGGCTGGCATCGGGTCGTCGATCACCTGCCGGAGGGTGCGGCCCTCGAGCCGCTCCATGGCGAGAAACGGCTGCCCCTCGTGCTCGCCCAGCTCGTGGATGGTGCAGATGTGCGGGTGCTGCAGCGACGAGGCAAGGCGAGCCTCCCGTTCGAAGCGGGCGAGCCATTCCGCCGACGGGACCTCGCTGGTGCGCAGCAGCTTGATGGCGACTTCGCGGCCGAGGCGCACGTCTTCGGCGCGATACACCACGCCCATGCCACCTTCGCCAAGCTGGTCGAGCAGGCGGTAATGCGAAATCAGGGTCGGGGCCATGCGGTTGACACGGCGGCGCCAGGTGCACAACTGGCAGCGGCTGCTGCGGGGTGCGCATAATTGTAGCAGGACTCTTGAGCTGTTGCTCAGAGGCCGTCGAACACGTCGCGGCTCGGCCGCGTGGCCAGGGCCGGCCCCCATGCCTGTCGCCAGATCTCCACGTCCACAATGCGGTCGAGCTCTGGCCGATCGAAGAAATAGCGATCGACCGACAGGTGCTGCGTCCGGTGTGCCCGGAGCGCAGCGATCCGGCGCTTCCGGAACGCCGACACATCAATGACGAAGTCCGCGCCCGGTTGCGCGGCCAGGTCTAGGTCTAGGGCCACGGCGTCCCACGGAGCGACGGGCGGGGTCCACAAGAGCCTCCGAACCTGGTGCGGCGCGCCGGCGTCCGGGTGCCATCGGGGATCGGCTGCCGCGGCAATCGCCTCGCTGCAGAAGCGACTGATGGCCACATGGTCGGGGTGCGCGTTGAAGCCATTCGGATCGAACGTGACGACCACCGCGGGCCGCAGCCGCCGAAGGTGGCTCACCAGCACCCGCCGCATGGCCTCCGGCGGCGCGTCGGCCAGCTCACGATCCCGGTATCCCAGCAGGTGGAGTTCGTCGAACCCGATGACGGCCGCCGCGTTCCGCAACTCGTGTTCGCGCACCGCGGGCAGGTCCGCCTCCTCGCAGACGGGCGGGTCTCCCCGCTTCCCGCGTTCGCCGAGGGTTGCCGTGACGAGGACGGTCTTCGCCCCCGCGGCCGCGCACCGCATGGCGGTTCCAGCCCCTGAAAAGCTTTCGTCGTCAGGGTGGGCGAAACAGAACAGGATCGTCACGCGGAAATCCTATATCTGAAAGGGGGACGAACGCACAGGGTGAGTGGGGACTGTCGCAGAGGGTGCGGGGAGTGACGCACAGGGTGCGTTGGACTGACGCAGTCGGCGCGGATGGCGGCGGGGGGCGGAGACGGGGTCCCACCGGTAGTGGTGGGGCTGTGTGCCCGGAGTCAACCGGAGGCCACACGGCGCGGGTTCGGTGGAACCCCGTTCAGCCCGTTTGCGAATCCGGCGGTGTGTCCAACGAACGGCCTCCTGTGGAATGAGGAGAGTATGGGTTCAATATGGGCGCGGGGAGCCTTGTTGTCAAGTGGACGAAACGGCTACAATTCTGATCCTTTCGACGTCTCAGGAGACGCCATCTCGAATGATCGCCTGCCCCAACTGCGGAACGTCCTATCCTCCCAACGTACGGCTCTGCCCGAAGGACGGCACGGTTCTCGAGGGCCACCGCCCGACTGAAGAACGCTTCGTGGGCGCGGTGCTGCAGGGCAAGTATCGCCTCGAAAGCCATCTCAGCAGCGGCGGCATGGGTGCCGTCTTCCGTGCCACGCACGTCATGCTGAACAAGCCGGTGGCCGTCAAGCTGATTAAGGCTGAGCTCGTCAGCTCCGACGACGTGGTCCGGCGCTTCCAGCGCGAAGCACGCGCGGCCACCAGCTTGAACCACCCGGGGATCGTGGCGGTCTACGACCTCGGTCAGACCGACGACGGCACCCTGTACATCGCGATGGAACTCGTCGATGGCCGGAGCCTCAAAGACGAGATCCGGCGCCAGGGCCGCATCGACCCGCCGCGCATCGTGTCAATCGTGCGGCAGGTCGCCAGCGCCCTCGCCCTTGCGCACAGGCACCACATCATCCATCGAGACCTCAAGCCGCAGAACGTCATGCTGACGCGTGACAGCGAGGGGCGCGAGATAACCAAGCTCCTCGACTTCGGGATCGCGAAGACGTTCGACGAGGTACAGACCGAGCTTACCGCGCCCGGCTACGCACTCGGCACGCCCCAGTACATGTCGCCTGAGCAGACGATGGGGAAGGACGTGGACGGGCGGAGCGACCTCTACTCGCTCGGCGTGATGCTCTACGAGATGCTGGTCGGCGAGGTGCCGTTCACCGATCCGTCCACGCCGGCGATCCTGGTCAAGCACATGACCGAAACGCCGGCGCCGCCGTCCCGGCGGCGACCCGACATCGGCATCCCGCCATTCCTGGAGGCGGTCGCGCTCAAGTGTCTCGAGAAGGATCCCGCCAACCGCTACCAGACCGCGGAGGAACTTGCCGCGGCGCTGGAAGCGGGCGCCGGCAGGGAACCCGCGAGACCGCTCGGCGCGTCGCCATCACTTGCCGTGGGCGCCCTCCGAGGGGCGCTTGATGACCCGGACCTGACCATGCCCACGCCGCAGGCCGGGATGGAGCAGGCGCTCGCCGCGCCGGATGTTGGCCTGCGGGGAACCCGCCCGACGGTGCCAGCCCCGCCCGTCACACCAGAGGCCGGCTTCACGCCGAAACCCGGGAGCTCGCTTGGCGCACTCGGCTCGATCGCCGCCATCATCGCCCTTATCGCGGGCCTGGGCGGGGCGCTCTGGTTTTTCACCGAGCGGGCGGGCGGCGGGACGCCGCAGGCGACGACGGACACAGGGTCGCACCCGCCGGACGCGTCATTGGCAACAGCATTGCCGCCGATTGATCGGGCCGAAGGAGCATCAACGTCCGCAGCAGGTCCGCCAGCAGACCAGGTAATTGCTCCCGGTGAGACGGCGGCGGCGTCCGCCTCGGCCAGCGGCGCGCCTGGTGGCGGTGGCAGCGCGACCACGCCGCCGCAGCGTGCGCCGGGCGGATCCGCGGCATCCAGCGGAACCGGGAACGCCGGTGCGGCAGCCCCATCTACTCAGGCTGCGCCACCTCCGGCGAGTGGGGTGCCTCCCGCAACTACGGGGTCACCTCTCACGGGGGCCGCGCCACCCCCGGTAGGTGCCGCGTCACCGCCCGCGCCGTCCACGCAAGGCGTGCAAGCGCTGCCGGCCAGTCCGTCCGTGTTCGTGGAATGCCGCGGCGCCGGCGAGGTGTGCGGCGCCGTGCGAGCTGCCTTCGACCAGGCGCTCGAACGCGAGCGCCTGGGCATCGCCCGCTCGTCGGATCGCGCCGACATCATCCTTGTCGCGACGGCCACGGCCATCGACGAGCGGCGCGAGCAGCAGTTCGGCACAGTGATGGCCGTGCGGACGTATTCGATCGAGGTGATGGGGGACGCACCGAAACTGGACCGCGTGATCCCGATGGCCCCCGCGCGAACGTTCAGTTTCGATCAGCGCCTCGGCGCGGAGCGCGCGAACGAGAATGCGCGGGTTGTGGCGATCGACACGCTGGCGCGGGTCAAGGCGTTCATGGTGAAGGGCGGAGGCTAGGCCCACTCTGCGCGGTCGTCGCGCCTTGCGATCCGGGCGCCGCGCCCCGGGACTCGTGCAACTCATCACGCTTCCAGGGGACGAGGGCTACTGCAGCACTTCGCGGACCACGGCCGCGCTGAGCGCGACACCGGGGCTGGTGTTCACCTCGGTGCCGACGTTGCCGGCACCTGCCCGGCCGCTTCCCACGATCATCCCGACCACGGTGCCGTCAATCGCGAAGACGGGGCTGCCGCTCGATCCCGCGGTCACCGCCACACCGACCACCAGATAGCGTGAGCCCCGGACCTCCCTGAGGACGTTGACCGCGAGACTTCCCAGCGGGCGGTCCGGATAGGTGAAGGCCGCCGGGAAGCCGAAGATCGCGACCGTCACTCCGGGCTCGAGGGCTGCAAGCTGGTCGCTGCGCGCCAGTTGGAGCGGCGAGAGCGCGGGCCCCTGCTCGACGGTGACCAGCGCCACATCGTTCGAGATGGAGCCCTCCCTCCAGCCGGGATGAAGCCTGATGCCCGTGATGCGTCGCGGTCGCTCGGGATCGTCGGCGCCGACGGCATACGGGATGGGGGACTGCGCAGTGGCCAGCAGCGCGGCCAGCGGCGCCGCGACGTGCGCGTTGGTCACGAGCTGCCCGGAGGCGTCCACGGCGAACGCGGTCCCGACGGCCGTCCGCCGCTCGGCGTCGTGGATCGTCAGCAGGTACACGGAGCGGCGCGCCGCGGACGCGATGGCGTCGAGGGGGCGGCGCGTGGCCTCCCAGGCAACCCAGCCCATGATCGCGAGCAACACGATGAGCGCTGCGCCGAGCGCGGCGCGGCCGAGATGGCGGGCGGCGCCAACACGGACCTCCAGATCGACATCGCGAAACGAGAGGCGGTCGCGGTCCTGCAGCCGTGCCCGGCTCACCGGCAGGCCGTTGAGCCGAGTGCCGTTCGTGGATGCGCAATCGACGACCCACCAGTGGCCGTCCTCGAAGACGAACTCCGCATGGCGGCCGCTCGACAGGGGTTCGGTCAGTTCGGGAACCAGGAGGTCGCTGTCGCGGCTCCGGCCGGCGCGAACCGGGGAGTGGTGAAAGGCAGTTTTCTGCCCGCGCCGCGAGCCGCTGATGAAGCGGACCTGTAGGGGAAGCAAGTGAAAATCAGAATTCAGAACTCAGAACTCAGAATGAGGAACGCGGGACGGGTGCCTCCGGGTTCGACACTCTGAGTTCGTCTCATCTGCGGGCCGTAGGCGCGGGCCGCCCGAAACTACGGCTGCTTGCGCAGCAGCGACTTCGCGTCCACTGCGCCGGTGACGCGCACGATCGAGAACTTCTCCTGCGCATCGATCACTTCGGCCGTGCCGGTCTGTTCCTCGTCGGCGCCGAGCTTCGCACCGGTGTCGGGATCGATGAGCTCGTCGCCGATCCGCAGCACCTGGAACCGATCGCCGACCTTCAGGCCGGCCGATGTCCCGAGATTGATCCAGGCGCGGTCGCCATCGACCCGGATCACCTTTCCTTCGAGCGTCGCGTTGACGCCCTCGGTCACGAAGCGGCTCGCGTAGTTGCCGTTGACGAACTTCTTGACCAGGTCCTGCGCGGCCTTTTCGATCGCCTCGCTGGCGATGCCCCACTCGGCGTCCCGGCTGATCGCGGTGCCACGGAACGCGCCGCCGCCCTTCTTGACCCCGCCTTCGGCAGACACGGCCACGAGCCGCTCGGCGGTGGTCGTATCGATGATGCGCATGCTGATGCCCGCTTCGGCTTCGACCATGCTGCCGCCGACGCCGCCGAGCATCCTGGTAGAGGCCCTGGCGCTGTTGAGGCTGAAGCTGTCGATGGCGCCGGTGAGAATGTAGCGGACGCCGAGCAGCTTGCCGACGCTCGCCGCCGTCTTGGCGTCGACCGCACCCGATGTGGCGAGGCCCTGCTCCTTCAGCACCAGGGCCAGCTTGTCGCGTTCGACGACCGAAAAGTGCTTTGCGAGCTGCGGATGCTCCGAAAAGGCGGTGTCGATATGATTGCGCACGGCGGGGCCGAGCTGGCTGGCGAACCACCGGCTTTCCTGGGAATTGTTCTCGAAGTCCCAGATCGCAATCCGCACCTTTGCCTGCGCGGACGCGTTGACGGGCGCCAGCAGCGGCAGCGCCACGGCAAGCCCGAGGCACAGGGCGAGTTTTTTCATTGTTCCTCCTTGCTGGTCCAACTGACGGGGGCGGCCTATTCTAGTGCAGCCGGCGCGGCTCGGGCAAACACGCGCACAGCCGGTCGCTGGGGCCCGCCCGGTTGATTGCCCCGGGAGGCGTTGATATCATCCGGGCCTCGACCGGCAGAACTGGAACTCGGCGCCAGCACGTGTCAACCGGGGACCCGGTCGCCGCCGGATCCAGAACTCAACGCGCTCACCAGCGAGGCAAGAAACCAGGCGGCATGCTCATAGCGCACGGAATCACCGACAAGGGCCGGGTCCGAAAGGCCAACGAGGACGCGCTCTACTGGAGCGTCGACCTCGGGATCTTCATTGTGGCCGACGGCATGGGCGGCCACAACGCCGGGGAGATCGCCTCCCAGCTCGCCGTGGACACGCTCCAGGACTTCATCAGCAGGAGCGGCCGCGACGCCGACATCACGATGCCGTTTGGCATCGACCCCACGCTCTCGCTGCAAGCCAATCGCCTCGGCACGGCCATCAGGCTGGCGAACACGCACGTGTTCAACGCCAGCCAGACCAACCCGGACTACGCCGGGATGGGCACCACCATTGCCGCCGCCCTGGTGCGGGACGACGTGATGAGCTACGCGGGCGTGGGCGACAGCCGCGTGTACTCGTATTTCGACGGCGAGCTGACGCAGCTGACCGTCGATGACTCCTGGGTGACGCGCATCCGGGCCGACCATCCCGATATCACCGACGAGATGGTCGCGGCCAACCCGCTGCGGCATGTGCTCACCAACGTCATAGGCGCCAACGCCGACACCGCCGTGGATGTGCAGGAACGCAGGCTGCGGGACGGCGAACTACTGCTCCTCTGTTCGGATGGCGTCTGCGGCCCGCTCGACAGCAGCGCCATGTCCGCTCTTCTCAGCCAGCCTGCAGACGTGCCCACGCTCGCCGACCGGCTGCTCACCGCGGCCCTCGACGCCGGCAGCCGCGACAACGTGACGGTCCTGCTGGTGTCGTTTCGTGCCTGACCATCCGGCTGCCGCCATCACCGCCGCCTGAACATGACTGTGAGTCCCTTCGTCGAGATTGCGGCGATCCTTCTGATCGCTGCAATCGTCGGCTTCATCGGCCGCGCCCTGCGCCAGCCGCTCATCGTGTCGTTCATCGGCGTCGGCATCCTGGTTGGCCCCGCCGGGCTCGGGATCGTGACGCAGCACGAAGAAATCGAGCTGCTCGCCAGCTTTGGCATCTCGCTCCTGCTCTTCGTCGTCGGGCTCAAGCTCGATCTCACGGTGGTGCGCACGCTCGGCCCGGTGGCGCTGGCGACTGGCGTAGGGCAGATCGCCTTTACGTCGATCATCGGCTTTTTGATCGCGCTGGGGCTGGGCATGACGCCGCTCACGGCCACCTATGTCGCCGTCGCGCTCACGTTTTCGAGCACCATCATCATCGTCAAGCTGCTGTCTGACAAGCGCGAGATCGATGCGCTGCACGGCCGGATCGCGGTCGGCTTCCTCATCGTCCAGGACATCGCCGTCATCGTCGCGATGATCGGCATCACGGCGTTGGGCGCCGAGCCGGCCGGCGATCGCAGCCTCGCGGTGCAGGCGGCGGTGGTGTTCGCGGGAGGGATCGCATTCGTCGCGGTGATTGTGGCGCTTGCCGTCTGGGTGTTGCCGGCGCTGACGGCGAGGCTGGCGCGGTCACCCGAACTGCTGGTGCTGTCGGCCATCGCGTGGGCGATCGCCCTTGCGGCGGCAGGCGAGGTGCTCGGGTTCAGCCGCGAGGTCGGCGCTTTCCTGGCCGGCGCCTCGCTCGCGCCGACGCCTTACCGCGACACGATCGGCAGCCGGCTCGTGACCGTCCGCGACTTCCTGCTCCTGTTCTTCTTCATCGAGCTCGGCGCGCGCCTGGATCTGTCGCTGCTCGGCATGACGCTCGGCAGCGCGGTCATCTTCTCGCTCTTTGTCCTGGTCGGCAATCCGATCATCGTGATGATCATCATGGGCGTGATGGGCTACCGGAAGCGCACGTCCTTTCTCGCCGGCCTGACGGTGGCACAGATCAGCGAGTTCTCGCTCATCCTGGGGGCGCTCGGCGTGAGCGTCGGTCACATCACCGCCGAGACGATGGGCTTGATCACGACGGTGGGGCTCATCACCATCGGCCTGTCCACCTACATGATCATTTATTCAGCCCGCTTGTACGAGTGGCTGGCGCCCTGGCTCGGCGTGTTCGAGCGGCGTGCGCCGTACCGGGAGATGGGCACCGGCGCGCCCGCCCACGAGTCCGCGGACGTCATCGTCTTCGGGCTTGGCCGCTACGGCGGCGGCATCGTCCGTCACCTGCTGCTGCGCAGCCGGCGCGTCATGGGCATCGACTTCGACCCGGCCGCCCTCGCTTACTGGCGGGCGGAAGGGGTGCCGGTGCTGTACGGCGACGCCAACGACGCGGATCTCTTCGATCACCTGCCGCTCGACGACGTGAAGTGGGTGGTGAGCACGGCGCCGGACCTCGATACCAGCCAGGTGCTGCTGCACCACCTGCGCACGCGCGGGTACGACGGAAAGGTCGCGGTCTCGGCGCGGTCGGCCGATGACGGCGACCTGCTGCGGCTGAAGGGTGTGGACGTGCTGTTGCGGCCGTACGCCGACGCGGCCGAGCAGGCCGCCGACGCGATCACCTCGGCGATGGACCGCCTCTCGGCGATTGCGACGGCGACCCCGGGGTTGCGCGAGGTGCGGCTCAGCCCGGGCTCGATGTGGGCGGGGCGCCGCATTGCCGAAGTCCCGGTGCGCGACGAGTTCGGCGTCACCGTCCTGGCGGTAAGTCGCGCCGGCCGCAGCTTCTTCAATCCTGGCCCGTCGTTCCAGTTGTTCCCCGGGGACCGGTTGATCCTTTCAGGAGAGCCGGCTGGCCTCGATCGCGCGGTAGATTACCTCGGCCGCGTAGAGCCGACAGGCGCTGGGCATGAGCAGGAGGATTTCGTCGTGCAGGAGCTGGCCGTTGGCGCCATGCCTGGCTGGGCGGGGCGCAGCCTCGCGGACCTCCAGCTCCCCAAGCGCTTCGGCGTCACGGTCGTGGCCGTGACCCGTGGCGACCACACCATGGCCGCACCCGACCCCCAGCGTCCGCTCGCCGCGGCCGACCGCCTCGTCCTGGCTGGCACGCCCGAGTTACTTGACCGGGTCCGGCGTTCCTGATTTGCTGAACTCCATGAACCTGATCAACGGGAAGGATGAGCCATGAAGGTCCTTGCAGAGATTTCAGTGATCCCCCTCGGCGTCGGCGTGTCGATTTCGGACTATGTTGCGGCCTGCGAGCGGGTGTTACGCGCGGCGGGGCTGGACCCGAAGCTCCACGCGTTTGGCACCAACGTCGAAGGGGAGTGGGAGGCCGTGATGGCGGCGGTTCGGCAATGCCACGAGGCCGTGCACCAGATGGGCGCGCCGCGGGTCAGCACGTCGCTGAAGCTGTCGACACGAATCGACCGCCCCCAGACGCTCGCCGACAAGGTCCAGAGCGTCGAAGGAAAGGCCGAAGGCTGAAGGTTAAAGGCTGAAGGTGGTCGGTGAGGACGGCGAACGTGCGATCATGGGGAGGCCAGCCTGTCGGGGAATCACCGGACCGATGAAACCTTGGACTTTCTCACTACTGACGCTCGCCCTCACCGGCGCCTTGCTCGTGACACCACTACCGGCTCAGCAGCAGCCGTTTCGCACCGGCGCCAATACGGTCGCGGTCTACGCCACCGTGAGCGACGGGCAGGGACGGCTGGTGCCAGATCTCGAACGCGACCATTTCCAGATCCGCGACAACGGGAAACCGCAGCCGATCACCGTCTTTTCCAACGACATCCAGCCGATCTCCGTGGTGATGATGCTCGATCGGAGCGGCAGCATGCGGCAGAACTTCCGCCTGCTGGAAGCCGGGGCGGAGGCGTTCGTCCGGCGTCTACGTCCGGAAGACAAGGCGCGGATCGGCAGCTTTGCCGAGCGCATCCAGATCGATCCCGAGGGATTCACAAATGACCAGGACGAGCTGATCCGCATCATCCGGCACGAGCTGCAGGACCAGGGACCGACGCCGCTGTGGAACGCCCTGGACGCCGCGATCACCGCGCTGAGCGACCAGGAGGGCCGTCGTGTCGTGCTCGTCTTCAGTGATGGTGGCGATTTCCCGATGAACTTCCGGCTGCGCAACCGCTCGATCATGGACGTCATGCGCCGCTCGCACGAGGAGAACGTCATGGTGTACGCCATCGGCCTGCAGAGCACCACGCTCCGCCAGCCCGGGCGCGGGGGGCTCGGCGGCTTTGGCGGTGGCATGCGCTCCGAGCGGCCGGATCCCGGCCTCGCCACTATTGCCGACGAAACAGGCGGCGGCTACTTCGAACTCAACCGCGCCGAGGATTTGGCCAGCACCTTCGCGCGCGTCGCCGACGAACTGCATCGCCAGTACCTGATCGGGTTCGAACCGCCTGCACTCGACAACAAGATGCACAAGCTGCAGGTCCGCGTGACCGAGCGCGGGATGAAAGTCCGCGCCCGCCGCGAGTACTTCGCCGCCCGGTGATTTTGTGCTCGACCCGCCTGTCTCCTGTGGAACCCGTGCGCTGATGTCACAACCCGGGACCCCTTGTAATAGGATCCTCGCGTGGGCGAAACACGCGTTGACCTCCAGCATCTCCTCGAAGACCTCCGGGATGCTTACACGGGCGCACTCGAAGAGACGATCCTCACCGAGATCACGGCCAACGCCCTCGATTCGGGCGCGACCCGCATCCGCTTCCAGCCCAACGCCGGGGACGGCACCCTGACAGTGGTGGACGACGGGCGAGGGATGCAGCGGCGCGATCTGGCCCGCTACCATAACGTCGCGGCAAGCACGAAATCGCGGGGCGAGGGCATCGGCTTTGCCGGGGTGGGGATTAAGCTGGGCCTGCTCGTCGCCGACGAGGTCGTCACCGAGACCCGCCGCGGCAAGACGCACGTGGCGACCACGTGGCACCTCGCCAGCCGCTACCGGGCACCCTGGAAGTGGATGCCGCCGCCGGGTCTGGCAGGCGGCCGCGGCACCGCCGTGCGCCTGCGCCTGAACAATCCCCTGTCGCCGCTGCTCGACGCCGGCTACCTGGAAGAGGCGCTCCGCCACCACTTCGCGCCGCTGCTCGATTCGGCGTTCGACGAACTCCTCCGCAGGCACTATCCGGAGGGTATCGCCTTCGAGGTGGACGCGCTGCCGCTGAAACCGGTGTCGACTGCCTCACGCGAGCGCGTCACCATCCCTATCAGGCTCGGTCGCAAGCGCCTGCCGTCGGCAATCGCAGTGCTCGAACGCCATACGGTGCCCCTTCCAGACGACCAGCACGGGATCGCGGTGAGCACGTTCGGCAAGGTCATCAAGGGCGGGTGGGACTGGCTGGGGCTCACTCCCGCGACCCCCTTTCGCATCAGTGCGGTGGTCGAGGCTCCCGATCTCGCGGCCTGCCTGACGCTCAGCAAGAATGACTTCGTCCGGACGGGCCCGCGTGGCGCCACCTATCTGGCCTACCGGAAGGCCATCCAGGAAGTCGTCTCCCGCCAGTTGAACGCCTGGGGCGATGCCCGCGATGAGGCGCGGCCTCGCACGATTCGCCTCGAACGTGACCTGGAGCGTGTGCTGGAGGACCTCGCCGACGACTTTCCCCTGCTGCGATCTCTCGTCGATCAGCGCGCCGGCGGGCAGAACCGGCTGCCGCTGCCGGGCCGTGGCTCGGACCGGGTGCCAGGACCGCTCTTCGCGGACCTGTCGACCGGCACGGATGCAGACGGCCACAGGGCGGCCGCGCTGCCGCAGAGAGAGGATCCTCCGGGGGAGCCGGGCCCGCCCGGCGACGAAATGCCCACGCCGCCATCCGGGCCGGGGGGTGAGAGTGTGCCGTCCGAGCCATCGGCGCCAGCAGACGCTGACGGTGAGAGTGGTGATGGCGGCGACGAGCGTGTCATCGTCGGCACACTTGCGACCGTCAGCGGTCGGCGCCGCCCCGCGCGGTATGGCTTGCTCGTGCAGTTCGAGGCGCGGCCGGAGGACTCCGAACTCGGCCGCCTCGTTGACAGCACGATCTGGATCAACGAGGCCCACCCCGCCTACGTGCGCGCCACTGTGTCCCGGTCGGGCGGCTATCACACCGCGTTGACAGTCGCGATGGCGCTGGCCCCGCTGGCGGTCGGTTCTGCGGGGGAGCACGCGTTCATCACGCGGTTTCTTTCGCACTGGGGCGACGCGAGCCGGAAGACGCGGAAGAAGAATCGAAGCGGGCGGAAGCGGACGAAGGAAAAGGGGGCCGGCTCCTGAGAGCCGACCCCCTGAAAATCGACACCCGCGTTTCCGCGAGCGTGCGTGTGCGCGTGTGCTCGTGGCTTAGCGGCGGTCGCGGCCCGCGTCACCGCCGCCGAACGGCCAGTTGACCCGGTTCGGCCACGCGCCATCGCGGTACTCGAACCGCTCCGTACGGTCGAGCTGATCCCGCGTGACGTCCATCACGGCGCCCTGCCGCTGTGCGTCGAGCGTCAGGCGATCCCACGGCACGGCGATGTAGTTGTCGCCGATCCCGAGGAAGCCGCCGTGCGCGATGACGGCGTAGTTGAGCGAACCATCGCGGTTCAGCACCACGTCGTCGATGCGTCCGAGGCTCTCACCCTGCTTGTTGTGCACGTCCATGCCGATGATGTTGCTCATTGGCAGAACGCGATGTTCAGGCGCGGCGCCTGCCGTGCCGACGGGCCCGTCCCCGATGTTGACCGGCCAGGTCTGGCCGGTCTCGATACGGCGGGCCTGCTGAAGACGCTGTTCGTCGAGTCTCACCACGCGCGCTTCGTGATCAGGCCGGACTTCGTCCCATGCCAGGGCCACGCGCTCGCCGCCGATCCCCCACATCCCGCCGCGGGTGACCACGGCGTAGGCCACCTTCTTGTCCTCGGTGTTGATGGCGAGATCGTCGATACGACCCAGCCGCTGATCGTTCCGATCCCGGATGGTCTGGCCGATGATCCGGTCAGCCCGGACGACTTCGTACTGGCCGGTCCGCTGCTGATCGACCCGCGCGTCAGGCCGCTGCGGATCCTGAGTCTGCTGCTGTTGCTGCGTCTGTTGCTGCGTGACCTGGGCCGTGGCCGTGGCGGCCGGCAGCGCGATAGCCAGCGCGAGCGCCGGCGCGAAACAATGGGTCCACCTCATACGTTTCCTCCTCTCCGTTCCGAATGCTGATGCTGACGGCGGAGATCCGCTCGTCGAACGTTCCGTCATCGGTTGCAATCGAGGTACCCGCTCACCTGCACCGCTTGCCGAGCCAGAACCTCAGCCATGGGACCTGATGCGGCGGTTGACGTCGGACCTCGACGGTGGACATGATGCGGAGTAGCTACCCGCAAGACGGCGAGTGGCCGTGAGTCCCCGGGATCAGGCGGGTGGCCGCGGATGAGGACTGCTGGCAGGGAGACATCATGCGAGCCGTGAGTGTTCTGGTCACCATCGTGCTCGCGGCCGCCACCGCGAGCGTCAGCGGGCAGGGACGCGGCCGCGCCGTCGCCACCCTGGTCATTGTCGTGTCCGACCCTGCAGGAAACCCCCTCCCCGGCGTGCTGGTCACCGCGGAGGGCCCGGCCGATCGGGCCACCCGCACCGAGCGGGGACGGGTGGTCTTCGAGAAGATCCCGACGGGCGCCTACCGGCTCCGCTTCGAACGGGAAGGCTTCGTCACGCTGGAGCGCGAGCTGACCGCGCGCGCGGGGGCGCCGATGGAGGTCAACGTGACCTTGTCACCCGTTCCGCCGCCCCCTGAACCGGAGGCGCCTCCGCCGCCCCCACGGAGTGACGCGAGGCCGGCAGTGTTCGCGCTGCCGGACACCATCGAGAAGGACTTCATCGGGCGGGCCCCGCAGCGCACATCGTCACTTGCGTGTGGCAGCCATGGCACCGCGACCCTGATCCAGCTGAATCAGCCGCTGGCGCAGCATGCGCACGACGAGGCGGACGAGTTCCTGTATGTCATTGCGGGTGAAGGGGCGGCCAGGCTGGACGGGCGCGAGGAGCGCCTCCGGGCGGGCGTCCTCTTGTTCATCCCGAGCGGAGTGCCCCATACGCTGACCCAGACCGGGCGCAATCCGCTCATCCTGCTGTCGACAATGGCCGGCGAAGGCTGTGCCGCGGCCCCGGCTCCACGCTGACGCCGCTGGCAAGGACGACCTCGCCCGGGACGTCATACACCGATCCGTCGCGCCACGCGTCGATCGACGCCAGGTACTCGGCGTGCGCGCCGTCACGCGTCGCGGCTGTCGTAGTCTGCCTCGACGGTCACGTCCACCGTGTCGAGCACGACACCGAGCCGGGCGGCCCACATCGCGTACGACAGCGCCAGGCACGAGCCGAGCGCGCCGCGTCCGAGAGTGCCCGGACCGGGGCCCGCCTCGACGCCGCCAGCGGTGCCCATGCCAACCGTGATGCTCCATGCGCCTTCTGACACTCCACAGGTGAGCCCTGGCTTCAGGTGGACGGCCGTCTTGCCGGTCTTCTGCCCGACGGATGGGCGAAGCGCGACAGCCTTCGCATTGCGCTCGAGGGCCTCACGAATCGTGTTGTCGGGCATGGCGGTCTCCCGCCACTGATTGTAGTACTGAAGTCTCGACCCGGGACACTGTCCCGTCGGAGAGTGCGCGGCCGCGGGTGATGGCTCTGAGGGATCGCAGCGGCGGGCGGCGGGGGTCGGGCGGCAGGCACTGCGCAAGTGCGCGCACGGTTCGCCATAGTATCCTCTTGCGGAGAGGATTTATGGCCAGAGCCGGAAGAAACGAGCCCTGCCCCTGCGGCAGTGGGAAGAAGTACAAGCGGTGCTGCGAGACGTCGGCGGGGCAGTCGAGGACCCGCACCATGGTCCTGGTGGTCTTGGGTGCCGTCCTGGCTGTCATCCTGGTGGGCTTCGCCCTGATGGACCGTGACCGGGGTGCCGGGCCGAACCGCGTGTGGTCGGCCGAGCACGGCCACTACCACTGATCCCGTAGTCGAACGCGCGATGGGACGGGTGGAAGCGGATGCGCTCAGGGACGGGGAGCTGGTCTATCTTGCGGCCTCGCTGGGGGAAGCCCGGCAGGTGGAGGAGTTGCTGACTGGCAACGGCGTGGACTACGTCGCGCAGGTGGAGGAGCTTGGCCGGACGACCCTGTTTGGCTCCCCGAGGCACGGCGCGGGCTTCTACGTCCCGGCCGGGCAGGCCCAGTATTGCCGGTCCCTGCTGGCAGGCGCCGGCCTGGGGCGGGTGGTCACCGACGAGCCCGAAGACCGACCGTAACAACGGGCTGCCGCCAGACACCTGTTACAATGGCAGGTTCCTCGTTGTGTGTGTTCCATGTCAGCAGAGGTTAGGTCCTGATGATTTCGGTTAGCGGTGTGTCGATGCGGTACGGCTCCAAGATTCTCTTCGAGGAGGTGGCGACCACGTTCTCGGCCCGGCACCGTTATGGCCTGACGGGCCCCAACGGGGCAGGCAAGTCCACCTTCATGAAGCTGCTCACCGGTGAGCTCGAACCGCAGCGTGGGACGGTGGTTCGGCCGCGGAAGCTGGGCGTGCTGCGCCAGGACCAGTACGCGTTCGATCAGTTCCGCGTGATTGACACCGTGATCATGGGGAACCAGCGGCTCTGGCAGGCGCTGGCGGAGCGCGATGCGCTGTATGACAAGGCCGACATGTCCAACGAGGACGGGATGCGTCTCGGCGAGCTTGAGGGGATCGTGGGCGAGGAGGACGGCTACAGCGCCGAGAGCGAAGCGGCCATCCTGCTCCAGGGGCTCGACATCGCCGACGAACTGCACGAGCGGCCGATGGCCGAGCTGCAGGGCGGCCAGAAGGTGCGCGTGCTGCTGGCGCAGGCGCTGTTTGGCAATCCGGAGGCGCTGCTCCTCGACGAGCCGACGAACCACCTCGATCTCGAGTCGATCCACTGGCTCGAGCAGTTCCTGACCCGCTACGAAGGCGCGCTCATCGTCATCTCGCACGACCGCCACTTTCTGAACCAGGTCTGCACCCACATCGCCGACATCGACTACCAGACGATCATCACCTATACCGGCGGGTACGATGACATGGTCGTCGCGAAGACGCAGATTCGCTCGAAGATCGAGTCCGAGAACGCGCAGCGCGAGAAGAAGATCGCGCAGCTCAACGACTTCATCGCGCGCTTCGGCGCCGGCACCCGCGCCAGCCAGACCACCTCGCGGCGCAAGGAGGTGGAGCGGCTGCAGACCACCGAGCTGGCGCGGTCGAACATCCAGCGCCCCTACATCCGCTTCGTGCCGCGCAGGCCGTCCGGCAAGGTCCCGCTCGAGTTCGAGGGCCTGGCCAAGGCGCACGGCGACCTGCAGGTCGTCCCGGACTTTAGCGCCGTGATCAACCGTGGCGAGAAGATCGTGCTGGTCGGCAGGAACGGCGTCGGCAAGACGACGCTGTTGAAGGCGCTGCTGGCCGACGCCCCCGATCAGCCCGCGTCGCCCGACGATCGCGACGCCGGCAAGGTCCGGTGGGGGCACGAGGTTTCAATCGGTTATATTCCGCAGGATCCGACAGGGCTCATCGACAAGGGCACCACGGTCGTGGAATGGCTGCACCGCTTCGATCCCGATGCCGCCCGCCAGGAGATCCACGGCCTGCTCGGGCAGATGCTGTTCAGCGGGGAGGACGGCCACAAGCCGACCGACGCGCTGTCGGGCGGCGAAACCGCGCGGCTGCTCTTCTGCCGCATCATGCTGCAGAAGCCGAACGTCCTCGTGCTCGACGAGCCCACCAACCACCTTGACCTCGAGGCGATCAACGCTCTCAACGTCGCGCTCCAGAAGTTCGAGGGGACGGTACTGCTCGTGACCCACGACCAGGACCTGCTCGAGGAAGTCGGCACGCGGGTGTGGCGTTTCGAGGGCGGGACCATTACCGACTTCAAGGGCGCCTACGAAGAGATGGTGGGTTCGCTGATGTAGCGTCGGTTGGCCCGCTCAGGCGCCCATGGGCAGAGCGAATTTGACAGCCGTGCAGCCGCACAGGTAATCTCGACCCCGTGGACAGCTTCTCCGTGAACAGCTTCTGGCTTGTCAGCCGGGCCGTCTTTAGCAGCCCGCCCGGGCGAAGTCCTGTCACGAGAGCACGCTGAGAAGATCCAGCACCAGCACACGCGAGAGACGACTCGAGCCCGCCAGATGACCCTGGCGGGCTTTGTTCATTTGAGGAGCCAGAAATGTGGATTGCATTCCAGGGGGAGCCGGGAGCGTACAGTGAAGCCGCGGCGCGGCGCCTGGTGCCAGACGCCGAGACCGTTCCGTGCCAGTCGTTCGAGGACGTCTTTGCGGCTGTGGCCGCGGGTCGTGTGAGCCGCGGCATCGTGCCGATGGAGAACTCCATCGGCGGCAGCATCCATCGCAACTACGACCTGCTCCTCGAACACGACCTGCACATCGTCGCGGAAGTCGAGCTCGATGTGGACCACTGCCTGCTGGCGCGGCCGGGCGCCACGGCCACGGCTCTGAAGGTCGTCTATTCGCATCCGCAGGCGCTCGCCCAGTGCGAGCAATACCTCCGGCGCTTCGAGGGCGTCGAGATCGTCGCCGTCTACGATACGGCGGGCAGCGCGAAGATGGTCGCGGAGAGCGGGCGCACGGACGCGGGCGCCATCGCGTCGCGCCGGGCGGGCGAACTGTTCGGGCTCGAGGTCCTGGCGGAGGCGATCCAGGACTTCGCCTCGAACATCACGCGCTTCGTCGTGATCGGGCGGGCACCGGCGCCCGAAGCCGAGGCGACGAAGACCTCGCTGGTGTTCACGACCTCGAGCACGCCCGGGTCGTTGTTCAAGGCGTTGAGCTGCTTCGCACTGCGTGACATCAATCTCTCGAAGCTCGAGTCACGTCCGATCCGCGGCCGGGCGTGGGAATACATGTTCTACGTGGATGTCGATGCGGCGCGGCATGCACCGTCCTGCGCACGGGCGATCACGCACCTGGGCGAGGTGGCGAAGTGGGTGCGCGTCCTGGGCAGCTATCGCGCCTGGGGCGCGTCGGCGAGTGCGGAGCAGGCCTTGTCGATGCTGCCGTGAGCGTTCCGATCGCGCCCGGCACGCGGTGGTGGATGCAGCTATAATCCGCCCGTCGGTCCAACACACAGATGGCACTTGTTTCGGGAACGCGCATCGGCCCCTACCTGATCGAGTCTCTCCTGGGCGTCGGCGGAATGGGAGAGGTCTACCGGGCGCAGGATACGCGTCTGGGGCGACCCGTCGCGGTCAAAATCCTCCCGCCGATCTTTGGCGCGGACGCGGATCGGGTCCGTCGGTTCGAGCAGGAGGCGCGTGCCGCGGCGGCCCTCAATCATCCGAACATCGTCGCGGTTCACGATGTGGGCCGTCACGACGGCACGCTGTTCCTCGTGGCGGAGCTGCTCGAGGGGCAGACGCTGCGGGAGCGCCTGGCCGGCCGGCCGCTCCCGGTCCAGGTGGCAATCGGATACATCGTCCAGATCGCGGAAGGGCTGGCGGCGGCGCACGACAAGGGGATCGTCCACCGGGACTTGAAGCCGGAGAATCTATTCGTCACGCGAGACGACCGCGTGAAGATTCTCGATTTCGGCCTGGCCAAGCTGCAGGGTCCAGTCGTGCATCCCGACGGCCCGACCGCGCTCGTGCCCGAATCGGCAGGTACCGGCGCGGGCCAGGTGCTCGGCACGGCTGGCTACATGGCGCCCGAACAGGTGCGCGGCGAACCGGCCGACCATCGCGCCGACATCTTTGCCCTGGGGGCGATCCTCTACGAGATGCTCGGCGGGCGTCGCGCGTTCGCGCGTGACTCCGCCATCGAAACGATGGCCGCGGTCCTCAACGAGGATCCGCCGGAGCTGTCAGGGCTGGAGACGTCGACCGCCCTCGTCCTGGATCGCATCGTCCGCCGCTGCCTCGCCAAGCGGCCGGAACGGCGGTTCGAGTCGGCCGGCGACCTGGCGTTCGCGCTGCAGACGCTCGGAAGTAGCGGCTCGCTCCCCGGAACGCCGCTGACGGTCCGGAGGACGCCCGCGTTTGCGAGGTACGCGGCCGCAGGCGCGGTGCTGGTCGCCGTGGCCGTCGGGGCATGGATGCTCGGGCGCGGAACGGCGGCGCCGGCGGAAGAGTCCGCGATGCGCCGCCTGGCCGTCGTGTTGCCGGAGCACGAGTGGCTCGGCCTCGCGCAGGTGGCCCCGCTTGCCGACGGCCGGACGTCGATCGCGATCTCGCCGGACGGATCCACGCTGGTCCTTGTCGTGGAGCGGAACGGCACCTCGGAGCTGGTTGTACGCGCGCTGAACCGGTTTGAGACGCGCCGGCTGCCAGGTACCGAGGGCGCGTACGGTCCGTTCTTTTCGCCCGACGGCAGCTCGGTGGGCTTCTTCAGCGGGACGGTGCTCAGGCGAGTCTCGCTGAGCGGTGGCGATCCGGCCACGGTCTGCGAGGCCCGCAACGCGTTCGGCGGCATCTGGATGCCCGACGACACCGTCATCTTTTGGGACCAGGAAGGCGGCCGGGTCGTCCGCGTCCCGGCGACCGGCGGCACACCCCGGGCAATCGTCTCGGCACCGCGGCCCACGTTCATCACCTATTCCGCGCTGCCGGGCGGGCACAGCGTGCTCATGGGCGAGTGGACGTCCGGCAGCAACGACCAGGCGCCCATCCAGGTGCTGTCGATCGAAACCGGGGAACAGAACACCATCATCCAGGGCGGCACGCACGCGCTCTATGCGGCGACGGGCCACATCCTGTTCCTCAGGGGCGCGTCGCTGTTTGCCGTCCCGTTCGACGTGACTCGGCTCGTCACGACCGGCTCCCCCGTTCCGGTGCTCGACGGAATTCGCAGCGAGCAGTCTGGCCCCGGCCAGGTGGCGCTGGCTTCCGACGGCACCCTGGCTTACGTCGAAGGCGGTCCGGCCTGGATCGGTCGGCCGGTGTGGGTGACCAGGGACGGCGCCGCGACCCCGGTGGGCATGCCGACCGGCAGCTACGCGCAGCTGCGGCTGTCACCCGATGGCTCGCGCATCGCGATCGAGGTCCGTGGCGCCGGCAGTGACATCTGGGTCTACGAAACCGTGCGGGGCACCTTCAGCCGGCTGACGCAGGACGGCCGCAGTCATCTGCCTGCGTGGACGCCGGACGGCCGGCAGGTCACGTATCTGAGCCTGCGGGATGACGGGGTCGCCATCGTGACCCGGCCGGCCGACGGCAGTGGCGCGGAGGAGGTCGTCTGGTCCGGGCAGAGCGAGGCGCCCTGGTCCTGGTCGCCTGACGGATCGATGCTCGCCATCCAGTGCGGCGACACGGGAAACGACATCTGCGTGCTGGCCATGGAGGGCGAGCGGCGCCCGCGCCCGATCGCGACAACGCCGTCCACCGAATGGGGGGCGGCCTTTTCGCCCACCGGGCGGTGGATCGCATACACGTCCGACGCGTCGGGGCGCTACGAGGTGTACGTGCGGTTGGCCTCAGGTGAGGGCGGACAGTGGCAGATTTCCAGCGGTGGCGGCGAGGAGCCGGTCTGGTCGCGCGACGGCCGCGAGCTGTTCTACCGCATTGGCTACAAGTGGATGGCGGTGGAGGTGGGCAGTGGTCCGGATTTCACCGCCGGATCCCCTCGCCTGCTGTTCGAGGCGCCGTATCAGAATCTCTCTGGCTTTTCGTACGACGTCACGCCGGACGGCGAGCGGTTCCTGATGGTCCAGCTCCCCGACACGGGGCCGCAGCGCCGGGTCAATGTCATCCTGAACTGGTTCGCCGAGTTGAGGCGCGTGGGACAGCCGCGCCCCTGACCCGCTCGGGTGCGGCGACCGAAGCACGTTCCGACATCAAGTGCTCACCAGGCGTGTCGCGACGACCCCCATCCAGCCGGCGGATGCCGAAGCCCGTGCGCCGGTAGAGCGCCGCGATCAGCAGCGAGACTGCCGGCCCGGCGCAGCAGAAAACGGCCCACGGCGCATACGCGATCGTCGGCACGCCGAGGGTGCTGGCCATGAACACGGCCGACACCGTCCAGGGCATCAGGGCCGTCGTGAGCGTGACGGAGTCCTCCAGCGACCGCAAGAGGTTCTCCCGGCCCCCCCACAGCACCCTGCGCCCCCCGCGCACCGTTGTCTATTTCGTCGGAAACCCCCGCTCCCGCAGCAGCGCACGCACGTCAGGCTCGCGGCCGCGGAACAGTCGGTACGCTTCCGCACGGTCGCTGGTGTTCCCTTCCGAGAGGATGTACCTGCGCATGCGGTCCGCCACCGTCCGGTCCCAGGGCCCGTCAGCTTCCTGGAAGGCCTGCCAGCTGTCGGCCGCCATCA
>JACCRT010000028.1 GCA_013813355.1 Acidobacteriota bacterium | reverse complement strand
CGCCTTGCAAAACGCGCGGACGCGTTTCGCACAGCCCCCACAGGCCCTCAACGCGTGGGCAGTCACACGACGGATGGGGACATTTCTATTTCGGTAAGAACGGGGACATTTCTATTTCGGCTTGACAAGCCTGCACCCGGTGGGTTGAAGTTTTCTCGGCGCACTGGTATGCAGGGGGCGAGACGAAAACGGAATCGTACGAGCGGCAGGCCCGCCAGACTGCGGAGTTCATGGACCGGCTCGCGCCGACCGAGCCTCGGGTGCTGGTTGGAGATCTGAATGTCTGGGAGGAAGGGGGGCCGGTGTGCAACCAGACCCCGGTTCCCTCGGCCATGCAGATCCTGCGCGACGCGGGCAACCTGGACGGCTGGCCCTCAGTTCACGGTACGGCCGAAGGCTACACGGGCATGTGGAACCGCAACGGGTGCGGCGACCCCAACGGCTACCTCTGGAAGCGGATCGACCAGGCGTGGTCGAAGGCCCTGCCGGCACCGGTGAGCATGATCCGCTTCGGCATGGTGACTCCCGGCGCATGCGCCCCCTCCGATCACGCCGGGATCATCGTGGCGTACCCGTGGCCCGGTGCGGATACGACGGCTCCCACCGTCGCCCTGACCACACCGGCCAAGGGCGCCATCGTCTCCGGCGCCACCCTCATCGCCGCCAGCGCGGTCGACCACGTCGGCGTGACTCGAGTCGGCTTCACTGTCGATGGCGCATCGCTCGTCGAGTTCACGAGCGCTCCATACGAGTTCCGCTGGGACACGAGCACGGTGGCCAACGGCGCCCGGACCATCGGCGCGTGGGCCCAGGACGCGGCCGGGAACCGCGGCTATGCGGAGAGCATCACCGTGTGGGTGGACAACCCTCCACCGCCGAACTCCCCGCCGCTCGCGTCATTCAGCAGCACGTGCGTCAACCTCGACTGCGCATTCACAGACACGAGCACGGATGCGGAAGGCCCGATCGCAGCCTGGGCATGGACCTTTGGGGATGGCACGACCTCGGTCGCGCAGCATCCGACCAGAACGTACGCCGCGGGAGGCACCTACACCGTGTCTCTGAGGGTGACCGACAGCCGCGGCGCCACCTCGACGGCAACCCAGAGCGTCACCGTGGCGGCGCCGGCCGCCGGCCCGTTCGACTTCTCGCTGTCGGCCAGCCCGAACTCGAGATCGGTCAATGCTCCGGGAAGAACGTCCTACACCGTGTCCTCGACGCTGATCAGCGGAACCGCCACCGCGGTGACACTCAGCGTCAGCGGGCTGCCGGCGGGCACGACTGCCACATTCGATGCCTCGTCGATCAGCACTCCCGGTTCGACAACGCTCCGAATCAACACGTCCAAGGGCACCCCGGCCGGTACCTCTCTGCTGACGGTTAGCGGCACCGGCGGCGGCGTCACGCGGACGGTGCAGGTCTCTCTCGTGGTGGTGCACCGGCGGTAGCGGCAGGCCCGGAGGGTGTAAAACCAGGGCTGAACCGAGGCGGCCGGGATGGAGCCGCTTCGCCTGGTGGCCGACGAGCTCGCGTTTCAGGCGCTTGGGGAGGCACTCGTCAAGCAGGACGCGCACGGGCGAGGAGTGCCTCCTTGGCCTGCTCCAATGCCGCCACGGCCTGCTCCCGGGTGACGGTCGGGAAATCTTCGAGGAGCGAAAGCGAAGCGGACGAAAACACTAAGGAGAATTTGGAGGCGCCGCCCGGATTTGAACCGGGGATGGAGGTTTTGCAGACCTCTGCCTTACCACTTGGCGACGGCGCCGATCGGAATCGCGATCCGGAGGACCGCTCTACTTTACAGGGGAATCCCGGCCGCGGCTAGATGCAGCCGCGACAACAGCGAAAGGCTGGACGAAGTGTGCGGTCCATGTAAGGCTCGTCCTGCGAGCCAGTAACCCGAGCGGCCGATCAAAAATTGGAGCGGGAAACGGGATTCGAACCCGCGACTTCGACCTTGGCAAGGTCGCACTCTACCACTGAGTTATTCCCGCTCGCCCGAGAGAAACCCAAGCGTACCATAGCCCCGCCGCTACAGGCAAGCCGTCGATCCCGTAAACCGCTCCAACCGGGAGGGTAACGAGCCTTCCAGCTTCATCCCTGACGACGGCCGCGGCGTGAAAAAGAGCCCCCGGATCGGGAGATCGGCCATTTGGATCGACGCTCCTGATCTCCTGACCTCCCGTTCAACACCCCGTCATCGAATGAACGCGTGCGGATAGACAACCAGCCGCTGCACGGCCCCCTCGCCGTCGATCGCGACGACATCGAACCGGCACGCCCGATCGTGCAGGCCGTGGCGCGACAGGTAGTCGACCGCCATCGACACCAGCTTCCGTTGCTTGGCCGGCGTCACCGCCTCGGCCGCCGTCCCGCGTTCGGCGGTCGTTCGCGCCTTGACCTCGACGAACACGATGGTCTCGCCGTCCTGCGCGATGATGTCGATTTCCCCATGCCGCGAGCGGTAGCGGCGATCGAGAATTGCGTACCCTCGCCGCTCCAGTTCCTCCGCCGCCATGGTTTCCCCTGATTTTCCAAGCTCCTGCCGCTGCATCGTCATACACACCTCCTCCTGACGATGCAAAGGGCGGGAGAGAGGAGCGGCGCCTGCCCCAGCCGCGTAGGTTCCGGGAGCCCGCGGCTAATCCAGGCGGCGTCCAATCGACGTCGCACAGCCGGTGAAGGTCACCTGCCCGGCGGTGTCCAGCACCACGCTGGCAATCCGCGACTGGAACGCCATCCCCTGGTGGTCGAGCTCGATCTCCTGCGAGAGCCGCTGAGTACCGGTCCGCACACCTGTGGGGCCAAAGGTGAAGGCCTCGGTAAGTGCGGCGAACGTGCGCCCTTGCGAACGCCACCACACGCCATGCCCGGCGCCGCGGGCTGCCGGGCTCATCCCGCCGTCGGACGTGGTCAGCGTTCCGCCGCGCGCGAACGACGCAAGCGCTGGAAACGGGGTGTTGAAAACGGGCTGGCCGGTATCGCAGTTCCGCACGGTAATTTCGACGCGCCACGTACCTTCGAGGGTGGCGGCTGGCGAGCTCGGCGTGCCCTGCGCGCTCCTCTCCCCCGCCCCCACACCCAGACCTGCGACCACCGAGAGCGCCCCCACGAACAGCATCGTCCTCATGACTCTCCTCCTTGTCATCGTCCCCGGGGCATCCCGGGAACCGTGCTGCGCTACACTGGCGCATCGCGGACTGAAAGTCCTGAAGAGCCGCGTGAAATTTATCTGAAAATCATGAAGCCCGTTGACGGCACGACGCCGCAGGTATTCGAGTTCGGCGACTTTCGTCTCGAGGCCGGCAGCCGCCGCCTTCTGCGCGCGGGCGAGCAGGTTCCGCTCACGCCCAAGCTCTTCGATACCCTGCTCTACCTCGTGCAACATCGCGGGGCGGTCGCCAGCAGGGACGAGCTGCTCACCGCCTTGTGGCCGGACGCGGTGGTCGAGGAGAACAATCTCGGTCAGGCAATCAGCAAACTGCGGCATGTGCTGGGGGAAGCGCCGGGCGACAACCGGTACATCGCCACCATTTCCGGCCGCGGCTATCGTTTCGTGGCGCCCGTGACGCAGGGGGCCAAAGACGTCGACGGTAACGCCGTATCAGAAATGTCACCCGGCACCGGCGTGTCTGCAAGGGCACAGGAAACGACGCCGGCCCGTCCCGCCGACACACAGCCGCGGGGAGCGAGGTTGACGATGCGGGCACTGGCCTTGGCCGCTCTGGCCCTGGCGAGCGTGGTCCTGGGGGCCCTGTACATCTGGCGCTCGCCCGCGGTCCCTGCCGTGGACGTGGACCTTCCGCGCACGTTGGCGGTACTCCCCTTCAAGCCACTGGTGCCGGGCGGCCGCGACGAGGCGCTGGAGTTCGGCATGGCCGATAGCCTGATTGCAAACCTGGGGCACATTCGGGGCCTCACCGTCCGGCCGCTGGCCTCCGTCCGCAGGTTTCACGAGCCCACCCTGGACCCGTTCGCGGCCGGACGGGAACTCGGCGTCGAAGCCGTGCTCGACGGATACATCCACCGCGCCGACAAACGGATCCGAATGACCGTCCGCCTGCTGCGGGTGAGCGATGAACGACAGCTCTGGGCCGGCCAGTTCGACGAGGAGCTGACGAGCATCTTCAGTATCCAGGACGCGATCTCCGAGCGGGTGACGCGAGCGCTCGCGGTCCGGCTGAGCGCACAGGAAGAGCAGCGGGTCGCGACACGGCACACCGGCGACCCCGCCGCATACGAACTGTACCTGAGAGGCCGCTTCTTCATCAGCCTTGCCCAGCCGCGCAATGCGATCGAGATGTTCGAGCAGGCGGCACGCCTCGATCCCGGGTTCGCGCCCGCGCATGCCGGTCTTGCCGACACGCTCAGCCGACTGCCGATCGCCACCAACGGCCCATCGAGCGAGGCGATGCACCGGGCCCGGACGCTCGCGCAGACCGCGCTGGACATCGACAGCGAACTTGGCGACGCGCATGCAGTACTCGGCTGGATCGGGTTCTATTACGATTGGGACTGGGCAGCGAGCGAGCGGCACTACCTGCGGGCGCTCGCCATCGATTCGGCAAGCTTCTCTGCGCGCCTTGGGTACGCGCACCTGCTCTCGAACACGCACCGCCCCGACGAAGCGATCCAGCACGTCGAGCTGGCGCTCGCCGCGGATCCGCTGTCGCCGCTCGCCGGCTCGCTGAGAAGTCAGTTTCTGTTCTATGCCGGCCGCCCCGAGGAGGCGCACGACCAGCTCCAGCGGACCCTCGAGACCAGCCCGGCATTCTGGATAGCCGAGGTGCTTCTCGGCAGACTACATCTCGAGCAGCGCCGGTACGACGCAGCGGCTGCCGCGTTCAGCAGGGCCGCGGATGCAGGCGGCGTCTGGACGCCGCGAGCACTGGCCGGCTACGCGTACGCCGCGGCCGGAGACCGCGAGCGGGCGCAACGGACCCTCGCGGAGCTGATCGGCGCTGGGTCGGCGCCACCTTACGCTGTCGCGACGGTCCATCTCGGGCTCGACGATCGGCCGCAGGCACTCGCATGGCTGGAACGCGGCTACGACGAGAAGGACGTCCGAATGGTGTTCCTGGGCGTGGACCCGCTGTGGGCTCCGCTTCACCCGGACCCGCGTTTTGTCGATCTCCTGAGGCGAATGAATCTGGCGCGATGAGGACGGCCGCTGGCACGCGCGTCTGCTGACGACCGGGCGTCGCCGGCCTGGGCATCACCCTCAGCCGGACCCCGTTCCGGTGGACTCCCCCTCCAGGATGTCGGCGTCGAGCGCGTCCTGGGGCCGGCCAGTGGCCCGCTTGTTGGCCACCAGGTGCGCGCGCCCGATCACCGGGACGTTCTGATCCCCGTAAGTCGTGGACACGCGCGCTGGCCATGCCTCGTTGAACGCCACGCCATCGATGCCCGTGACGATATCGATCCGGTTCGGGGGCAGCCCCATCTGGAACACGATGTCGGCGCTGGTGAGATCCGCTTCTGTAAGCGCGTCGAGTGGCGCCCCGAACTCGCGCAGCGCGGCCATGACCCGTGCGGCGTTGGCCGGCGACCGCTCGACCCACACGTCGAGATCCTTCGTGAACCGCGGGGCAGCATGCACGGCCAGCGCGTAGCCTCCGACGAGGAGGTAATCAGCGCCGGCGTCGTTCAATGCGGCAAACAGATCTCTGAAGTCCGGGTTGATGCTCACCTTGGGCCTGGAATGCGAGGTATTCGAGAACGAGGTCCCAGACGGCCTCGAGACGCTCGTGCGGAGGGACGGCGCTCCAGAAGGCACGATCGAACGCGCCATCATCGTCATGCAGACCAATGACCCTGGCTGTCCCGAGGCGTCGTCTCGCGGGCGCGTCCACGCGCTCATTCTATCTGCATTCGAGAGCGGTCGGGTTCATGACCCGCCAGTCACGCGGACGCGACAGGTGAACGCCGCCCCGTCCCTACGCGACGGTCAGTTCGGCGAGACAGGCGTCCAGGGCCTCGATCACCGCATCGGCCTGGTCCTTTGTCAGGACGAGCGGCGGCGCGAGGCGCAGGGCGTTGCGGCCCGCGCCGAGGACGAGCACGCCCCGGCGGAACATCGCCTGGACGAGCGCGTTGCGTTCCTCGACCGCCCGCTCCTTCGTCGTGCGATCCTTCACCAGTTCGATGCCGATCATCAGCCCCCGGCCGCGGACGTCGCCGATGACCGCGTGCTTTTCCTGCAACTCGCGCACACGCCCGATCAGGTACTCGCCGACCGTTGCGGCGTTCTCGATGAGCGAGTCCTTCAGCAGCCTGATGGTCACGTTCGCGGCGGCGCACGAGACGGGGTTGCCGCCGAACGTGCTGGCGTGGGCCCCGGGCGGCCACGCCATGATGTCGGCGCGCGCGCAGGTGACGCCGAGCGGCAGCCCGGACGCAATTCCCTTCGCGATGTTCACCACGTCCGCCTTCAGGTCGAAGTGCTCAGACGCGAACATCTTCCCGGTCCGCCCCATCCCCGACTGCACCTCGTCGGCGACCAGCAGCATCCCGTGCTCACGGGTCAGCTCGCGCAACCCCTGCAGGAAGGCCTTCGGCGGCACGATGTAGCCGCCTTCCCCCTGGATTGGTTCGACGACGACGGCGCCGATTTC
Organism: Acidobacteriota bacterium; assembly: GCA_013813355.1. Taxonomy (GTDB): domain Bacteria; phylum Acidobacteriota; class Vicinamibacteria; order Vicinamibacterales; family 2-12-FULL-66-21; genus JACCRT01. The sequence continues at coordinate 12,459 of JACCRT010000028.1, read as the reverse complement.
GTCGGGTGAGGCGAGGTGCACCAGGATCTGGTCGCGGATGAAGGACAGGCTCGCCTCCGCACAGGCGTCCGCGCTGCCAGCGAACCGGTACTCGTCCGGATACGGCGCGTGGTGGACACCTGGCATGAGCGGGGCGAACCCGCGCCGCTGGATGGCCTTGCTCGCCGTCAGCGAGAGCGCCCCGAGCGAGCGGCCGTGAAAGGCGCCGAAGAACGCGATGATCCCCTGGCGCTTCGTGTGATACCGCGCCAGCTTGATCGCCGCCTCGGTCGTCTCGGTGCCGGAGTTGGCGAAGAACGTGCGTACGTCCCCCTCGATCGGCACGATCGCGGCCAGCGTCTCGGCCAGCCGGACCTGCGGCTCGTAGTAGAAGTCCGTCCCGGACATGTGGATGAACTTCTGCGCCTGGTCGGTAATGGCCTTCACGACGTCCGGATGCGACACGCCCGTCGAATTGACCGCGATGCCGGCCGCACAGTCGAGGAACCGGTTGCCGTCCACGTCCTCGACCACGGCCCCCTCCCCGCCCGCGATGACGAATGGGTAGTCGCGCGTGTACGACGGCGACACGAACTTCGCATCGCGGTCGATGATGGCTTTGGCCCTCGGCCCCGGAAGTGCAGTCTTGATGTCAGGTGCTTTCATAAATCAGTCAACTCTTCACGCTGGGGGCTTACAGGAGATCAGGAGATCAGGAGATCTTTTTTCAGGAAAACAAGAAAACTCCTGATCTCCTGACCTCTTGTTCAAAGACAAGCAGCTCACTTCCGCTTCCACCGCGTGGTAGAGCCCGTGTCTTCCAACACGATCCCCCGCGCGTCGAGGTCCTTGCGGATGCGGTCGGCCTCGGCGAAGTTGCGGGCAAGCCGTGCGTCGCGCCTCGCGCCGATGAGCCGCTCGATTTCTTCCACCGGGACGGGCGGCCGTTCGTCCTCCGCGCGCCGGAGCGACAGCACGCCCAGCACCCGATCGAAGCGCTCGAACAGGGTCCGCACGGCTTCCGCGTCTGAGGCGCCGAGTTCCCCTGCGTCGATCGACGAGTTGAGCGCCCGTACCAGATCGAACATGACGCCGATGGCCGCCGCGGTGTTCAGGTCGTCCGCGATGTGACTGGCGAACGCGGTCCCCGCGGCCTCGAGGCGGCTCGCGAGGTCCGGACGTGCCGGGCGCACGGGCAGCGCCTCGAGCCGCGCGAGGAAATCGACCAGCCGGCGAACGGCTTCCTCCGCCTGCGCCATCGCCGTCCACGAAAACTTGAGCTGCTTGCGGTAGTGGACGCCGAGGTAGAGGTAGCGCAGCGTGGACGCCCGGAACCCGCGTTCGGCGATGTCCTGCAGGTTGTAGACATTGCCGAGCGATTTCGACATCTTCTCGGAGCCGGCGCCGGGCTCCTCCTCGATCATCAGGTGCTCGACGTGCACCCAGAACCGCGAGAACGGCTTGCGCGTCGCCCCTTCGCTCTGCGCGATCTCGTTCTCGTGGTGTGGAAAGATCAGGTCGATGCCCCCCGCGTGGATGTCGATGGGCGGTTCGCCGAGCAGCCGCAGGGCCATCGCCGAGCACTCGATGTGCCAGCCCGGACGACCGGGGCCGATCCCCGGGTCCCACGCCGGCTCCCCCGGTTGGGTCGCCTTCCAGAGCACGAAGTCGCGCGCGTCTTCCTTCTCGTACTTGTCCGAGTCGATGCGCGCGCCGCTCTTCATCCCGGCGTGATCGAGCCGCGCGAGCTTGCCGTAGTCGGGGAGCGTCGCAATCTTGAAATAGATCGAGCCGTCGCTGCGGTACGTATGGCCGTTGGCCTCGAGCGCGCGAATCGTCTCCCCCATCGCCGCCACGTTCTCGTCGTCTGTGGCCCGGGGCGAGACCTCGACCGGCTCGAGCCCGAGCGCCGCCGCGTCTTCCAGGAAGGCCTCGATGTACCGGCCGGTGTACTCGCGCAAGGGGAGCCCGGCTTTCTGCGACTCGAGGATCGTGCGGTCGTCGACGTCGGTGAAATTCATGACGTGCCGCATGCCGTAGCCTTCCTGGTGCCGCAGGGCGCGGCGCAGGACATCGAGGGCCACGAACGTGCGGAAGTTGCCGATGTGCCCGCGCGCGTAGACTGTCAGGCCACAGGTGTACATGCGGACCTGTCCATCGGCCGCGGGGGCAAACTCCTCTTCACGTCGCGTCAGGGTGTTGTACAGGCGCATCACGGCTTGGGCAGGGTTGCCGGCGGGCTACGCGGGGAGCGAGTGCCGGACTTCCGACGCGCGTCCACCGGCGCGCGCCTCGATCAGCAGCTCTCCACCCACCTTGCGAAACACGAACTCGATCTGGCCTTCGTCGTCCCCCAGCGGCAGCCCGTTGGCGGCGCGCTCGAGCGAGCCGGCCAGCGACTCGGCATCGGGGCCGCTCGCGCCGAGGGACTCGGCGACTTTCTTCGCCACCTCGGAGGCAAGGGGCCGCAGCTCACCGGTCGGCGGCACGCTGAGTCGCAGCAGGACATCGCTCTGCGCGGTGCCGGTCGGATTGACCATAGGCTGCAATTCTACAGCGAAATCCGTCTGAAGAGCCGCTGCGCGCTGCGGGCGTCCGCCTCGATCTGCTCGCGCAGGGCCTCCACGTCGCTGAAGGCGCGTTCGTCCCTCAGCCGCTGGACGAACGTCAGCCGCACACGCTGCCCGTACAGGTCCTGGTCCACTCCGAAGATGTGGGTTTCGATCACCTCGCGGTCCACGTCGCCGAACGTCGGCCGGAACCCGATGTTGGTGATGGAGGGGCGCACGATCCCGTCCAGTGTGGCGAGCGTCGCGTAGACGCCGGCCGGCGGGATGTGCTCGTTGGCGGTCTCCAGGTTCGCCGTGGGGAAGCCGATCTCGCGGCCGCGTCCGGCGCCACGTTTCACCTCGCCGTCGAGGAAGTAGTGGTGCCCGAGCAGCGCCGCGGCCTCGTCCACGCGCCCCTCCGACACGAGGCGGCGGATCCGCGTGCTGCTGACGACGAACTCCTTGTAGCGGACCGGATCGATCTTCTCGGCCCGGAATCCGTAGCGGGCGCCGAGGCTTCGCAGCACCGTGAAGGTGCCGGCGCGGTTGTGGCCGAAGAGGAAGTTGGCCCCGACCCAGACTTCCACGACCCGCAGCCACTCCACGAGGACCGTCCGCACAAAGGTTTCAGGATCCCACAGCGACAGATCGTGGGTGAACCGTACGAGCGCCACCCCCTGCATCCCGGATCGCTCCAGCGCCTCGAGCTTCTGCGGGTCGGTCATCAGCAGCGCCGGCGCCTTGTCGGGCCGCAGCACGCGCGGCGGATGGGGATCGAAGGTCATGGCGGCCGACGTCCCCCCGCGCTCCCCGGCGCGCTGGCGCACGCGGTCGATGATCTTCATGTGCCCGCGATGCAGCCCGTCGAAGTTCCCGAGCGCCAGCACGGGGGCGGGCCAGCGCGGCGGCGGGTCGTCAGGGTAGCGGGCAATCTGCATCACGTTCAGACTTCGAGCACCAGCCCATCGTACGCCAGTTCCATCCCGGGGGGCAGGCGGGCGTTGGTGGCGGCGTGGCCGAGGTCGTGGCACATGTGCGTGAAGAAGGTTCGCCCCGCGCCGATGCGCCGGGCGGTGTCGACCGCCTCCTCGATGGTGAAATGCGTCGGATGCGGACGCTCGCGCAGCGCGTCGAGCACGAGCACGTCGAGCCCCCCGAGCAACGGCCAGGACTCGTCCGGGATCCGGCTGCAGTCGGTCAGATACGCGAACGCGCCGACGCGGAGGCCGAGAATCGGACGTTGCCCGTGAAAGATGGGCACCGGCAGGATCCGGAGGCTCTCTACCGCGAACGGACCATGGATCTCGATGAGCTCCAGCTGCGGCAGCCCCCCGCCCTTCGGCGTCTGCGGGTCGAACACATAGGCGAACATCCGTTCGATGTCATAGAGCGTGGCCCTGTCGCCGTGGCACGGCATCGCGCGCCGCTGAAGCGAGTTGTAGCGGCGCAGCTCGTCGAGCCCCAGGATGTGATCCGCGTGCCCGTGGGTGAAGACCACGGCGTCGACGCGCCGGATGTTCGCCCGCAGCGCCTGCGCCCGCAGATCGGGCCCGGCATCGACCAGCACGGCCGCCGCCGCGCCGTCCTCGATGAAGATCGAGGGCCGCAGGCGTGTGTCGCGGGGATCGTCGGACCGGCAGGTGGCACAGTCGCAGCCAATCATCGGCACACCGTGCGAAGTGCCGGTGCCGAGAAACGTGATGTTCACAGGTTCAGTGTGCGTGGCGCCAGGGCGCCGGGGTCATGGCTCGACAATGCGGCGGTCGTCCTGCTGCGCCTGCACGTAGCGCATCCGCAGCTCGTAGAGCAGGTCGTCCATGAGCCGCTCTTCGGGCTCGGTCAGGTTGCCCCTGGTCCGCTCCTGGAGCATCGCGATGATCTCGACCATCTGCGCGGCGGCGGGCAGGTTGGGCGGCAGCCGCTGACCGGTCTCGGGCTCCTCGATGTCGCCGAAATGGACGGCGGTTGTCCTGGCCAGCGACAGGATGAAATCGATGAACGTGATCGCTGGGCCCGGCTGCTCCACCCCCGAATGCTAGCATAGTCACGCATGGCGAAAGCGACACCGCGCCCCCGGCCGAGGACCGCCCGTGGCGCGCAATCGATCGAACAAACGCCGGGCGCCGACGCCTCGAAGCCGCGCCGCACAACCCGTCGTCCGGCGCTGCGGTCCGGCGCCGCCGGGGCCGGCCGTGAGTTCCAGGCGCTCGTCGACATCATGGCGACGCTGCGGGGGCCGGGCGGCTGCCCCTGGGATCACGAGCAGACGCTCGAGTCGCTTCGCGGGTTCGTGCTCGAGGAAACGTACGAAGTCCTCGACGCGATCGACCGCGAGGATCACGCGACGCTCCTTGGCGAGATCGGCGACCTGCTCTTCGAGGGGGTGTTCCTCGCCCAGGTGGAAGCCGACGAGCAGCGCTTCACCGTCACCGACTCGCTGCGGGCGATCAACACCAAGCTGATCCGCCGCCACCCGCACGTGTTCGGCGCCGACGGCCGCGCCCTCGAGACGCCAGGCCAGGTGGTCGAGCAATGGGAACAGATCAAGGCTCGCGAACAGCAGGATGCCGGTGCCCCGCGCGCGCTGCTGGCGGGCGTGCCGAAGGCTTTGCCCTCGCTCTTGCGGGCCCACGAGATCGGGACGCGGGTCGCCGCCGTCGGGTTCGACTGGGAGAAGACCACCGACGTGGTGGCGAAGATCGAGGAGGAAGTCGCCGAACTGCGCAGTGCGGTGGCCGACGAAACGCCAGAGCGTGCGGCGGAAGAGATGGGAGACCTCCTTTTTTCGATTGCCCAGCTCGCACGTAAGCTCGGAATCGAACCGGAGTCCGCGTTGCGGAAGGCGAACGAGAAGTTCTCGGAGCGCTTCGCGGCGCTGGAGGTCGGCCTGGAGGCACGGGGACGCACGCTGCAGGGGGCTTCGCTGGCGGAGATGGAAGGCGAGTGGAAGAGGATCAAGAAGTCCGAGGGCTGATTCAGTCACGCTGCGCTCGCGGTGCACCGCTATCCCGCAACTGATGCAGTCAGATACGACTGCCTCCTCTGCAGCCGTCAGCGCCGAATTGATTCGCAACATGGGTTCCTTCCTTCTCATCCCCTTCGGATCTTCGGTTCTTCGAGCCTTCTACCGAGAGCGCCGCAGGCCCCCCCGAGCGAAGCGATGCGAGGGCAGCGTGACTGTAGATGCCCCCACCCTGGAGATCCCCTACCGCTCAATCGACACTCGCCTCCCCCCGAACGTCCTCACCTCCACCGTCCGCCCATCGGTCTCGACGACGATCGCGCCGTCCTCGTCCGTTCTGAAGATCTCCGTCCCGCTGGCGCGGAAGCGCTCCACGACGACAGGGGCAGGATGGCCGAAGCGGTTGTTGCGGCCGGCGCTGAAGATGACGGCGGCGGGCCGGATGGCGCGCAGGAAGGGTGCCGTGCTGGACGAGGCGCTGCCGTGGTGCGCGGCCTTCAGCACGACCAGCGGGGCCAGGTCCAGACGCGGCAGAAGTGCCAGCTCCGGCTCGCGGCCGATGTCGCCAGGCAGGACGATCGAGACATCCCCGTAGCGGAACTCCAGCACGATGGAGTCATCGTTGCGAACGCGCTGCCGCTCCCAGTCCGGCAGCGGCGGGTGCAGCACCCGGATCTCGACACCCGCGACGCGGTCGACGTCGCCCGCCTGGACCATGCGCCAGGCCGCGCCGCTGGCGTCGGCGTAGTCCGCCAGCGCCTTCATGAGCTCGTCTCGCGGCACCGGCGTCCCTTCCCGGATTACGCGGGGCCGGAACAGGCGTGAAATGCTGAGCGCCCCGCCCGCATGATCCGCGTCGCCGTGCGTCACCACCAGTTCCTCCAGCCGGCGAACGCCGAGCGCGCGCAGGGCCGGCGCGACAATGCGGGCGCCGACATCGAACGACGACCCGGGCGATCCCCCGGCATCGACGAGGAGCGCGCGGCCGTCCGGCAGTGTGACGAGCGTAGCGTCCGCCTGCCCCACGTCGAGGAAGACGGCGCGCAGGAGCCCCGGCCGGGGCGGGGCCGCATCGCGCGTGAAGGGCAGCGGCGCCGCGACGAGCAGAAGGTAGCCGGCGCCGACGCACCCCGCCGCCACGGCGCGTCGCCAGCCGAGCACGAGCCACACACAGGCGGCGTAGTAGGCGGCGACCAGCGTCCACCGAGGCCGCGCCACCTCGTGCGCCAGCCAGGGCGCGACATCCACCAGCCGTGCGGATTCGACGAGCCCCCACGCCGCGCCGTCCGCCACCATCCCGGCAGCCCCGGCGGCCGAGTCGCTGAACCACGACGCCGCAAGCGTCGCCATCGCCGCGAGCTGGGTCAGAGTCATCAACGGCACCGCCGCAAAGTTCACGACCAGCCCGGCCAGCGTCACCCGCGAGAACAGCGCCGCCCCCACCGGCGCAAGCGCCAGCTCCGCACAGATCGTCGCCCCCAGCAGCCCCGCCCCGGTCGTCCAGATCCCCCGCACCAGCGTCAAGCCTTTCGACCCGCCCCACGTGACGCTGAACGGTGTCGCTCCTGATCTCCTGACCTCCTGTTCCAAAGACCCCGTCCCATGCAGCGGGACAGCGAACGATGTCGCTCCCGACCCCCTGACCTCCTGTTCCAACGGCCCCGCCCGATGCTGCGGGACAGCGAACGATGTCGCTCCTGACCTCCTGATCTCCTGTTCCAACGGCCCCGTCCCCTGCAGCGGGACAGCGAGCGACGTCGCTCCCGACCTCCTGACCTCCGGTTCCAACGGCCCCGTCCCCTGCAGCGGGACAGCGAGCAATGTCGCTCCTGATCTCCTGACCTCCTGTTCCAAAGACCCCGCCCCATGCTGCGGGACAGCGAGCGACGTCGCTCCCGACCTCCTGACCTCCTGTTCCAAAGGCCCCGTCCCATGCGGCGGGACAGCGAAGGATGCCGCTCCTGACCTCCTGACCTCCGGTTCCAAGGACCCCGCCCCCTGCTGCGGAACAGCGAGCGATGCCGCTCCTGACCCCCTGACCTCCTGTTCCAACGGCCCCGTCCCCTGCAGCGGGACAGCGAGCAATGTCGCTCCTGACCTCCTGACCTCCTGTTCCAACGGCCCCGTCCCCTGCTGCGGGACAGCGAACGATGCCGCTCCTGACCTCCTGACCTCCTGTTCCAACGGCCCGCGATCACGTCGTGTGTCGCGCCCGACCGTCAGCGCCGCCACGATGCCGGGCGTGCCGAGCAGGATGCCGAGCGTCGCGCCGAACGAGAGGATGAAGCCGGCGTCGAGCGCCGTCAGCGGCCAGGCGGCGATCGCGCAGACGGCCGCCACCGCCAGCGCATTGAGTGCCGGTCCCCGCTGGTCGAGCATGCGGCCTGCCAGAAAGACGACGGCGGCCGTGACGGCGCGCGTGACCGACGCGGGGGCGCCGGTCAGGTGGGCGTAGAAGATGAGGGCGACGATCGACACGGCGGCCGCAGGCGCAGGCGCCATGCGGACCGCCCGGCAGGCGGCGAGCAGCATGACGGTAAGGATGGCGATGTTGCCACCAGAGATCGCGATGACGTGGTAGGTGCCGGCTTCCTGGAGCCGCCGTTCGTCGTCCGGATCGAGGCCCGACCGGTCGTTGATGAGGATCGCGGTGGCGACGGCGCCGGATCGCTCACTGCGCCGGCCCACGTGGGCGCGCAACACCCGGCGCGTCCACGCGCGGGCATCGCCAGCCGCTTCGGGGATCCTGCCGCCAGGGGCCACCACCTCCACGAGCGATGGGCTCTTGACCGATCCGACCAGCACCACGCCGCGCAGCGCCATGCCCCACCGCGCGTCGGGCACGCCGGGGTTCCGGTAGACCGTGGGAAGCCTGAGCTGCGCAGGTACACGGATCGTCCGTCCGGCGCGCCACGCCTCGACGAATTCCTGTACCGCGGCGCCGGTGATGCTGAGACGGATGCCGCCACGGCAGCAGGGCGTGACATCAGTCGCCCCTGCGCGCGCGACGCCTCGCACGTTCGCGACGATGAGGGCCCCGTAGTCGGTGACGGCGGCGTCTTCCCGGAGTACCGCCTCGAGGACGACCAACTCGCGGCGCTCCTGTTCGTCAAGGCCCTCGAACCACGCAAGGAGCGGCGGCCGGTGTGCGTCACGCGCCGACGTGATGCCCATCGACAGCCCGGCCAGCGCCGCCCCGATGACCACCGCGGCACAAAATTCGCCTGGCGTCCCGTCCTGCATCCACGCCAGCGCCGCAAGGGTGGCCAGGACCGACGCCGCGGCGGCGCACGCGGCAAACGTCGCCGTCAGGTGTTCGGCAGCCGCGATGCCGGCCGCACAGCCGGCCAGGAAGGGGAGCGCGAGGAGGGCAGCCGGGACAGGCATCCGCCCGGGCCATGCAAGGGTTGTGAACGGCCGCGAACGCGCCGATTACCAAGGGATGGAGCGCCAGACGCCCGGCGACCGCGCAGAATCTGCGCCGTCGTCAGGCCTGGCCGGTTGTGGTTTCTGCGTGGTATTCCTGGAGCGCCCGCACGGTGAGCCCCTCGGTATGGAGGGCCTTGATCGCGTTGACGGCGGCGGCGGCGCCGGTGAGCGTGGTGATGGAGGGGACGCCCTGCATCATGGCGATCCGCCGGACCGTGCGGTCGTCGAAGAACGACTCGCGCCCGAGCGGGGTGTTGATGACGAGCTGGACGCGGTGGTTCAAAATCTCGTCCCCGACGTGCGGCCGCCCCTCGTTCACCTTGAAGACGATCTCGGCTTCGAGGCCGTGGGCGCGCAGGTAGTTCGCGGTGCCGCGCGTCGCGACCAGCTTGAAGCCAAGCTCGCGGAGGTCCCGCGCGATCTGGACCACCGCCGGCTTGTCGTGGTTGTTGACGCTGATGAACGCCGCGCCGCCGGCCGGCAGAATCACGCCGGCGCCGAGCTGCGCCTTGGCGAACGCCGTCCCGAACGTGGACGCGCCGCCCATCACCTCCCCGGTGGACTTCATCTCGGGCCCGAGGATCGTATCCACGCCGGGGAACCGCACGAACGGGAACACCGGCGTCTTGACGAAGAACCCGGCCACTTCGAGGTCGGTGGTCAAGCCCAGCTGCGCGAGCGTGCGCCCGACCATCACGCGGGCTGCCACCTTCGCCAGCGGCACGCCGGTGGCCTTCGAGAGGTACGGCACCGTCCGCGACGCGCGCGGGTTCACCTCGAGCACGTACACCGTGTCTTCCCGGATCGCGAACTGCGCGTTCATCAGGCCGATGACCTTCAGCGCCCGCGCGATCCGCCGCGTGTAATCGCGGATGAGGGCGATATGCCGATCGCTCACCCGGAAGGGCGGCACGACGCAGGAGCTGTCGCCGGAATGGATTCCGGCTTCCTCGATGTGCTCCATGATGCCCCCGATGACGACCGCGCCGGTGGTGTCGGCGACCGCATCGACGTCGAGCTCGACGGCATCTTCCAGGAACTTGTCGATCAGGATGGGATGGCCGGGCGATGCCGCCACCGCGTGCATCATGTACCGGTCCAGCGCGGCCATGTCGTAGACGATCGCCATGGCGCGGCCGCCGAGGACGTACGAGGGCCGGACGACCAGCGGAAACCCGATCGTCGCCGCGACATCCCTCGCCTCTTCGGGCGTCAGCGCGATGCCGCTCGGCGCCTGCGGGATGCCGAGGTCCCACAGCAGCTTGGCGAACCGCTCGCGATCCTCCGCGAGATCGATGGAATCAGGGGACGTCCCGATGATCCGGATGCCGGCGTCCTGGAGCGCCAGCGCCAGCTTGAGCGGCGTCTGCCCCCCGTACTGCACGACGCAGGCGACATCCCCGCCGGCCGACTGCTCCCGCGTGACGATCGCCGAGACATCCTCGAAGGTCAGCGGCTCGAAATACAACCGGTCCACCGTGTCGTAATCGGTCGACACCGTTTCGGGGTTGCAGTTGATCATCACCGTTTCGAAGCCTTCGTCGCGCAGCGCGAACGCGGCATGGCAGCAGCAATAATCGAACTCGATCCCCTGGCCGATGCGGTTCGGTCCGCTGCCGAGGATAACGACCTTCTGCCGGGGCGTCGGGTCGGCCTCGCACTCGCGTTCGTAGGTGCCGTAGAGATACGGCGTGAACGACTCGAACTCGGCGGCGCAGGTGTCGATGCGCTTGTAAGCCGGGACGATCCCCTGCTCGATCCGGGCGCTGCGCACGGCTTCTTCGTCGGCGCCCAGCACGCCGGCCAGGTCGCGGTCGCTCAACCCGGCGCGCTTGAGCGTCCGCAGCATGTCGGTGGACATGCCCCGCAGGCCCACCAGCGCCGCCGAGCGTCGCAGCTCCACGATCTGCGAGAACTGCACGAGGAACCAGCGATCGATCTTGGTGGCGTCGTGCAGATCCTCGACGGTCCAGCCGCGCTCGAGCGCGCGGAACACGGCCCACATCCGGCGATCGGTCGGCACGCTGATCTCACGCTTGAGCGCGCCTTCCTCTTCCTCGCTGGTGAGCCCGCCGTCGCGGCGGTGGTCGTCCTGGCCGAAGAGCGTCCCGCTGGCCCCGAGCTCGAGCGACCGGAAGGCCTTCATGAAGGCTTCCTTGAACGTCCGCCCGATCGCCATCACCTCCCCCACCGACTTCATCTGCGTCGTCAGCGTCCGGTCGGCGCGGGGGAACTTCTCGAAGGCCCAGCGCGGCACCTTGACGACGACGTAGTCGATGGTCGGCTCGAAGGAGGCGGGCGTCAGCCGCGTGATGTCGTTGGGGATCTCGTCGAGCGTGTAGCCGAGCGCCAGCTTCGCCGCGATCTTCGCGATGGGGAACCCGGTGGCCTTCGACGCGAGCGCCGATGAGCGTGACACGCGCGGGTTCATCTCGATGACGATGATGCGGCCCGTCTCGGGGTTGATCGCGAACTGGATGTTGGACCCGCCCGTTTCGACGCCGACGCGCCGGATGATGCGGCGCCCGAGGTCGCGCATCCGCTGGTACTCGCGGTCCGTCAGGGTCAGGGCCGGCGCAACGGTGATGCTGTCGCCGGTGTGCACGCCCATCGGGTCGATGTTCTCGATCGAGCAGATGACCACGAAGTTGTCGGCCCGGTCACGCATGACCTCGAGCTCGTATTCCTTCCAGCCGATCACCGACTCCTCGAGCAGGATCTCGTGGACGGGGCTCATCTCGATGCCCCGGCTGGCGAGCTCGCGGAACTCCTCGATGTTGTAGGCAATTCCCCCGCCCACGCCGCCGAGCGTGAACGACGGCCGGCTGATGAGAGGAAACCCGAGCTCCTCCGCCGCCACCAGCGCCTCCTCCATCGTCCGCACGTAGTGGCTCTCGGGGACGTCGCACCCGATCTCGCGCATGGCGTCGCGGAACTTGAGGCGATCCTCGGCGACCATGATGGCGTCGATGGAGGCGCCGATCAGCTCGACGCCGTACTTCTCGAGGATCCCCTGTTCCGCGAGCGCCACGGCCAGGTTCAGCGCCGTCTGCCCGCCGACTGTGGGCAGCACCGCATCGGGCCGCTCGCGCGCGATGATCTGCTCGACGATCTCGGGGGTCAGCGGCTCGACGTACGTCCGGTCGGCGATCTCCGGGTCGGTCATGATCGTCGCCGGGTTGCTGTTGACGAGGATCACTTCGAGCCCCTCGTCCTTGAGCGCCTTGCAGGCCTGCGTGCCCGAATAGTCGAACTCGCTCGCCTGGCCAATCACGATTGGCCCGGAGCCGAGCACGAGCACGCGCTTGATATCTGTACGTCGCGGCATGGATGTTCCTGTGGCTGACAGTCCGTAGCTGTCAGTATTTCTCACTGCGCGCCCTGCCCGCTGCCGACTGCCCGCTGCCTGCTACTTCAAAACCTCGCGCGGGTGGCCGCGGACGGGACCGCCCCGCCCGCCGCGCAGGCGCCTCGCTCGTGATAAGTGCTTTTGGCGCCGACAGCCGGGGCCCCTGCCGCGCGTTTTGTGCGCGTTGGGGT
>JACCRT010000017.1 GCA_013813355.1 Acidobacteriota bacterium | reverse complement strand
GAAAAGACATCCGATAAAGGAGGCGAACGTGAGCAATAAGACCGACCGCGAGAGCACCCGATACACAGAGGCAACGCGAAACGAGATCCTGCGCGCCGCCAGAGAGTACCGGGATCGCCCAACCGGTGTCCCCGGCCACGGTAAGCCGAGCGGAACACCGCGCGAGAACCGACCTAAATTGCGCGGCGCGCCCGCGGCCGAGGCGGTAATCGAGGGCCGGAGCTAACTTGCTGCCCTCCCGACCGCTTTGATCCTCTACCTGGACACGAGCGCTTTGGTCAAGCTTTACGTTGAGGAGGAGGGCACGGAAGCCGTGCAGCGCGCCGTCGACAACGCCGAGAGTATAGCCACATCAGTCGTCGCCTACCCCGAGGCCCGCTCCGCGTTCGCTCGTCTCGAACGCGACGTCCACCTGTCGTCCGAGGAACACCGCACCGCCGTCGCAGCTCTCGACCGGGATTGGCCGGCTTACGAAGTGGTGGACGTAACGCGGAGCGTAGGAGGTGTGGGAGGTGCTCTGGCTGCCCAGTATCTGCTGCGTGGCTTCGATGCCGTGCATCTGGCCTCCGCCATCGTGGTCGGGACCGCGCGCGAGCTCTCGTATCACGAGGCTTCGGAGAGCGGCGATACGGAGGCGCTACCCCCGGAGGTACTCCTGATGACCTACGACAATTCCCTCTTCGCAGCCGCTCGCACAGAGGGCATGGCCTACGAGTCCCGCCCCGCTGGCGAGGACGAAACCAAATGAGAAACACCCAGGAGCAACAAGACTTCGCCGTCGGCTCTCTGGTAAAGGCCCGCGGACGGGAGTGGGTAGTCCTCCCCGAGTCCGAGGATGAGTTGTTGGTCCTGCGGCCTCTCGGCGGCACCGAGGACGAGGTGGCCGGGATCTACCTCCCGCTGGAGACGGTGGAGCCCGCGACCTTCGACCTGCCGAACCCTGCGGAGCGCGGCGACCACCGCTCCTCCTTGCTGTTGCGTGACGCCGTCCAACTCGGCTTCCGGTCCAGCGCGGGACCGTTCCGCTCCTTCGCCAGGATCGCAGTCGAGCCCCGGCCCTATCAGCTCGTGCCGCTGCTTATGGCTCTCAAGCTCGACCCGGTTCGCGTCCTTATAGCCGACGACGTCGGCATCGGAAAGACCATCGAGGCCTCCCTCATAGCCCGCGAGCTTCTGGACCGGGGGGAGGTCGACCGGCTCACCGTCCTCTGTCCGCCCCAGCTCGCCGGCCAGTGGCAGTCCGAGCTTCGGGATAAGTTCCACGTCGAGGCGGAGCAGGTCCTCCCGAGCACCGCAAAGCGCCTGGAGCGGCCGCTCAGGACGGGGGAGTCCATCTTCGAACGCTACCCTTACGTCATCGTCTCGACGGACTTCGTTAAGTCAGACCGGCGGCGCGACGACTTCCTGCGTGCCTGTCCCGAGCTCGTGATCGTGGACGAGGCCCACACCTGCGCCGAGTCCGGCGAGGGCCGCGGCGCCCGACACCAGCGACACCGCCTGGTCTCCGGCCTCGCCGCCGACGAGAGCCGGCACATGGTGTTCGTCACCGCGACGCCCCACTCGGGCAAGGAGGACGCCTTCCGCTCTCTGCTGGGCTTCCTCGACTCCTCGTTTCTGGACCTGCCCGATGATCTCTCCGGCCCGGCCAACGAGCGCCACCGCCGGCGGCTGGCCCAACACTTCGTCCAGCGCCGCCGGGCGGACATCCGGCACTGGATGGGGGCCGAGACGCCCTTCCCCGAGAGGGAGGAGGCCGAGGAGCACTACACCCTCTCGCCCGAGTACCGCAAGCTCTTCGACCGGGTGCTCCGCTACGCCCGCGAGAAGGTCCGGGACGATACCGGGGGCGGCGTCCGCCAAAGGGTCCGCTGGTGGTCCGCCCTGGCCCTCCTCCGCTCCCTCGCCTCCAGCCCGGCGGCCGCGGCCTCCACCCTCCGCAACCGGGCCGCCCCATCCGAGTCCGAGACCGTCGACGAGGCCGACGAGCTGGGCCGCCGCACCGTGCTCGACCTGATGGAGGACGAGCCCCAGGAGGGCAACGACGTGGCTCCCGGAGGGCTCACCGAGGAAGGTAAAGAGGGGGAGGAGCAGCGCGAGCGCCTCCGCCTGCGGGACATGGCGCGCGAGGCGGAGGCGCTGTACGGCAAGCCGGATGCCAAGCTACAGCAAGCGGTGAAGCTCGTCTCCGGGCTCGTGGAAGACGGCTTCAACCCTATCGTCTTCTGCCGCTTTATCCCGACCGCCGAGTACGTTGCGGCGGAGCTCAGGAAGAAGCTCAAGGGTGTTGAGGTGGCGGCCGTCACCGGCACGCTACCGCCCGCGGAGCGCGAGGAGCGGGTGGAGGAGCTCGGCGGGCACGACAGGCGGGTTCTCGTCGCGACGGACTGTCTCTCGGAGGGGATCAACCTGCAGGAGCACTTCGACGCCGTCTTCCACTACGACCTCTCCTGGAACCCGACTCGCCACGAGCAGCGCGAGGGCCGGGTCGACCGCTACGGCCAGCCCGAGGACAAGGTCCGCGCCCTCACCTACTACGGGGTGGACAACCAGATAGACGGCGTGGTGCTGGACGTCCTGATCCGCAAGCACAAGCAGATCCGGACCTCTCTCGGAGTCTCCGTCCCGGTCCCGGGCGACACCGAGGAGGTCGTGGAGGCGATCTTCGAGGGCCTGCTTCTGCGCGAGGAGTCCGGGAGCGACCTCTCCGAGCGGCTGCCCGGCTTCGACGAGTTCTTCGCCCCGAAGAAGGAGGACCTCTACAGCCGGTGGGAGTCCGTGGCTGACCGGGAGAAGCGCTCCCGCACCATGTTCGCCCAGGAGACGGTAAAGACCGAGGAGGTCGCCCGCGAGCTAGAAGCCGTCCGCTCCGCCATAGGCGGCGGCGAGCAGGTTGAACGTTTCGCAAAGACCGCATTCCGGGCTCACGGCGCCGTCATAAGTGAGAACGGCAACGTGAAGATAGACCTCTCCGAGGTTCCGCGGGCCGTGAAGGATGCAATCGGCACGAACGGGACGAACCGCATCACAGCGAAGTTCGAGCTCCCGGTGAAGAGCGGCGAGGTCTACCTGAGCCGGACGCATCCGATCATCGAGGGGCTCGCCTCGCACGTCATGGACACCGCCCTCGACCCCCTGGGCGAGAGCGAGGCCCGCCGCTGCGGCGTCACCGTCACCTCCGGCGTCGAGCGCCGCACCACGCTCCTCCTCGTCCGCTACCGCTACCACATCATCTCCAGCTTCCCCGGCGGCGTGGAGCGTGCGCTGCTGGCCGAGGACTGCCAACTCGCCGCCTTCG
>JACCRT010000030.1 GCA_013813355.1 Acidobacteriota bacterium | reverse complement strand
GTCGGCAGTCGGCAGTCGGCAGTCGGTAGTCGGCAGTCGGTAGTCGGCAGTCGGCAAGTCGGCAGTGGGCAATCGGCAGTGGGCAGTGGGCACTGGGCAAGTCGGGCAATGGGCAGTCGGCAGGTCGCGTGGACCAAAAAAACTGCGGGGCGCGGCGACCTTGGTCCCCCGCCCCGCTAATCCGTGTCATCCGTGTAATCCGTGTAATCCGTGCAATCTGTGTAATCCGCGGCTTAGAAAGTGATCTTCCCTCCGAGCTGCAGGATTCGACGGCCCCAATTGTTGGCGTCTGGCCGAAGCGGGCGCTCGACATGTTGTGCAAGGTGCTGGGGGGCTACAGGTGTAGGATTGACAGAAATGTTGCGCCGCGCCGCGCTCGTGCTATGGATCCTCGCGGCCGCACCTGCCTGCCTCGTTGTCAGCCTGCAACCGGTCTACGACGAGGAGGCGATTACGTGGGACCCGGCACTGCTTGGCACGTGGCAGAGCCAGGATGACGAGACGGTGCTGCGGATCGAGCAGGACGAGTGGCGCTCATACCGCATTCACTATCAGCACCCCATCGAATCGGGTGACCTCACCGGCTACCTGACATCGGTCGGCGACGACCTGTACATGGACGTCATGCCGGCGCGTGGCGAGGATCGCGGCGCCTTCGTCGTCCCGGTCCACGCGGTGATCCGGGTGCGCACCTCGAACGGGCGCCTCGAACTCACGCCGCTATCGTACGACTGGTTCCTCGATCGCACCGCGAAGGGGGCCGCTATCCCGGGCCTGAGCGTCACGCTGGATCAGAAGCAGAACACGCTCATCACGTCCGCGTCGGCAGCCCTGCGGCGCTGGCTGGCGCAGCAGCCCCAGGACGGCCGGATGTTCGGGGGGACGACGGTGTTCGTCAGAAGAAAGGTTGAAGCTCGAAGGTTGAAGGAGTCGCCGCACCTATGTTGAAAGGGACCAAGCCTGCGCTGATCAAGAGGATTCAGCCGGTCAGTATCCATGGGCAAATTTCCCTCGACGTCACATTCGTTGACCCCTCGGAGCCGGACGGGCAGGTGAGCCTGGCCCGGCTGGGCCCGGAAAGTGTCCCGAAGGACCTGGAGGCGGGCGACCGCGTCGAGATGCACTACATGCTCGGCGTCGTGACGCAGATTAGCAGGGTGAAGGTTGAAGGCTAAAGGCGGCGGGAAGAGTCCAGCTTGAATTGTGAGGCTCGATGGCGGACAATTGCAGCACCCGCCGCCATTTTCGCCACAAGGAGTCAGGCTTTGAGATTACAGCAAGTGATTCGCCATGGCTGTGCCCTGTCCGCCGTTGCGCTGGCAGCTGTGCTGCTGATGTACGGCTCCGGCCCGCTCGCAGCCCAGGGGACCGGGCCGCAGGCAGCGCAGCAGGCCAAGCCGGCTGAGCTGCCGGACGCCCGGACGGTCATCGATCGCCACGTCGCCGCGGTTGGCGGCCGCGATGCCATGATGTCTTACTCGTCCTCTCATGTCCGGGGTCGGATCGACATGCCCGCCAATGGTCTTTCCGGTTCGTTGGAGATGTTTGCGGCCAAGCCCAACCTCTCGCTCATGCGGATGACGCTGGCCGGGATCGGGGACCTGCAGGAAGGCTTCAACGGCAAGGTGGGTTGGATGCTGTCGCCGGTCACCGGTCCGATGCTCACCGAGGGGGCACAGCTCGAGCAGAAGCGCTTCGACGCGGACTTTTTCGGTGACCTGAAGGACCCCGCACGGTACCAGTCAATTACCACAGTCGAGCGTGCGCCGTTCGACGGCCGCGAGTGTTACAAGGTGCGGCTGGTGAACAAAGCGGGCGTCGAGGATTTCGAGTTCTACGACGTCCAGACCGGGCTGAAGGCCGGTGGGCAGATGTCACGCGAATCGCCGATGGGCCCCATGACGTCGACGTTTACCCACGGCGAGTACAAGAAGTTCGGCAAGCTGCTGCACCCGGCTACGCAGAAGATCAGCACCATGGGCGTCGAACAGATTCTTACGATTGACTCGATCGAGTACGACACGGTGGACCAGAAGGTCTTCGAGCTGCCGGACGCCATCAAGGCGCTCATCAAGTGAATGCCCCGATCCCCTGCGCGATCGTTGCCGCGGCCCTGCTCGTCGGCGCCGCCACGCCGCTCGCGCAGGCGCCCCGGGCCGTCGAGACGTTCGACGCTGCCTGGACCGAAGTACGCGACAAGCACTTCGACCCGACGCTGAACGGCGTCGACTGGAACGCGGTCCGCGACGAATTGCGCCCCCGGGCCGTGGACGCGAAGAGCACCAACGAGCTGCGCGGCATCCTGCGCGACATGCTGGGGCGTCTCGGCCAGTCGCATTTTGCCGTCATCCCGGGGTCCTCCGGATCATCCTCCGATCCGGCCGGCTCGGCGGAACCCGGCTTCGACGTTCGGTTGCTCGGCCGCGACCTCTTGGTGACCGGCGTCGACCCCAGTGGCGCCGCCGCGGCGGCCGGCGTGCAGACCGGGTGGACGGTTGCGGCCATCGGGGGCAGGCCCGCCGCCGACCTGCTTCGTTCGCTTCCGGACGGCGCCAGCGATCAGATCCTCGGCTTCGAAGCGTGGCGCATCGCACAGGGGCGCATGCGCGGCACTGCCGGCTCGAAGATCGATGTTGAGTTCGAAGACGGTACCGGCCGGCGGGTACCGCTCGCGCTGGAGCGGCGCGCGGAGAAGGGCCAGCCCGTCACACTCGGCAAGCTGCCGACAATGTGGGTGCGCGTCGAGCACGAGCGGCACCAGACGCCGGCGGGCGCGACCGCCGGGCTCATTCGTTTCAACGTCTGGATGGCAGCCGTCGATCCGCAGGTGCAGCGAGCGGTCGACGAGTTCCGGGAGGCCGACGGCATGATCCTCGATTTGCGGGGGAATCCCGGAGGGCTCGCCGCCATGCTGATGGGGATCGCCGGGCATTTCGTCGCCGAGCGCACGCCGCTCGGCGTGATGCAGACACGGGACAACCCGCCGCTGCGCTTCACGGTGAATCCCCGGCTCGTGAGCGCCGCCGGCAAGCCGGTCGACGTGTTCAGCGGACCGCTCGCGATCCTGGTGGATGGGATGAGCGGCAGCGCGTCGGAGTGCTTTGCCGGGGGCATGCAGTCGATCGGCCGTGCCCGCATCTTCGGCCAGACCACCATGGGGCAGGCGCTGCCGGCCCAGTTCAGGGAGCTTCCGAATGGCGACGTGCTGATGTACGCCTTTGGGGATTTCGTCACGGCGGACGGCACGCGCCTCGAGGGGCGCGGCGTCATCCCTGACGAAACGGTGCCGCTCCGTCGCGACGACCTGCTCGCGGGCCGCGACCGGACACTCGAAGCCGCCCTCACCTGGATCGATGGGGCGAAGTAGGCACCCACGCGCGTAGATACCAAATGGTTGCGCTTGGCGGAGGCGGTCTGTTACACTCACCCCACCTGCGCCGGCTCGAAAATCGGTCTCTTTCCAGCCACAAAAAGACGGACTAAACCCGGGGGAACTACGTAGATGGAGCAGCGCCCGCTGCGTCTCGGTGACATCTTGGACGACTACTGCCCGCGCGAGCGGCGGGTCACCAACCATGCCATCGTGGCCATGATTGAAGAAGACGTGCGGCAGACACGCTGCACCACCTGTGATGCCGAACACGCGTACAAGGGAGGCAAGGCGCCTCGCCGGCGCGTCAAGAAGGAGTCGCCCGCGGCTCTGTACAAGGAGGTGCTGGCCGGCATGCCCGAGCCCGAGGTGGCCCCCGTTCTGGCCACGCCCTCTCGCGGCGAGGACGACGAGCCAGGCGAGAGCGCAGACGCGCTGGCCGACGATGAGCCCGACGCCGTAGACGCCACCGATGATCGGCCTTTCCAGTTCAACGTCCAGGAGGTCGTCGCGGAGCGTGCCGGGCTCAGCGCCTTGCGCGCCGAGGAAGCCATGCCGGCCCACGTCGAGGACGCCGCGCCGCCGGTGGTCGAGGAAGGCCCCGTTCACCGGCCGCTGATCCGCGCGACACTGCCGCGCCCCGAGGGGCAGAAAGAGACCCGTCCAATCCCTGATTTCACGATGCGTCAACCGCTGGCCGGTCGCGGACGTTTCCGCGGCGGCGAAGGGCGCGGGCGTGCTCGCGGTGGCCCAGGCGGGAACGGACAGGGCGGGAATGGCAACGGGAACCGATCGGCTGGCGGCTCGCGCTTCGGGGGTCCCCGGCCTGGCGGCCGTCGCAACCGCAGCCGGTAAATCACTGGCTGGCCCTCCGATGCCGCTGGCACCGGCGGGTCGAGTGTGAGGTGTGCATGAAGGTCGCCGTCCTCTTTGCGGTATCAGCCGCCTCAATCATCGCGCAGTCCTCGACCTCTACAACCATCAAGTACGAACCGACGAGCGGCGTGCCGACCTTCGCGGTGCGCGAGCCCGTGCTGCGCATCCAGCCAGGCACCCTCGTCGAGACACGAACGTTCTCTCGGCCCGGCGATTACTACGAGCGTGCCGGGGGCGCCTGGCCCGGTGAGGTCGGCCCCTTCTGGATCGAAGGCGCGACACCCAACGATACGCTGGTCGTTCGCATCCTCAGGTTGCGCCCGAACCGTGACACGGCCGTGTCGGCCGTGAACCCTGGCGGAATCAGCGCTGTCGTTCCCGACTCACGAACGCGGATGCTGACCGAACCGCTGCCCGCCCGCCGGTTCGTGTGGCGGCTGGATCTCGAGCGCAACGTCGGCATCCTCGACCTTCCGAACTCCGCGTCCAGGCAGATCGAGATGCCCCTCAAGCCGATGCTGGGCCGCCTCGCCGTGGCCCCCGCCGGGCAGGAAGCGTTTGGCGGCTTGTGGCCGGGCAACTTCGGCGGCAACATGGACGCCGCGGACGCACGCGAGGGCACGACGGTCTATCTGCCCGTGTTCCACGAGGGTGCGCTCTTCTACTTCGGCGATGGCCATGCGCTCCAGGGCGATGGAGAGATCGCCGGATCGGGTCTCGAGACGACGATGGACGTGACACTCGGGTTCGATGTGATCAAGGGGCAGCGGATTCGCTGGCCGCGGATGGAGGACGCCGACGACATCATGGTGCTCGGCAGCGTGCGTCCCCTGGTGGATGCCTTCCGCATCGCGCACGTCGAGCTGATCGAGTGGTTGATCGATGACTACGGCTTCGAGAAGATGGAAGCCTACCAGGTCGTTTCACAGGGCGGCCATGCGCGGATTGCCAACGTCGTCGATCCAAACTACACGGTCGTCGCGAAGTTTCCGAAGAAGCTCCTGCCACCCCGCATCAGTCGATAGCGGAAGGGTCATTCCCTTTACCCTTTACCCTTTACCCCTTTCCCCGTACCCATTACCCTTGCATCCATGACTGATCTCGCAGGCAAGACCGGGCTCATCGTCGGTGTGGCCAACAAGCGATCGATCGCCTGGGCGATCGCGCAAGCGGCATCGGCCTCGGGTGCGCGGCTGGCGGTCACGTATCAGGGAGAGCGCCTCGAGGAGAACGTGCGCGACCTTTCGGCCTCGTTGACCGATCCGCTGATCCTGCCGTGCGACGTCACCGACGACGGGCAGATCGCACACGTGTTCTCCGAAATCGAACGCGAATTCGGCGGGCTCGACTTCGTCGTGCACGGCGCGGCGTTCGCGCCCCGCGAAGAACTGGCCGCCCCCTTCGTGCAGACCACGCGGGAGGGGTTCCGCCTGTCGCTCGACATCAGTGCCTATTCGCTCATTGCGCTCGCCCGCGGCGCGGCGCCGCTGATGGAGGCGCGCGGAGGCGGCAGTATCCTGACACTGACGTATCTCGGCAGCCAACGCGTCTTCCAGAACTACAACGTCATGGGGGTGGCCAAGGCTGCGCTGGAGGCGTCGGTGCGTTATCTGGCCGCCGACCTGGGGCCGAAAGGGATCCGGGTGAACGCGATCTCGGCCGGGCCCATCAAGACCCTGGCCGCGTCAGGAATCTCGGGCTTTTCGTCCATCCTGCAGCACTACCGGGACCGAGCGCCGCTGCGGCGCACGGTCGAGACAGCAGAGGTGGCCGAGGCCGCGATGTTTCTGCTGAGCCCGGCCGGCCGAGCCGTCACTGCCGAGATCCTCATGGTCGACGGCGGGTACCATGCCACGGGCATGTAGCTTGCAGCAGAGCTACGGCAGGTCGCGCTGCGCCGTCGCATCCGACGGCCCCGCGGCCTGGAGGCAACAATCCATGAAGACCAGGAAACCGACTTTTATCGCACTCCTCGCCATCGTTCTCATCGCGCCGATGCTGCTGGGTGCCTGCGGCAAGACGGTGGGAGAAACCATCGACGACGCGACGATCACCACGCGTGTGAAGACCTCGTTCATCAACGACCCCGCCATCGGCGGGTTGCGTATCGACGTTGATACCTTCAAGGGCGTGGTCACGCTCTCGGGCCGCGTGAAGAGCAAAGAAGAAGAACAGAAGGCCATCGAGCTCGCGCGTCAGATACGCGGCGTCACCGACGTCCGATCGACGCTGCAGATCGAGCCATAACGAGGCGAAACGAACGGGACGGGCTTCACCCGTTCCCGTTCTTTTCGGATCCCCACTGCTCGACATGGATTCGTTCTCGGCTTATGCCGAGACGATCGAGCATGGGCGGGATGTCCGCCACCATGGCCGAGGGGCCGCATACGAAGCAGCGGGTGACGGGATCGTCCACGACCGAGGCGAGTTGTTCCACGGTCAGGCGGCCGCGGCCCTCACGCCAGCGGCGCTGGACCTCCCGCGTTGCTGTCAGCACGAGTTCGATCTGCCCCTGGCGCGCCAGCCTGCGCAGTTCCCGTCCATACGCAAAATCGAGCGGCGTCCGCGCGCTGTACAGCACACGAATGCGGCCCGGGTACGCTGTCGTCAGCGCATGCCGAACCATCGATCGGATCGGCGCGACGCCTGTGCCGCCTGCGATGAACAGGAGACGCTGTTCGAGCGGCCGAGCGGGGAAGGCGAAGGAGCCCACCGGGCCGTCGACGGCCAGCTCCATGCCGCGACGCGGTTCCGGAAAGCGTTCACCCCACCGCCCCGAAGGGTCGGTCTTGATCAGGAACTCCAGCGCGTCGTTCTGTCGCGTCTCTTCGGGGGCCGAGGCAATCGAGTACGGCACGCGCTGAGCGCTCCCGGCCGGCCCGATCATGGCCGCCTGCCCTGCCTGGTAGGCGAACGACCGTCGGTTGAGGTCCACGCGCACAATCCGCGTGCCGGGCGTCTCACGGCGGACACCCTTCACGCGCAAAACGAGAGGCACTTGCCGATCTTAACCACTGATGCACACGGATTGACACCGATGAAGGTCGCTTGGGGGCATAGCCTGCCCCCGCTGGCTGCGGTGAAGGACCTGAAGTCCCGCGGGCTGCTGAAGGATACAGTCGTCGCGTGTCAGAGAATTCCTGCCGTGGCCTTCTGGATGTCGTCGTCGGTCAGTTCAGGAAGTGGCGGGTTCGGAGCGGCGTCGGAGCCGGCGGGAGCGCGGCTGCCACGACGCTTCCGGCTGGATTTATCCTGGTACATCCGGCTGTCGGCCGTCGCGAGCAGCGACTCGTACGAAGCGCCGTCCTGGGGGAACACCGCCGCGCCGATGCTGATCCCGAGGGGGAGGCGACGCCCCGGGCGCGCCTCGAAGTAAACCGCGTCGATGGCCTCCTGCAGTTCCTGCCGCTTGTGCTCGGCCTCCTCGGCGCCGCAGCCGGAAAGCACGACGATGAACTCGTCACCGGCATAGCGGACGCAGATGTCATACGGGCGGATCGCGGTGCGGAGCACCCGCGCCACCTCGCACAGGGCGCGGTCGCCGACATGATGGCCGTGGCTGTCGTTGATGGTCTTGAAGTTATCGAGGTCCATGACCAGCAGCGAGACCTCGGCTTTCAGGCGTTCGGCCCGCGCGAGCTCGCGCGTCAGGTGCATGAACAGGAACCGCGTATTCGGGAGCGCCGTGAGCGGGTCGGTCAGCGAATCTTCCTGTGTCTGGTCGAACACCATCGAGTTGTTGATTACCGCCGCGGCCTGCTCCGACACCCGGTCGAGCAGCCGCCGGTGATCGTCCCGGTAGAACGCCGCGTCGGTGTGGTACACGGAGAGCGCGCCGATGAAGCGCTCGTTGAACATGAGGGGACAGACGAGCGCCGATTGCAGGCTGGTGCCCTGCGAGCCGAGGCCCGCAGCCTCGAGGTCCGCACTGGGTCTGGCGTTGACCAGGGCGCGGCGGTTTCGCGCCACCCACCCGGTCAGCCCCTCGCCGTTCGCCACCGTGATCTGGAGGATCAGTTCGGCATCGACGCCGGTGGCGAAGCGGCATCGCAGGGAGTCGGTTGCCTCGTCGTGCAGGAAGAGCGCAGCGCATGAGAAGGGCACCAGGTTGCTCAGCTTCGCGGAGATGAGGGCCATCGTGTCGGACACGCCAAGGCTGGTGCCCATCGCCTGCGCGATCTCATACAAGGCATAGATCTCGCGGTGGGCCAGTGCGATGTCGTCGAACACGTTCTTCTTCTGCACCTGCGGCGCCAGCCCGGTCGCGGGCTGACCGATCAGGGCCAGCGAATCTTCCTGCGAGGGGCGGCGGATCGCCTGCTCCAGCACGGCCGCCTCGGCCTGCAGGGATGGCAGCAGTTCGATGAACTGGCCTACGACGACGGGATCGAATCCCTTGCCGGCTTCGTGGCGGAGCAGCGCCACAGCGCCCTCGGAACTCATGGCCTTGTGATACGGCCGCTCCGCCATCAGCGCATCGAAGTAATCGACCACCGACAGGATGCGTGCGCCGAGCGGAATCTGCTCACCCTTGAGCCCGGCGGGATATCCCTTCCCGTCCCACCGCTCGTGGTGGCTGAGAATGAGTGGCGCGACGGGATACGGGAAGGGCACGGCACTGATGATGTCGGCGCCGACCTTGGGATGCGCGCGTATCTTCTGGAACTCTTCGGGGGTCAGCGGGCCTGGTTTCGAAAGGATGTGCTCGGGTACGGCCAGCTTCCCGATGTCGTGCAGCAGCGCGGCCGTCTTCACCCCCTGAACCTCTTTCTCGGACATGCTCAGCGCCCGCGCCAGTGCCGTCGCGTACAGCTGCACACGGCGGATATGCGACTGCGAGGTCTGATCCTTGGCGTCGATGGCCAGCGCCAGCGCCTCGATGGTGGCCAGGTGCAGGTCGGCCATCTCGCTGACGTGCCGCTGTTCGTCCTCCACGCGCCCGAGATAGACCATGTAGCTGCGGTAGGTCAGGTACAGCGGCGCCACCGCCAGCGGCGCCAGCCATTGCCCCGAAACGCTCAGGATGGCCAGGGCGATTGCCGCCGCGCCGGCCCCGACGAAGTAGCTGGGCGCGCTCCAGAGGAAGTTCTCGTTCCAGACCTTCAGCACGCCCTGGTGCGTCGAGAGCCCGATGGCCGTCGCCACCATCACCGTATTGATCACGAAGTACGTGGTCGCTGCTCCAACGAGCGGCTTGGCGAGGCTCCATGGGTCGAAGTGCCCGGGAACGCCGCCCAGCCATATGTAGACGTGCCCTGCCGCCTGGACCGTGATGATCAGGCTGGCCATGCTGAACAACGTCCGGTGGATCGGATTGCGCTCCTTGATGCGGAATGTGCACTGGCTCCAGGCGCTGGCGGCCGCCACGACCATCGTCTCGTTCGGACCGAGCAGGAGGAGCGCGGCGAAATCGACGGCGTATGAAACCGACATGGTGGACCCGCTGCGGGCGAGCGGCAGGGTGACCTTGAAAATCGAGGTGACCGACGAGAGCGCCAGGAGAACCACGAAGGTCACCATCGGCCCCTCGGAGCGCAACGGCATGTAGTACACGAGCAGGCCGGCGCCGAGGGCGATGACGAGGCCGACAAATGTGCGTGCGGCGGCGGGGAGCGTGTTCATCGCACGGCCCAGGGCAGCGCCAGCAGGAGCCGCCACTGCCGGGCCGTCGCCGCCGCGCGCCAATTCACAGCGGCGCAGTCAGCGTTTCCGCCACAGGGCCGGGCTGTATCCTGGCCGACGGCCGTGGCCCAGGTCACGACATCGCACGCACCTGCCCGGCACGAGGTGTCCCACGCGACCTCCTCAGCGAATTCGTTCTCGCGGGCTCCCCAACTGAGTGGCTCCCCTGCGCCGGCCTGGGTGTCCCCCCAGGTGACCCCCAGGCGCCAGGCATTGGCGTCTGCACGCAGCCTGCCGCCGGTAATCCGCTGGTGACCCCAGAGAATCTGCCGGCTCCAGCGGGTCGTGTCCGCGGGCGTACCTGGCAGCGGCCCGACACGCAGCTCGCGCGCGAGCTGGACGGCGCCCCGCGCATTCAGGGCGCCCGCACCTTCAGAGAAGTGGTCGTACTGGGGGCGGCTTTCCGCCGTGTAATGCAGGATGGCCTTGACCAGGTTCGGCGTCAGGTCGGGATTGGCCTGGAGCATCAGGGCGATGGTGCCGGTCACGACGGGAGCCGCCATGCTCGTCCCGCTCAGGCTCAGATACGGCTCGGTCGCCGTGTCGACGGTTCCCCAGAGCCGTGAGGCCGCGTGGGTTTCGAAGAGCAGGCTGCCGGCTTCGGCCAGCGACTCGATCCCGACGCCGGGCGCCACCAGGTCAGGCTTGGTGGCGCGGTCGATGTGCGTCGGGCCTCGCGAACTGAAGGGCGCCACCGTGTCGTCACGCCGCCGGGTGGTGTCGTTGTGGTTGCCGGCGCCGACTGTCACGACCCATGGCGCGTTGCCGGGGGACGTGATGCCGCCGTACATCGGCTCGCCGCCGGCGGAGCGGCCGAAGTTTCCCGCCGCGGTGACAACGACGATGCCGGCGTCCACGGCGCGCCGCGCGGCCACGGTGAGCGGGTCGGTCGTGAACGATTCATAGACGCCGGAAGCGACCGAGAGATTGATGACGCGGATGTTGAAGCGCTCGCGGTGTTCGATCGCATAGTCGAGCGCGGCGATGACGTGGCTGGCGAAGCCGTTCCCGTGCCCGTCGAGTGCCTTGAGCACGACCAGGCTGGCACCGGGCGCCATGCCGCGGCGGGCGCCGCCAGAGTCGTAGCCGCTGCCGGCGATGATCCCGGCGACGTGTGTCCCGTGGCCGTAATCGTCGTACGCCGTCGCCCGTCCCGCGACGAAGTCGGCGAAATGCACCACCCGGTCGGTGCCCAGATCGTCATGCCAGCTGGTGACGCCCGAGTCGATGATGGCGATGCCGATCCCGCTGCCATCCACGTCGAAGTGTGCGCGCGCCCAGGCCGCGCCCGTCGCGGACGCCGTGCGCCCGATCGTGCCGTGCACGACGCGGTCGAGGCTGATCGTGAGTACGTCCGGCGATGCGGCGAGCGCCCGGAGCGCCGTATCGGGCAGCAGCGCTACCTGGGCATGCACGAGCGGCAGCCGGAGACCCGGGGTGGCCCCGAGCGCGCGCAGCAACGGGTCGATCGACCGGCCGGGGTGTGTGCGGACGATCACCTTCGACATGCCCGCCGGCGACTCGGCCCGTGCCTGGAGAGCGACGTCAAGTTTCAAGCCGCCGGCGTGCTCCATCGGCCCGGCGGAGGCAGAGCCTGCCGCCAGCAGCGAGAGCGCAAGGACTGCGGTTCGAAGCATGATGGGATCGGAGCCGGACACGAAGGGGGTGCAGGCTGCAATGATGCTGCCGCTACGCAGCAATTTCCCTGGATGGCCGTATTCTAACTGTTTTCGCGTCAGTTCCGGGCCGGTAAGTTACCGCCGTCCGGGATCTGTCATCGCAGGTTGGGCAGCCGGAGTGTTCCATTGTGGACCACTCGGTGTCAACCGTGCGGCAGCCAGGCAGGGCGGTCCGGTCACGACTCCTTCTGCTCCCGCTCGAGGTCGTATTCGACGATCTTCCTGTAGAGGGTTCCCCGGCTGATCTCGAGGACCTGGGCTGCCTGCTTCTTGTTCCAGTTCACGGCCTGGAGTACGCGCAGGACGTGGGCCCGCTCGGCGTCGGCTAGCGACGAGAGCCGGCCGCCGGCGCCGTGGCCCGGGGCCTCCTGCGCGTGCAGGAACTCGAGATCCGCCGCCCGGATGGTCCGCCCGGGCGTGGAGAGCGCGGCGCGCGACACCGTCCCTTCCAGTTCGCGGATATTGCCCGGCCAGTGGTAGTGCAGCAACCGGTCGACCGCGTCCCGCGCGAACGCCTTGCCGTCCTCGGGCAAGCCGTTGGCGGCGCAATAGCGCGAGAGAAAGCGTTGCGCGAGGAGGGGGATGTCGGTCGCGCGCTCGCGCAGCGAGGGAAGCCGGATGGAGAAGGCGTTCACCCGGTAGTACAGATCCTCGCGGAAGCGCGTGTCGCGTACGTGCTGGTCGAGGGGACGATTGGTCGACGAAATGAGGCGGAAGTCCACCTCGATGGCCTGGTTGCCTCCGAGCCGCTCGAAGCGCCGCTCCTCGAGAGCCCGGAGCAGCTTCGCCTGGGCGACGAGGGCCAGATCGCCGATCTCGTCCAGGAACAGCGTGCCCTTGTCGGCGAGTTCCAGGCGTCCCTGCTTGCGTTCCTGCGCGCCGGTAAAGGCTCCCCGCTCGTAGCCGAACAGCTCCGATTCGAAGAGCGCATCCGGCAGCGCCGCGCAGTTGACGGCCTGGAACCGGTTCGTGCCTCGCCTGCTCAACTCGTGGATCATCCGGCCGACAACTTCCTTGCCGGCGCCCGTGGGCCCGAGGATGAGTACCGAGATATCGGACTTGGCGGCCGTGCGAATCCACTCGAACACCACCAGCATTTTCTCGTCGCGTCCGATCATTTCACGGAAGCGCTGGACGGCCGGGGATCGATCCTCGTGGCTGACCGTCGCCCGCCGCTCGCGAAAGCCATCGAGCAGCTCTCGGATCGCCGGGTCCTCGGGCGGCTGAAGCCCGTAGCGGATCTGCCCGTCTTCCAGCTCCAGGCGGCGCGCGAGACCAAAGCCGACGAGCTCCCGGAGACAGTTGTCGATGTCGAGTCGCATCCGCCCGAAGATCTGCATCAGCGACTCGAGTTCGAACGACTCCGGCGCGCGCGCGCAGAAGAAACGGAGGAGCCCCGAGCGCAGCGGCGACTGCACCAGCGCGTGAAAGCGGACCTCGGCCTCGGGCGGGTCCGCCTTCTGGGCTGGAAGCGTGTTCTCGGCTCCGGCGCTCATGGCGATGGCCGATCGCCGGCACCACGGTGGCGGTAGTACTCGGACTGGTAATGCTCGATCAGCCGCTTGATTTCCAGGGCGTCCGCCTTCCGGTGTCCGTGGCACCGCATCGGGCTGGCGCCGCCGGAACTCTCAATCATCACGTCCGAGAAAAACAGGTTCCGGTCGATCAGTACCGAGGCGACGTGCGCCAGGTGCATCGACTGGTCGCGTCCACCGACGAGTTCGGGCGTGTAGTGCACGACGCTGGTCGGCGCCACCGAGACCTGCGTCGGAAACCAGAAATTCCCCCGGCTGAACCGGCTCGCGCGGAACACGTGCGGACCCGGCAGCCGCCGCCCCTTGACCCAGAAGAACACGCCCGCCAGCGAGCCCGCCGCCGCCGCCGCGGCGGCCACCCAGACCGCCAGGCCCTCCACGCCAATCCCGGTCACAGGCATCACCCGTCATTTGCGCACGCCCGAGCGTGGAGCGGCGCCTACGTTCGCTCCGCAGCCACCCCGGTGTCAAGGAATTTTGAACTGGTGCTAATCTTAAGCAGAAACGGTGGGGCCACGCCCCGCCTGCATCTCGGAGGTTCGTCCAGTGCCCCACCGCGCGCCCGGCTCCCCGGGCCACAACCCCGGGAGTTACCTGACCGGCAAGCCCATCAAATACTACCGGCCACGGGGCAGCGCCGAGGTGCGCGAGCTCATCGACAACGGCTTCCAGGCCTTCAACGCCGGCCGCTTGTCGGAAGCCTGTCACATTTTCACCGACAAGATGCTCGAGCCCGAGCACGATACGACAATCGGCCTCACGATTGCCGGGGCCCTCACGCCCGCCGGGCTCGGCGGCTGCATCATCGAGCTGTTGGAGCGAGGACTCGTCGACTTCCTTATCAGCACGGGCGCAAACCTGTACCACGATCTGCACTACGCGCTCAACTTCACGCTGCACCGAGGCTCCCCGTTCCTCGACGACGTCAAGCTCTACGAACAGGGAATCATCCGGATCTACGACGTGCTCTTTCCGGCCACGGTGCTGCTCGAGACCGATGCCTACGTGCGTGATTTCCTCGTGCGGTCGGGGATGTCCGGGCCGCTCTCGAGCGCCGAGTTCCATTATCGCCTCGGACTCGATTTGCTGGAGCGAACCCCTGGATCCGAGGAGTATTCGGTGCTCGCCCAGGCCGCCAAGGCCGGCGTGCCCATCTATACCTCGTCGCCCGGCGACAGCTCCATCGGCATGAACATCGCCTACCACCAGCTGATGAACCAGGGCACGCTGATGATCGATCCCAACCGGGACGTCAACGAGGTCTGCGCCATCATCCTGGCCGGCAGGAAGAACGGCTGCGTGATCCTCGGCGGCGGATCGCCGAAGAACTTCTACCTTCAGGGTCAGCCGACGCTCTGGGAGGTCTATGGCATCCCAAAGGGGGGCAACGACTATTTCATCCAGATCACGACCGACCAGGTCGTCTGGGGCGGGTTGTCGGGCGCCACGCCGGCCGAGGCGGTGAGCTGGGGCAAGGTGAACCCGGGCGTGCTGCCAGACACCGTGGTGTCGTACTGTGACTCGACGATCGCCTTTCCGCTCTTCTGCGAGTTCGTCGTCGGCTCGGAGCGGGGCCGCCGCGCGCGCAAGGCACTCATCCACAAGCGGGACGGACTGGTGGCCGAACTGCTGCGGCAGGCCAAAGAGTCGCGTGACGCCCCGATTGAAGAGCAGCAACCGGAGATCGACCGCCATCGCTGACATGGGCACCCTGTCTTCGGAACTGAGGCCGCTCATTCCGGACCTCGCCCGGGAACCGCGCATCTACGCCGACGCGAACATCCCCAGCGGTATCGTGACCTTCATGCGCGCCACGCTTCGCTGGGACGTCCTGTTCGTGCTCGAGCATGAGGACCTCCGGCGGGCCCGCGACACCGAGCACTATCGGCTCGCCCGGCAACTGGGCCGCACCCTGGTGACACAGGACCGCGACTACATCGACGATCGCATGTTCCCTCCGGAACACAGCGCGGGTGTGATCGTGTTCAGCGCGCCGGACGAGATCCGATTGCGGCAGCTGTTCGCCGACGCCGACCAGAAACTTTTCCGCGCCGATGCCGCTCCGCCGTTGCCCCTCGAAGGGCGCAAGCTGCACTGGCAGCTGGGGGACTGATGGCCGAGCATTTCCTCGGGCTCGACCTGACGTTGCGTCCGCCGCTCACCCGCGCGGTGGTCGTTGACGCCGACGGCACGGTGGTGCGCCGGTACGAGTCGCGCGACGCGGGTGATGAGGAGCCTGACCCCGGGTTTGAAGCGCTCGTCGGCGATGCCGCAGCCGCCGGCGTCGCGGTCGAGCTCGACTCGCCAGCCGACGACCTCGGGACAGGGTCGCCGGCACTCGGACGCCTGGCACCGGGGACCATTCACACGCCAGGCGCTGCTGCCGTGACGGCCGAAGCATGGATCGGCGGGGCGCGGGGTGCCCGCCACGTCATCTGCCTCCACATCGGGGACCGCGTGCTGGCCGGGGTTCTCCTGAACGGCCAGCCGTGGAGTGGCGCCCACGGGCGGGCAGGATCCGCCGCCTGGCTGGCGCTCAACCCGGTCGAGCGCCAGGATTACCGGAAGTTCGGCAGCCTTGCTGCCGAGGCGAGCGCGGCGGGCATCGCGCGGCGGTTGTCGTGGCGCATCCAGGCCGGCGACCACTCGGACGTGCTCCAGCAGGCCGGCGACCTCGACTCGATCACCGCCGCCCACGTTTTCGAAGGAGCCCGGGGCGGCGACGGCGTGTCGATCTCCGTCGTTCGCGAGACGGCGAGGTACATCGGCATGGCCCTGGCGAACCTTGCCGTGGCCATAGATCCCGAGGTGATTGTGCTGAGCGGGTCCATCGCCGCCGCGGGCGACCTGCTGCTCGAGCCCGTTCGCCAGGAGTTCGCCAGGCGGGTTCCCCCTGGGCTCGCTGACCAGATCCGAATCGGGATTTCGCCGCTCGGGGCCGAGGGGATTGCGATCGGCGCCGCCCGCCTCGCGATGCTCGCCCGCGCATGATCCTGCTATCCGGCGCCGCGATCGTCCTGCCGGACCGCATCCTCGAGTTCGCGACGCTCGTGGTCGAGGGGACGCGTATCGCGCAGATTCTCAGCGGGCCACGCAGCGTCGACGCCCGCGCCACCCACATCGACGCGCGCGGCCATTACGTCGTCCCCGGGTTCATCGACGTGCACGTCCACGGGATCAGGGGCACGGACACGCTCGACGGTGAAGACGCAATCGGTACCATCGCGCGGCGCCTGCCTCGCCATGGCGTCACGGCTTTCTGCCCGACATCGGTGGCCTGTGCGCCCGGGGCGCTGCGCGCAATGCTCGCTGCCGTGAGGCAGGCCCGCCTCGAGCGTCCGGTCGGTGCGGCGCGCGTGTTGCCCGCACATCTCGAGAGCAACTTCATCAACCCGGACTTCACCGGCGCGCAGCCAGTCGAGTGTCTCAGGCGTCCGTGGGCCGCCCCGCCGGCCGGCGAGTTCTCCGGCGCCGACATCCTCGCTGAAATCGCGGCGGCTCGACCCGACGTCGGAATCGTCACGCTGGCCCCTGAGATCGAAGGCGGGATGGATCTCGTCCGGGACCTGGCGAAGCACGGCCACCGCGTTTCGCTCGGTCATTCGGGCGCCACATACGCGCAGGCGATCGAGGCGATAGAAGCGGGCGCCGTGCACGCCACGCACCTGTTCAACCGCATGGCCCGGCTGGATCACCGCGCCCCCGGCCTGGCCGGCGCCGTGCTGACACGCGAGGAAGTCGCGGCGGAGATCATCTGCGACGGTGTCCACGTCCACCCGGCCATGGTGCGGATGGCGGTTGCCGCGAAGCGACCGTCCGGGGTCCTGGCGATCACCGATGGCACCGCGGGCTCCGGTTTCCCGCCAGGCACGGTGGCTTCTCTCGGCGGCCGCCGGATCACGGTGGGCGACCTCGCGCGCCTCGACGACGGCACGATTGCCGGAAGCGTGCTGACGATGGATCGTGCTTTCGTGAACCTGGTGACGATCATGGGGTTCAGCCTGATCGATGCGGCCATCATGTGTTCGACGACACCGGCCCGGGCCCTCGGCCTGCATGGGTTTGGCGCCATCGCCCCTGGCGCCGTCGCTGACCTCGTCGTACTCGATCGAGACCTGCAGGTCGTGCACACGATAATCGGCGGGGAGCTGGTCAGCCCCGCTTCTGCCAGCACCAGTACGCCCGGCGATTGAGCCGGGGCACGCACCGTGTCGCCGCACCCGAGCGTCGATCCGGGCCCGGTGTTCCGCCCGCCTTCATCCGTGTGTCAATTCGGGGGCGTCAGTGGTCAAGAACCGAGCGGTTCGCGATTCGCGTAGCGTGTGAAATCGGCGAAGCCGCCGTCGGCGAAGGCATGCTGTCGTTCGCGGCATTTGCTGCAGCGGCCGCAGTGAGCACCGGCGCTCGGCTGCATGCACGAGAGCGAGAGTTCCAGAGGGACGCCGAGCGACAGGCCAAGCCGGATCACGTCCGACTTTCGCATCCCCGCAAACGGCGCTTCTATGTTGATTGGCGCCCCAAGCCCCAGGGTGAGCGCGTGCTGCATCGCGGCGAAGAACGCCGGGGTGGCGTCGGGGAAAGGATTGCCGGCGAGCGGTCCGATCATCACCCGGGTGATGCCGGACCGCGCCATGAAGATGGCGGCCTTCGAGAGCAGCACGATATTGCGGCCTTCGAGGTACACGTCCTCATCTGGCGTGTCGAAGCCCGGGGCATCGCCGCGCACGGCCCAGTGCGCCTCCGGGTATTCATCCCGCATGTCGACGCGCAGGGGCACGACGGGGCGGACCGTCGAGCCGAGTACCCCGGACTGGACCAGCCGCTCCGCCGCGGCGAGCTCATCCAGTTCCCACGCCAGGCCGACACTGACGTACAGCGGCTGGACGGCGCTCGCGCCAGCCGAGGCATGCGCGAGCAGCACGGCGCTGTCGAGGCCCGCCGAGAAGAGCACCGCGACAACACCCGCGTGTTGACCCTCTTTCGAACGTTCCGCTACCATCGCGGCATGTACCTCGTCACCAAGCGCATCGAATTCTGTTACGGTCACCGGCTGCTCGATTACGACGGGGTCTGCAAGCACCCGCACGGCCACAACGCAGTCGTGGAAGTGGACGTGCGAACCGACCGGCTCGACAACCGGAATATGGTCGCGGACTTCAGCGACATCAAGCGGATTGTCAAAGGGTGGATCGACCGGGAGCTCGATCACAAGATGATTCTGCGGCACGACGATCCGCTCGTCGCCCCGCTGCGCGAGCTGGGCGAGCCGATGTACCTGCTCGAGAGCAATCCGACCGTCGAGCGGATCGCGAAGCTGATCTTCGACAAGGGGAGGGAGCAGGGGCTCGATATCGTGACCGTGAGGGTCTGGGAGACCCCTTCCTCGATCGCGTCTTACAGCGTCGGCGGGTCCGAATCGACCCATCCCTGATTCGTGCTCATCGAGCCTGCACGAGAACCTTCGAGGCCGCA
The DNA here is from genome assembly GCA_013813355.1 of Acidobacteriota bacterium. Taxonomy (GTDB): domain Bacteria; phylum Acidobacteriota; class Vicinamibacteria; order Vicinamibacterales; family 2-12-FULL-66-21; genus JACCRT01. The sequence goes on along the minus strand of JACCRT010000030.1, from coordinate 28,209 downwards.
CGGGCGCCGATCGTGATCTCGCGGTTGGTCTGACCGCGGAGGCGGACGCTGTCGGCCGCCGGGTCGCGCTCCTCGACGCGCACGACAGCGCCAGGCTTGAGGTCCTGCCTTTCCACGAAGCGCAGAAACTCACTGTCCTGATCGCTGACGCGGCGCACGGTCACGTCGGCGTTGAGGGGGCAGGTCAGCAGCGTCTCGTACTCGAGGCGATCCACGGTTCCTTCCGGCCCGGGGATCGGGTCGCCATGGGGATCGACCGCCGGACGCCCGAGCATTTCGTCGATCCGGTCAATCAGGCGGTCTGACACGGCATGCTCCAGGTGTTCCGCTTCGTCATGCACCTCCGCCCAGCTCATCCCCATGACTTTCACCAGGAAGAGCTCGATCAACCGGTGCCGCCGCAGCACGAGGGCCGCCAGCCGCTCCCCGGACGGCGTCAGCCTGACGCCGGCGTACGGCTCGTACCGGACGAGGCCAGACTCCGCCAGGGTTTTCACCATCGTCGTGGCGGTGCCAGGCACGACCCCGAGCGCGGAGGCGAGCTGGCCCATAGGCACCAGCCCGTCCTCTTCCGCCAGGTGTGTCTGCGCCTGGTAGAGCGCCTTCAGGTAGTTCTCAACGGTCGCTGATGGCAGCATGATTGATCTCGAAGCATACTTTTGATTCCATCGAAAGACGTTCAGGACGTTCAGAATGCCCGCTAACCCGGATGATCCGCGGCGTCATCATCATGGAATGACGCAACCCGCACGGCCGCGTCTCAAATCGGCCTTCAATTCATCCCCCGCCAAGGCAGCTTACGTCCGGCGGCTGTTCGCAACTATCGCTCACCGGTACGACCTGATCACTATCCTGCTCTCGTACGGGTTGGACCGGGGCTGGAAGCGCCGGCTGGTGCGGTTGGCCGCGCCCCGTCCGGGCAGCCGCGCGCTCGACCTGGCCTGCGGCACCGGCGACATCGCCTTTGCCCTGGCCGAGCGGGGCGCGCAGGTCACCGGGCTGGACGTCACCCACGAAATGCTGCGGCTCGCCAAGGCCAGGGAGGGCCGCTCCGCCTTCGTCACCGGCGACATGATGGCGCTGCCGTTCGGGCGCGCCGGCTTCGAGATCGTGACCACGGGCTATGGCATCCGCAACGTGCCGGATCTGCCGGGGTCGCTGGCAGAGATTCGGCGTGTCTTGAAGCCGGGTGGAGTGTTCCTGTCCCTGGATTTCAACCGTCCCGACAATCGGTTGGTCCGTGCCTGTTACCTCGGCTACCTGACGGTGGTGGGATCGGTCCTGGGGTTCGTGCTGCACCGCGATCCCGACACCTACCGGTACATTCCGGAGTCGATTGAACGCCACCCCGGCGCCGCCCGCGTCTGCGAGATGCTGCGGGAGCAGGGCTTCTCGTCGTGCGAGTACGTGCCGGTCCTTGGCGGCCTCATGGCGATCCATATAGGAAGGCTGAAGGTGGAAGGCTGAATTACGATCCCGGCATGGAACTGGATACGTCCGGCTGGTCCGGGGATGGGGACTTCACCCGGCGGCTGATCGAAGTGCTCTCGGTACTGCCCGGCGTGCGGCTTCTGAAAGTCGAGGACGCGCCCGCCTCGCGGGCCGACGCCGGGTTCAGCTTCATCAGCAACGAGTTGTTCGTGCAGTTCGAGACGGTTCGCCGGATTTCGCGGGGCCGGTTTCTCAGGATCATCCCCTGGAACGTACTCCGGGAAGAGAAGGTCCAGAGCCTCGCGGGGCTGGAGGAGGCGTTCACTTCGGTGCCCGACGTGGGGCCCCCGGACTACTCTGACGACGGGATGGTCCAATACCTTCGTGCCGAGCGGATCATCCCGGCCTACCAGACGAAAGCATATAAGCTGATTGAGCTGGTTCGCCTCTACGAGGCCGGCACAATTCCGCGGCGGGACAGCTGAAGTCCTACAGAGCTCTGCCGTTCGAGCCGAAACATGGCCCGGCAGCCAAGCGCTGTGACAGGCCCCAGAGATATTTCGTGAGCCTCCTCGATTCACTTCTCGACGCCATCGTCCGCCTCGGCGGGGATTCCCTCGTCATGCATGTCGGGGAGCGCCCGTACGTCGTCACTTCCTCGAGGTCCCTGGATGCGGTCAGGGGCCCGTTGTCGTGGGGGCAGGTGGAGCTGTCGTCACGCCCCCTGACACCGGATGCCGTCCTCTCGATGCTGGCCCAGGTGCTGCCGCCGGAAGCGCGGCATGAGTTCGACGACGTCGGCGCCGTCGAGCACGAGATCGACTCGCCAGACGGCCTGCACCGCTTCGTCGTCGTCGCTGCGAGGGGCGGTGATGATGTCTGGGTGGAGGTTCGCGTAAAGCACGACCCTCCGCCGGAGCAGGTCGAGCAGGCTTCTCCATCCGCCGAAGAGGGGGGGCGCGATGAAGCGCCTGTCCCGGCGGTGAACCTCGCGTCCGGCTTGGCGGGAGCGGACGCCGTCGTTCAGGCCATCGCGGTCAGCGGTGGGGAGCCCGGAACCCCAGACGCCGACCCGCGGGCGGCGCTGGAGGCCCCCGAGGCCGAAGTCCGTGCGGAAGCGGCGGCAGCGGCCGCCGCGCGGGAGTCCGAGCAGCGTGCGGCCCATGAGCGGCGGGAGGCGGAGCTGCGGGCGTTGCTGGAGACCCGTGAGGCGGAGGTTCGAGCCGAAGCCGCGGCGTTGCTGGCCAGCCGCGAGACGGAACTGGCCGAGCAGGCCGCGGCGGCATTGGCGCGCCACGAGCAGGAGCTTGCCGCGAACGCTGCCGATGCGCTGGCTGCGCACAAGGCAGAGATCGAAAACGAATGGGCCGTCCGGGCTGCGGCGCTGGCCGAGCAGGCCGACACCACGGCCCGTGCCGCTGCCGCTGCACTCGCCGACGTCGAGCAGGCGCTCTCCGCTCGCGAAACCCGTCTGGAAGCCCTTTACGAACGGCTTGTCGAACGGGAATCCGCCCTGGCGGATACCGAGGCTGCGTCTGCGAGGCGGCTGGCGGATCGGGCAGCGGAACTCGAGGCGGCTTTTGCCATGCGGCTGGCCGACGCCGACGCCAGGGCATGCGAAAGGAAGGCCGCGATGGACGACGCCTTCGAGGGTCGGCTGTCGGATGCGATCGCAGCTGCCGCGAAGGAACTCGAAACCGGCTTGCTCACCAGAGAGGAACAACGGGCCGCGGAAACGGCTGCGGCAGCAGCGGCCGAGCAAGAGGCCCTGTCGGCAGCCGAAGCCGTGGCGATGCGCACCGCGATCGACAGGGCGGCACTCGAAGCTGAGATGCAGGCTGCGCTTCTCGCCGAGCAGGCCGCATCCACAGACCTGCGGCCAGAGCCTGCGCCAGCAGTCGGGGCCACGCCATTCGTTGACATGGTCGCACAGGGCGAGGATGACGCTCGGCCGGTTGCGCTGCTCCTCCCCCGCCACGGGGCGGCGGGGCACAGTTCCACGGCCGTGCTCCTCGACGTGCTGCACGACGGCCTGGAGCGCGGCGCGTCGGCCGTCTACGCGATCGGAGGCTCGCGTCCGCTGATGCGGGTCGAAGGCGAGATCACCTCGTCGGCCTCTCTGCCCGTCCTTCACGGGCCCGACATCGACCGCTTCGCGTTCGAGTTTGCGCCCAGGGACGAGGTCGCGCACTCGACCTCGGAATGGACCACCACGCTGCCGGGGGTGGGCCGCGTACGGTGCGTCAGCTTCGAGGACGCCGCGGGCCGCGGGCTCGTCTTCCACCTGGCCGCGAACATCTCGACAGCGGACGAACTTGGTCTCAGCCGCGAGATCCAGGCGCTCTGCAACGAGCCCGACGGCCTGATCGTCCTCGCGGGGCCCCGCGCCAGCGGCAAGTCCACGCTGCTTAGCGCCTTCGTGGATCGCATCAACCGGAGCCGCTCGGACCACGTGATCACGATTGAATCGCGGGTGCGCACGCTGCACGAGCGGCGACACTCGCTCATCAGCCAGCGCGAGGTCGACGGTGAGGGAGCCGCCATCGCGCGTGCCGCGCGTGCCGCCCTTCGCGAAGGCCCGGATGTACTCGTCATCGACGACGCGCGATCGCCGGAGGCCATCGCGGTCGCCATCGACGCGGCACGCGCCGGCCGCCTGGTGTTCGCGAGCATGCCGGCGCCGAGCACCACGGAAGCAATCGAGCGCCTCACGGATGCCTTCTCCGCGGACCGCCGGCCCCAGGTGCGCGCGCTGCTCTCAGGAGCGTTGCGGGCGGTCATCTCACAGGTGCTGGTCGAGAAGGCGACCGGCGGGCGTATTGCGGCGCGAGAGGTGTTGCTGAGCAGTCCGCCAGTTGCGCAATTGATCGTGGACGGGGCCTTCGGGCAGGTTCCCATCGCTATCGAAGGGGGCCGTCGTCTTGGCATGTGCACGCTGACCGATTCACTGGTGGCGCTCGTGCGCAACGGCGTGGTCAAGCCGGCGGAGGCAGTACGGAACGCGCCCAACCGGCGCGTCATTCTGGCCGCGCTGCAGCAGGACGGGATTGACGTGGGCGACCTCGAGCGGCGAGCCTAGGATCGAGAATGGACATATCCGAAGTCAACCGCCGGCTGAAGGTCGCCCTCGATGCGGGGAAGCGCACCGCTGCCGAGCGGCGCGTGCGGAGCGACGAGGCGGCGAAACACTACGACGCCTTCCTCGCAGGCCGGGCCGTCCCGGTCTTTCAGCACATGGCGGGCGCGCTCACGGCCCAGGGGCACCCCTTCAGGGTCATGACGCCCTCGGACGCCGTCAGGTTGTCGCCCGAGGGATCGTCGGACGAGTTCATCGAGCTCGTGTTCGATTCCTCGATCGACCCGCCTGAAGTCCTCGCCCGCGTCGTGCGCGGCCGCGGCCGCCGCAGGGTGGAAACGGAACAGCCGCTCCGGGAAGGGACGCCCCTCGCTGCCCTCACGGAAGAGGACGTTCTCGAGTTCCTGCTCAGGGAAGTCGTTCTCCTGGTGCAGCGGTCTTAGCCATGGGGACTGAGATCTTCCGCCTGCTGCCGTTCTGGTCAGACGCGCGTTGAGTCCGTGGTTCAAATGGCGCGGCTTGCGGCGAGCGCCTCGATCTCTTCGCCGCTCAGCCCCAGGTCATCCTGGAGGATCGTCCGGGTATGCTGGCCGAGGGTGGGCGGCGCCATCTGGACGGCGCCAGGCGTCTCCGACAACTTGATCGGCACACCGAGCACGCGGAGCGCTCCCACGGTGGCGTGCTCCACGGTCGCGATCATCTCGCGCGCGGCGATCTGCCGATCCTGCAGGAGCTCGCCGATATCGCGGACGGATCCACACGGCACGCCGGCAGCCTTCAGCATCCCGACCCACTCCGCGCGGGACCTCGTGGCCAGCCGGTGGGCGAGGACCGGCCTGATGACGTCGTAGTGCTCGACGCGGGCGCGATTGGTGGCAAACCGCGGGTTCTGGCCGAGTGAGGTCAAGTCCAGGATGTCGCAGCACCGGCGCCACTGCTCGTCGTTGCCAACAGCGATGACGAACTCGCCGTCGCTCGCCGCAAAGGTTTCGTAGGGCACGATCGTGGGGTGGCGGTTGCCCAGTCGTCCAGGGGAGACGCCTGTCGCGAAGTAGATCCCGGCCTGGTAGGTCAACAGCGCAGCCGTGGTGTCGAGCATGCTGATGTCCACACGCTGGCCGCGGCCTGACCGCTCGCGCGCGAACAGGGCGAGCGTGATCCCCTGCGCCGCGAACATGCCGCTCACAATGTCGGAGATCGCGACGCCGAGCCTGAATGGCGGGCCGTCCGACGCACCGGTAATGCTCATCAACCCGCCTTCGGCCTGCACCACGGCGTCGTACCCCGGCTCGTCGCGCCGCGGCCCAGTCTGGCCGAATCCCGAGATGGAGCAGTAGATCAGCCGCGGGCGCGCCGCGGACACTTGCGCGTAGTCGAGCCCGAGTCGTTCCATGGTGCCGGGCCTGAAGTTCTCGACGACGACATCCGCGCGGTCGAGCAAGGCATCGAGCGCACGCCTGGCGCCCGGGTGCTTCAGGTCGAGCGTCAGGCTCTCCTTGTTGCGATTGATGCTCAGAAAATACGCGCTCTCGCCTTCGACGAACGGCGGGCCCCAGCCGCGCGTGTCGTCGCCGCGGCCGGGCTGCTCGACCTTGATCACGCGTGCTCCCATGTCGGCCAGCAGCATGGTGCAGTACGGCCCGGACAGGACGCGAGTAAGATCGATGACGGTGATGCCGGAGAGTGGACGCATAGCAGTAGGCAGTAGGCAGTAGGCAGTAGGTAGTTGGCAGCAGGCAGGAGTCAGGAGGCAGGAAACGGTTCCTGATTTCTGATTGCTGGATTCTGAAGTCTATTCACGATTATGACAACACAGATTACTGTCTATTCCGGCTCGCATTGACGCGCCTGCGAACTGGTGAAGGAGTTTCTTTCACGCGAAGGGTACCCGTACACGGTCCGTAACGTCGAGGAGGACCACGAGGCGTATACCGATCTGCTGGCCCTTGGCTTCCGTGCGGTGCCCGTCACGGTCGTCGGCAGCATCGCGGTCAAGGGATTCGACGAGGCGCGCCTGCGGGCAGCGGTGCGTGGCGACGGCAGATCGTAACGAGATCGACGAGCAGGGCGTAGGCGGTCTGGGTCAGGCCGCCAGTGAGCTGGCAGACGGCAATCTCACCGAGCAGATCCGTTCGCAGCACGAGCGCGTTGGCCTGGCCCCGCAGGTTCGCGAGCAGGTCACCCGCCTGTAGTTCGACCGGACCCACCGATGCCTCGACCGACCCATCGTCGAGGCGCGCGGCCGCGGCGACCAGGCGCAGCCGGCGTCCAGCTTCGATCGCACGGAGCGCCGCGTCAGCTGACCGCGGGCCGATGCCTTCCCGCCGGACATCGAGCGGTGTAATCCGGGCGTCCATCAGTACATTGGCGAGCGCGGCCACCTTGGCCGCCGCATCCCACCCGTCGATGTCGAGCGAGGGGTCCGCCTCGGCGATCCCGACGTCCTGCATGCGGGCGAGCGCGGGGTCGAAGGCTTCGCCGTCCTCGAGCGCGGAGAGGATGTGGTTGGTGGTGCTGTTGACCACGCCCCGAAAGCCGAGCACCTCAACTCCCGGAAGCGTTTCGCGGGCGAGGTTGAAGATGGGAATCCCGTCCATCACCGCGCCCTCGAACAGGAAGGACACGCCGGCAGCACGCGCCTCGTCGCGGAGGCCTGCGTAGGCGAAGGCCGCGGGCCCCTTGTTGGCGGTCACCACGTGGCAGCCGGCCGCGAACGCCTGCTGGACGTAGGCGATCGCGGGCTGCCCGGCCGCGATGTCGAGCGTGGTGGTCTCGACGACAACCCGCAGCCCCGTGCTCACGCCCCGCATCAGGTTGATGATGGCTGGCGGCGTCAGCCATTCGTCCTCGTCGTCACTCAGCCGCCGACCTGCCTCCACGCGCGAGAGCGCTGCCGGAACATCCACCCCTTCAGCGGCCCAGACGTGACCGTGCCGGTTCGTCGAGATCCCGACGATCCGCACGGTTACGCCCTGTTCGGCCAGCAGCATGCCGCCGCGCTCGGCGAGCAGGCGGGCGAAGCGGCGGCCGACGTGGCCGAACCCGATGAGCGCGACATCAAGGAACATCGGAAGCGGAGGTTGGCAGCGCATCGAGAAACTCCCCGAGCAGGTCGAGTGCGCCGTTCAAGTAGTCAGGATCCGAGCCAAAGCCAAGACGAAGGTACCCGTCCATCTCGAAATGGTCGCCGGGTACTACCAGCAGGCTACGTTCTTCGCGGAGGCGCGCAATCAGCGTGCTCGAGTTGATTGGGTGGCGATACCGGATGAACACGATAGCTCCGGCTTCCGGAGCGACATGACTGATCAGGCCCCTCCGCCGGTCGATCCAGCGCTTCACCACCGGGTAGTTGGCGCCGACAATCCCCCGGGTGCGCGCAATGAGCAGCTCGCGTTTCGCGGGGGCCAGGGCGATGCGGGCCAGGCGATCGCCCAGTACGCCCGGCGCAATAGTGGTGTAGTCGTGCACGCCCCAGAGTTCGTCGATGAGCGCCGGCGGCCCCGTGACCCAGCCGATGCGCAGACCGGGAAGGCCGTAAGCCTTGGACAATCCGCTGGTGACGAGGACGCGTTCGTAGCGGCCCCACGCGCTTGCCGTCTCCACGCCATCAAGTTCCGCTCCACGGTAGATCTCGTCGGCGATGACCCAGGCCCCGTTCCGGCTGGCAATCCGGCAGACCTCGTCGAGGTCGGCTTCCGTCATGCGGGCGCCCGTCGGATTGTTCGGGTTACAGATGAAGATCGCCCTGGTGCGTGAGGTGACCAGCGCGGCGAGGGCTTCGAGGTCCATCCGCCAGCGTCCCTCGTCGGGTCCGCCGGCAAGCCTCCAGGGGAGCAGGCTCCCGCCCAGCGCTCGCACGAGTCCCGGCGCCTGCATATAGTTCGGCGCCATCATCACGACCTCGTCACCCGGCCGGATCAGGTGCATGAGCGCGACACAGTTGGCTTCCGAGCCGCCGTTGGTCACCAGGATGTGGTCGGTGGTGGCGCCAGGGTACAGGGCCGCAATTGCGGAACGCAGGTCGGGCGTACCGTTGGTCTGGCCATAGCCGAGTTCCTGGGCCAGGATCGCTGCCCGTTCGTCTGCCGAGCCGGCCACTTCCTCCACGCGGAGCGGATGGACGCCACTCTCGGAGAGATTCCATGCGACCCGGTTCTCCCAGATGGACTGCAGCCGCTCCAGGGCAAACGGTTCAAGTTTCATGGCAAACGAGTGTACCTGCTCTTGGGTTCAGGGTGGTGTGCTCTGGATAGGGGTGCGGCAGGGTGCCGCGGACGGGATCCGTCCGGAACATGCCCGAGGGCGTCATAATGAGAGCGTGCCTGCTGCGGAATGGAGGACCTCGTGAGTCGTTTCGTCATCGTGCTGTTCATCGTGCTCATCGCCGCCCCGCCGGCCGGGGCGCAGACTCGGGCGCCTGAGCCTCAGGTTCCGGTCGTCGTCATGACCGGTGAAGGGGTGGTCAATACCGTTCCTGACCGCGCGTGGGTCACCATTACGGCTGAATCCAGGGCTTCGAATCCGCGCGAGGCTCAACGACTCAATGCGCAAGCCATGTCCGCGGTTACGCAGCAGCTGAAGAGCGCGGGGCTCGGCGACGACGCGATTCGGACGCGGGCGTACGACCTCCAGCCGGAGTTCGATTACCGGGACGGCAAGCAGACGCTGCGGGGCTACATGGCACGCAACAGCGTGGAAGTGCGGCTCGACGAGATCGAGCGTGTCGGCGAGGTGATCGACGTGGCGGTCGGCTCCGGGGCCACATCGGTGAGCGGTGTCCGGTTCGACCTGAAGAACCGCGAGGAAGTGGAGCGCGAGGCATTGCGGCGTGCGGTTGCCGATGCCCGCGGACGGGCCGAAGCGGCCGCCGGTGGCGCCGGCATGTCAGTCGCATCGGTCCTGAGAATCGATGAAACGCGCGAGTTCATCCCTCCGCCGCAGCCGATGATGATGCGGATGGGGCGCGAAGCCGCGATGGTGGCCGACGGGGCGCCGCCGATCTCGCCCGGCGAGTACCAGGTCCGCGTGGTCGTCACGCTCACCGCCGCGATCAAGTAGCGGCGGGGGCGCTCCGGCGGCTTCGCCCCGGGCCCATATGATTCAGCATACGCGCGGCGCAGGCTGGCCGGACGCCCCCGCGACAGTGCTCGTCTGTCAATCCGTGGGCGAGTCCTGCACCACCACCCCGTCGACTGGTTCGTCGTCGAAGAGGCCAACCAGTTCGGGTGCCCCGAGCGGGCGCGCCGTGTGGTCGATGGTTTCGAGGTCGGGCAATTCCTCCGGGGCCGTGACGCCCTTGTCCTTGAGGCGCCGCGCCGTGACGAGCACGCGGCTTTCGAGAGAGCCCACGGCCTTGTTATAGGCCTCGACCGAGCGGGTGAGGCCGCGTGCGACCTCCTCGAAGTGTATGGCCATCACGCGGATGCGATCGTACAGCTGCCGGCCAAGATCGCTGATTTCCTGCGCGTTCTTCGCGACGTTTTCCTGTTGCCAGCCGTAGGCGACGGCGCGGAGCAGCGCCATGAGGGTGAGCGGGCTGGCGAGCATGACGCCCCGGCCGAGGCTGAACTCGAGGAGCGAGGAATCGCACTGCAGCGCGGCCCCCAGGAGCGTTTCGCCAGGCACGAACATGATGACGAGATCGGGCGCGGGCTGGAAGTGCGCCCAGTAGCTCTTGTTCCCGAGCTTCACGACGTGGTCGCGCACCTGGCGCGCATGGTCGCGCAGCTTCCCCTCGCGGGCGCCTTCGTCGAGTTCCATCGCATCCAGGTACGCCGAGGAGGGGACTTTCGCGTCGACGACGACGTTCTTGCCGCCCGGGAGACGGACGATCATGTCGGGTGTGAGCCGCCCGCCGTCCACGGTCGTGGATGCCTTGAGATCGAAGTCGCAGTACTCGAGCATGCCGGCCGCTTCCACCACGCGGCGAAGCTGAAGCTCGCCCCACTGGCCCCTCACGTTGGGCGAGCGCAGCGCCTGGACAAGGCGCCCGGTCTCGGTCTGCAGGCCCTGCTGTGCCAGGTTGAGCGAGCGCAGCTGCTCGGTGAGCGCCGAATGGGAGCCGATGCGGTCGCGCTCCACCTCCTGCAGCTTCGTGTCGACCTGCGTGAGCGAAACCCTGAGCGGCTGCACGAGATCCTCGATTGCCTTGTGGCGCCCGTCGAGATCGACCTTCGCGGCCTGCTGGAACTCGGTCAGCGAGGTCTTCGCGAGTTCGAGAAACGACTGGTTGTTCTGACGCAGCGCCTCGGACGACAGCGCGGAAAATGCCTCACGCAGCTTGACCTCGGCGTCCTGGAGCAGCGCGAGTTTCTCGGCCGCGGCCTTCCGTTCGCCCGCCAGTTCCGTGACGAGCCGCATCCGGTCCTGCTGGGCGGCGTTCAGATCGTGGCTGGCACGGGCAAGCGTGTCTTCTGCCGTCCGCAGCCGCGCCTTGGTCTCCTCCAGGCGGCGATGCCCCTCCTCGCCGCGCGCCTGCGCCGTCGCGAGTTCCGCGCCCAGCGCCGCGCGCGCCTTTGCCAGATCGCGTGCCGCACCCGCACGTGCGACGATCCAGACCGCAAGCGCTATCGCGAGCCCGCCGGCGAGACCGGCGGCGATGAGGGTCAGTTGGTTGGTATCCACCTGGGACGAAGTTTAGGCGAAAGTGGCACGGGTCACAAGGTTATGATGCGGTAGGTTCCATGTCTCTGCCCGAGTTGACAGCGGAGGAAGCCAGGCGCTACAGCCGCCACCTGTCGCTGCCGGAGGTCGGCGTCGAAGGTCAGCGCCGGCTGAAGGCCGCGCGTGTCCTCTGCATCGGCGCCGGAGGCCTCGGCTCCCCGGCCAGCCTGTATCTCGCGGCGGCAGGCGTCGGCACCATCGGCCTCGTCGACTTCGACGCCGTGGACATTACCAACCTGCACCGCCAGGTTCTGTACACCACGGCGGACGTCGGGCGGCCCAAACTCGACGCGGCCCGCGATCGCCTGCAGGCGCTCAACCCCGGGCTGATTCTGGAGCTGCACCACGACCCCTTCGGTATCCGCAACGCGCGGGAACTCATCGGCGCTTACGACGTCGTGCTGGACGGCACCGACAACTTTCCGGCGCGCTACCTGGTGAACGACGCCTGCGTGCTGGTCGGCCGGCCGAACGCCTACGGCAGCATCTTCCGCTTCGAGGGGCAGGCTTCCGTCTTTGCGGCGGCCGGCGGGCCGTGTTACCGGTGCCTGCATCCCGAGCCCCCGCCCCCCGGCCTGGTTCCGAGTTGCGCGGAGGGAGGTGTCCTCGGCGTGCTGCCCGGCATCATCGGCACCATCCAGGCCACCGAGGCGATCAAGCTCCTGCTCGGCATCGGTGAGCCGCTCGTGGGACGCTTCGTGATTTACGACGCGCTACGCATGCGCTTCCGCGAGCTCACGCTCCGGAAGGATCCCGATTGCCCGGTCTGCGGCACCCGGCCGAGCATTCGCGAACTCGAGGAACTCGCGGACTACTGCACGCCCGCTCGCGGGCATGACGAGGAGACCATGACAGCTGACGAAATGACTGTGCTCGGCCTGAAGGCCCGGATGGATGCCGGCAACCCGCCGAGGCTGATCGACGTGCGCGAACCGCACGAGTACCAGATCTGCAGCATCCCCGGAGCCACACTGATCCCCATGAGCCAGATTCCTGATCGGCTCGGCGAGTTCGATCGTTCCGCCGAACTCGTTGTCCACTGCCGGTCCGGCGCACGCAGCGCCCAGGTGGTCGCCTTCCTGCGGCAGAAGGGATTCACGGATGCGCACAATCTTGCGGGCGGTGTCCTGGCATGGATTGACCAGGTGGACCCCTCCCAGCCCAAGTATTGAAACAGGGCGCTTGCATCGCCGGGGCAGCACCACGTAAAATAGGACTCTTCTGGTCGGAGATATCGACCGATCAGTCCTAAGCGCTTGCAGGACAGGAACTAAGAAGAAGATCCTGTCGCCCAGCCAGATGCGAGGCGAGTCGAAGGATGACCATCAGCGAGAACGCGGCTCAGCTCATACGGAAAATGACCCGGAAAAATGCCATCCCGGGTGGGGGGCTGCGCATCGGCATCAAAGCCGGCGGGTGCTCCGGGCTCAGCTATACGTTCGCCTGGGAAGGCGAGCCTCGCGAGGGTGACCAGGTCTTCGAGGGATCCGAGGGCGCCAGGGTTTTCATAGACACCAAGAGCTACCGCTTCATTGCCGGCACGACGCTCGACTACGACACCAGCCTGGTCAGCAAAGGGTTCATCTTCCATAACCCCAACGCCAAGAGCTCCTGCGGCTGCGGGACGTCGTTTTCGATCTGAGCCGCAGGCGGCTGGGCGCCGGGGCATAGCAAACAGGGAAAAACATGTCGACATCGACCGAGACCATCGAACAGCTCGCCACGCGCGAGTACAAGTACGGCTTCGTCACCGACGTCGAGACCGAGACGATCCCCAAGGGGCTCAGCGAAGACGTGGTCCGACTGATCTCCGAGAAGAAAGGGGAGCCCGAGTGGCTGCTCGAATGGCGCCTGAAGGCGTACCGGCTCTGGCTCACGATGAAGGAGCCGACCTGGCAGAACGTTAAGTACGAGCCGATCAACTACCAGGACATCGTCTACTACTCGGCGCCGAAGAAGAAGAAGGTGCTGAACAGCCTGGACGAGCTCGACCCTGAGGTCAAGCGGACCTTCGACAAGCTGGGGATTCCGATCGAGGAGCAGAAGCTGCTCTCGGGCGTGGCCGTCGACGCGGTGTTCGACAGTGTCTCTGTCGCCACGACGTTCCGCGCGAAGCTGGCCGAGCAGGGCATCATCTTCATGTCGTTCTCCGATGCGGTCCACGAGCACCCGGATCTCGTGAAGCAGTACCTCGGATCGGTCGTGCCGTATACCGATAACTTTTTCGCCGCCTTGAATTCGGCGGTCTTCAGCGACGGCTCCTTCGTCTACATCCCGAAGGGTGTGCGCTGCCCGATGGAGCTGTCCACGTACTTCAGGATCAACGCAAAAGACACGGGGCAGTTCGAGCGAACGCTCATCATCGCCGAGCCAGGGTCGTTTGTCAGCTATCTCGAGGGCTGCACCGCCCCGATGCGCGACGAGAACCAGCTCCACGCGGCGGTCGTCGAGCTCGTGGCGCATGACGACGCGACGATCAAGTATTCGACGATCCAGAACTGGTATCCCGGCGACAAGGACGGCAAGGGCGGTATTTACAACTTTGTGACCAAGCGGGGGCTCTGCCAGGGGCGTGGCTCGAAGATCACGTGGACGCAGGTCGAGACCGGCTCGGCGATCACCTGGAAGTATCCAAGCTGCATCCTGCAGGGTGACAATTCCATCGGTGAGTTCTACTCGGTCGCGACCACCAACAACTGGCAGCAGGCGGACACCGGCACGAAGATGATCCACGTCGGGAAGAACACCCGAAGCACGATCGTCTCGAAGGGGATTTCGGCCGGCCACGGCCAGAACACCTACCGCGGCCAGGTACGGGTGGGCAAGAACGCCACCAACGCCAGGAATTACTCGCAGTGCGACTCGCTGCTCATCGGCGACAAGTGCGGGGCGCACACGTTCCCCTACCTCGAGATTCGCAACACGACGGCCAAGGTGGAGCACGAAGCCTCCACGTCCAAGATCGGCGAAGACCAGATCTTCTACTGCCGGCAGCGTGGGCTGACGTCGGAAGACGCCGTCAACATCATCGTCAGCGGCTTCTGCCGGGAGGTCTTCCGCGAACTGCCGATGGAGTTCGCCGTCGAGGCGCAGAAGCTCCTGTCGGTGTCGCTGGAAGGCTCGGTCGGGTAGCGAGGCGCGCAGGCCGCGGGGGTGGGGCCCGCGGCTATCAGGAACGCTGACAAACACGCCCGCGTCCCAGGCGGCGAGACAAACAAACCTATGCTCGAGATCAAGAATCTTCAAGTCGCCGTGGAAGGCAATCTCATCCTGAAGGGCGTGGACCTTCATGTGAAGCCGGGCGAAGTGCACGCCATCATGGGGCCCAACGGCTCCGGCAAGAGCACGCTGGCGCGCGCATTGTCGGGGCATCCGCAGTACGAAGTCACGGGCGGTGAAGCGCGGTTCGAAGGCCGTGACCTTCTCGACATGGATCCTGACGAGCGTGCTCGGGAGGGTGTGTTCATGGCCTTCCAGTACCCCGTCGAGATCGCGGGTGTGAACAACGGCTACTTCCTCAAAGCCGCGCTCAACGCCAAGCGCAAGCACTTCGGGCAGCCCGAACTGGACGCCATGGAGTTCATGCAGCTGATACGTGAGAAGGCCAAGGTGCTGCAGATCGACCAGTCGATGCTGAGCCGCTCCGTCAACGAGGGTTTCTCCGGCGGCGAGAAAAAGCGCAACGAGATCTTCCAGATGGCGCTGCTCGAGCCGAAGCTCGCAATCCTCGACGAAACCGATTCCGGCCTCGACATCGACGCCCTGCGGGTCGTGTCCGACGGCGTGAACGGCATGCGCAACCCCGGGCGCGCTTTTGTCGTGGTGACGCACTACCAGCGGCTGCTCGACTACATCGTGCCCGATTACGTGCACGTGCTGAGCGCCGGGCGCATCGTGAAATCGGGTGGCAAGGAACTGGCGCACGAACTCGAGAAGAAGGGCTACGGCTGGCTGGAGGCCGGAACGCAGCCGGTGGGGGCGTAACGACATGACGCAGGTAGCCGAGAAGCTTCAGCCCTGGATGGCAGTGCTCGAGCAGCGGGGGACGGACGGGCCACGGTGGCTCCAGGACATGCGGGCCCGTGCCGCCACGGCCTTTGCAGAACTGGGGTTTCCGACGAACCGCGACGAGGAGTGGCGCTTCACGAGCGTGGCACCGATCGCGTCGGCCGAGTTTCAGGCCGCCCCGTCGGCCCGCGTCAGCCTTGGCGAACCCGATCTCGCGGGTTTTCTTTACAGCGGCTCCGAGCACCGGATCGTCATCGTCAACGGGCTTTTCTCCGCCGAGCTGTCACGCGCGCCGAACCTGCCGCAGGGCGTGCGCGCCGGGTCGCTCGCGGCGGCGGTGACCGAGCACCCCGAGGTGGCCCAGCGGTACCTCGGGCAGCTCGCGGAGTTCAACACGCGGGCGTTCTCGGCCCTCAATACGGCTCTGGCGGTGGACGGCGCGTACGTCTACATCCCCGACGGGGTGATCCTCGAGCAGCCGCTGCAGTTGCTGTTCGTGACCACGGGCGCCGAGAGCGGTGCGCCGCTCATGGCGAACGTACGCACGCTGATCGTCGCCGGCGATCGCAGCCAGTCCCGGATCGTGGAGACGTATGTGGGCCCGCCCGGCAGCGTGTATTTCACCAACGCCGTCACCGAAGTAGCGATGGGTGAAGGGGCGGTGATGGATCACTACAAGGTCCAGGAGGAAAGCCAGGCAGCGTTTCACGTCGCCAGCATGCACGTGCACGCCGTCCGCGCGTCGAACTTCTCTTCCCACTCCTTCTCCCTCGGCGGGCGGCTCGTGCGCAACGACGTCAACGCGCACCTCGATGGCGAAGGAGCGGAGTGCACGTTGAACGGCCTGTACCTCGCCGACGGCGAGCGCCACGTCGACAACCACACGGAAATCGATCATGCCAAGGCGCATTGCCCGAGCCACGAGATCTACAAGGGCATTCTCGGCGGGAAGGCCCGCGCGGTGTTCAACGGGAAGATCCTCGTCCGCCAGGATGCCCAGAAGACCGACGCCAAGCAGACGAACCGCGCGCTGCTGCTGACGGCGGACGCATCCATCAACACCAAGCCGCAGCTCGAAATCTTTGCCGACGATGTGAAGTGCACGCACGGCGCGGCGATCGGGCAGCTCGACGAGGATGCGCTGTTCTACCTGCGGGCCCGCGGGTTGACGCACTTCGAAGCGCGCGACATGCTCATCCACGCCTTTGCGGGCGAGATCCTGGAACGAGTTCGGATCGAGCCGCTGCGCCAGGCGCTCGAGGCCGAGCTGTACGCGCAGCTGGCGAAGGATCTGGCGGAGATCGACGGGGCATGACGGGCCTTCGCGCGTCGCGCATCGGCGGGCCAGGGCCAATTGAGGTGGGCGGCACCGGTGCGGGATACGACGTGGCGCGGGTGCGCGAGGACTTTCCAATCCTGCGGCGGCAGGTGCGCGGCCGTCCGCTGGTGTATCTCGACAACGCGGCGACGACGCAGAAGCCGCAGGCCGTGATCGATGCGCTTGGCGGCTACTACTCGGGCATCAACTCGAATGTGCACCGGGGGGTGCACCAGCTGAGCGAGCTGGCTACAGAAGCCTTTGAAGCGGCGCGCGAGACCGTACGCGCCTACTTCAACGCGTCCGCCGTCGAGGAAATCATCTTCACGCGGAACGCCACCGAGGGCATCAACCTGGTGGCTGCGACATTCGGGCGCGCGAACGTCGGGGAAGGGGACGAAGTGCTCATCTCCGCGATGGAGCACCACTCGAACATCGTGCCCTGGCAGATGCTCTGCGAGGCGTCTGGTGCGCGCCTGAGGGTAGCGCCCATCGATGACCGCGGCGAGCTGATCCTGGAGGAGTTTGAACGGCTGCTGGGTCCGCGGACGACGCTCGTGGCGGTGTCGCACATGTCAAACGCCCTCGGCACGGTGAATCCCGTCGAGGAGATCGTGGCCATCGCGTCGCGGCGCGGTGTCCCGGTGCTGCTCGATGGCTCGCAGGCCGCGTATCACATGCCGGTGGACGTCCAGGCGCTGGGATGTGATTTCTACGTCGCCACTGGCCACAAGCTCTACGGCCCGACCGGCATCGGCGTGTTGTACGGCAGGCGCGCAAGGCTCGAGGCCATGCCCCCTTACATGGGCGGCGGCGACATGATTGCGTCGGTCACGTTCGAGAAGTCCACGTGGAACGTGCTGCCGTACAAGTTCGAGGCCGGGACGCCGAATATCGCGGGCGCCGTCGGGCTCGCCGCGGCGCTCGACTACGTCACCGCCGTCGGGCTCGACGTCATCGGCGCCCACGAGCAGGACCTGCTGGCCTACGGCACGTCCGCGCTCGAGCAGATGGAAGGCGTCCGGCTGATCGGGACGGCGCGCCGGAAGGCGAGCGTCCTCTCGTTTGTGATGGAGGGGATCCACCCCCACGACATCGGCACGATCGTCGACCGGGAAGGCGTGGCCATCCGGACCGGGCATCACTGCGCACAGCCGGTCATGGACCGGTTCGGCGTCCCGGCCACCGCCCGGGCATCGCTCGCGATGTACAACACGCGCGAGGAGATCGACACCCTGGTGCGCGCGCTCGAGCGCGTCCGGGACGTCTTCAAGTAAAGGCGTGCGGGAGACGAACGCGACAGGAGGTCCCCGATCTCCTGCTTTCCTGTTGATACGCCGCAGTCTGGAGAAGCTGGATGTCGGATCTGAGCGACCTGTACCAGGAAGTGATTCTCGACCACAACAAGCGGCCGAGGAACTTCCGCACGATTGAGTCGCCGAGCCACCATGCCGAGGGATACAATCCCCTCTGCGGAGACCGCCTGAATCTGTATGTGCAGGTCGACGGCGATCGGATTACCGACGTGGCGTTCGAGGGATCCGGCTGCGCGATCTCGAAGGCGTCGGCGTCGCTGATGACCGACGAGCTGAAAGGGCGAACCGTTACAGAGGCTCGCGAGCTGTTCACGCGCTTTCACCAGGTCGTGACCACGCCGCCGGATCAGCCCGTCGAGGAACTCGGCAAGCTGTCGGTGCTGGCGGGCGTGCGCGAGTTTCCGGTGCGCGTGAAGTGCGCCAGCCTGGCTTGGCACACGCTCAAGGCGGCGCTCGATCGCGAAGACAGCACCACCACGGAATGAACGAAATGACCCGGAAGGAACGATGAAGCCACTGCCCATGGTGCCGCCGGATCGCCCCGACACACCGGCCTCGACGAGCGAGACGGCCTCCATTGTGCGGGACGACGCGAAGACGGAGGCACTGAAGCCGCTGATCGTGGAGGCTATCTCGACCGTGTTCGATCCGGAGATCCCGGTGAACATCTACGAACTGGGCCTCATCTACGACGTGGTGGTGGACGCCAGCGGCGTGGCTGGCGTCAGGATGACGCTCACGGCACCGGGGTGCCCGGCAGCGCAATCACTGCCAGTGGAGGTTGCCAGCAAGGTCAGGGCGGTGCCAGGCGTGACCGACGCTCGCGTGGACGTCGTGTGGGAGCCGGCCTGGACGAAGGACCGGATGTCGGACGTGGCAAAACTGCAGCTCGGGATGTGGTGATGCGGGTAAGGGGTAAAGGGTAATGCTGCGTCTCTCGAAAAAAGCCGACTACGCGCTGATGGCGATGAAGCACCTGGCGACCCGCACGGACGCCGGGTCGGCCAGCGCCCGCGAGATTGCCGAAGCCTACGACATTCCGATCGAGCTGATGGCCAAGGTGCTGCAGCGCCTGGTGCGGCGCGGGCTCCTCAGCTCCCATCAGGGCACGCGCGGCGGCTACCGGCTCGTGCGCGGCCCGGCGTCGATTTCGGTGGCTGACATCATCGAGGCCATCGACGGGCCGCTGACGGTCACGGCCTGTTCGACCGACGACGAGAATTGCGGCCAGTACGCGAAGTGCAGCATCCGGGACCCGCTCTGGCGCATCAAGGATCGGATTGTCTCGGCGCTGTCCACCTGTTCGCTCCAGGAGATTGCGACCGACGAGCTTCAGCCTGACCCCGAGGCTGCTGCCGAACCGCTGGCCTTCACGAGGAAACCGCCTGCTTGACGCCCGTTTACCTCGATTACCACGCCACGACGCCGGTCGATCCCCGCGTCCTGGAGGCGATGCTGCCGTACTTCACCGAACGGTTCGGGAACCCGGCCAGCAAGCAGCACAAGTTCGGGTGGGATGCGCAGGCCGCGGTCGATCGGGCGCGCGGCCAGGTGGCGGCGCTGATTGGCGCATCGGCCGGTGAGATCTGCTTTACCAGCGGTGCCACCGAATCGAACAACCTCGCCATCAAAGGGGTAGTGCAAGCGCTGCGTGAGCGCGGCGACCACGTCATCACCGTCGTAACAGAGCACAAGTCGGTGCTCGATTCGTTCAAGCGCCTCGAGCGCGAGGGCTGCCGCGTGACCCGGCTCGGCGTGGACGGGCAGGGTGTCGTGCGGCTCGAGGAACTGCGCGCGGCCATCACTGACCGCACCGTCCTGGTGTCGATCATGGCGGCCAACAACGAGATTGGGGTCGTGCAGCCCCTGGCCGAGATCGGCGCCATCACGCGCGAGCGAGGCGTGTTGTTTCACACCGACGCGGCGCAGGCCGCCGGCA
The DNA here is from genome assembly GCA_013813355.1 of Acidobacteriota bacterium. GTDB lineage: Bacteria > Acidobacteriota > Vicinamibacteria > Vicinamibacterales > 2-12-FULL-66-21 > JACCRT01. The sequence continues at coordinate 8,458 of JACCRT010000030.1, read as the reverse complement.
AGGTGCCAATCGATGTCGCCGCAATGGGGATCGACCTGCTTTCGCTGACCGGCCACAAGTATTACGGACCGAAAGGGGCAGGTGCTCTGTACGTGCGCAAGCAGAAGCCGAAGCTTGCGCTCGTCTGCCAGATCGACGGCGGCGGTCACGAGAACGGTCTGCGCTCCGGCACGCTCAACGTGCCCGGGATCGTCGGGCTCGGCCAGGCGGCGCAGATCTGCCGTGAGGAGATGCCCACCGAGGCGCCGCGGCTCGGGGCCATGCGCGATCGTCTGCTGGCGGGCCTGCGCAACCGCATCGACGACGTGCGCGTGAACGGTCCGGAAGCAGCGCAGCGCCTGCCGCACAACCTGCACGTCAGCTTCTCAGGGGTGGAAGGCGAAGGGCTGCTCATGGCGCTCGGCGATCTCGCCGTGTCCACGGGATCGGCCTGCAGTTCTGGCAGCCAGGCGCCTTCGCACGTGCTCGAGGCGATCGGCGCCGTGGGTGTTCACGGCGGCGCGTCGATCCGCTTCGGCCTCGGACGCACGACCACCGGCGCCGATATCGACTTTGCAATCGAGCGCGTCAGTACCGTCGTGAACTCGCTTCGCGCGTCACGACCGCTGACTCACTGATCCTGATCCTGATCCGCTCCCGCAGCAGCAATCGCTCCTCCTCGTCCCGTCTTCGGTGGGCCCGCTCGAATCAGTGCCGCCCTGATCGAAGCCCGTGCCGCACCGTGGGGTGAGTCGAGATTTCGATCAGGGATGGGCCGATTCGGGATTGAGCATGGCATGGGAAACGTCTTCCACGTCCGTGTCCATGCGGCCGATCTCCCCTGCGCGCGCCAGCCCGGCGCGGAACAGCACCGGCCCGATCAGTTGGTGCAGCGCAATCAGCGCGACCACGAGGGTTTGGATGGTGGTGCCCCAGGACGGATACTCACCGGCCACGATCAACGTGAGCCCCAGCGTGACCCCAGCTTGTGAGACGAGCCCCATCCAGACGTGACTGCCCACGGGTGCGCTGATGCCGGCGTACCTGGCGCCGGCGCGGGTCGACAGCCAGATGAGGCCCATCCGGGTCGCGGAGAGCCCCGCAGCCACCCAGCCCATGACAGCGAGCGCGTCGAGTTGCAGCGAGGCCCCGGCCGCAGCGAAGAAGAGCACCAGTACGGGCAGTGCGCCACGCTCCGCGGCCTCTCGAAGCATGTCGCCACGTGGCGGCGCGATGTTCTCGACGACCAGGCCCGCCGCCAGGGCGGCCAGCAGCGGCTCGATGTGGAGGGGCACTTTCAGGCCGGCGATCAGTGCGCACATGGCCAGCAGGGCGAGCGGGAGTTCGCGCCCAACGTGCCGGAGGTAGAGAGCGAAAAGTGCCCCGACGGCCGCGCCGAAGGCAAAGGAGCCGAAAATCTCCCAGAGCAAGCTTATCAGGAGGCCCACCTCGCCGGCCGTGCCGAAGGCATAGCGAACGAACTGCATGACCAGCGTGAAAAGGAGGATCAGCAGCAGGTCCGCCAAAATGACGACTGCCAGGGTCATCTCGCTAAGCGGGCCGCTGGCACGGCTCTCGGCAATGAGCGCGATGGTGACCGTCGGTGAGAAGCTGGCCAGGATCGTGGTGAGCAGCGCTACGACCGCCAGTTGCTGCAACCCGGACATCTCCCCAATCCCAAGCCACCCCCAGCCGATCCACAACGCCGCGAACAGGCCGGCGTAGAGCACGAGCATCGAGACGCCGCACAGTTGCAGGATCGACCGCAGCCGCGGTCGCATCCGTTCAAAGTTCATCTCCAGCCCGGCGATGAAAGCAATCAACACGACGGCGAGCCCGTTGATGATCTGGAGCTCGCGCGCCATGGGGCGGGTGATGACGTTCAAAATGTAGGGGCCGCATACCATTCCGAAGAGGAGGTAGCCGGTGACCCGTGGCAGGCCAACCCGCTCCAGCAGGGTGCCGGCCAGGGCCGCTGCAATCAACGCGAAGCCGAGGGTCAAAGCTGTCGGGCGCGCCAGTTCCGCTTCACCGCCCAGGTTCACCACCAGCCACACGGCCGCGACTGTCATGAGGAGGGCGAGGATTCGCCGCATCAGGCGGGCCTCGAGTCAGGCAGCACGATCACCGCAAGGAGTTCGCTGGCGATGGCCCCGAGCGCGACGGCAAAGATCAGGGCGCTTGCAGTGCCCGGCGCAACCTGCTGCAGGTTCAAGGCGAAGGCGATGCCGATCACCCCGGGTGGAATCAGGTAGGCGCCGAGGTCGGACGGCGCGATGCCGGGCGCGATACGCGAAGCCGCCCAACCCCCCATCAACTTGCCCGCAACACGAAACACCACATACGGCGCGAAGAGCCACATCCCCGCCATGGTGGGTGTCAGGCCTGCACCGGCGGCCACCAGCAGGAGCACGATGAGTGGATGCTGGACCTTCCGGAGCTCGTGCGTCACGACGCGGTCCGTCTTGCCCGACGTGAGCGCCCAGAACCAGCCGGCCACCAGCCCGGAGAGCAGGGGCGAGGTTTGAAGATACGCCGCACAGCCTCCGAGCAGAGCGATCGTGCCGAGCACAAAGACACCGCGCTCCGCCCCGTGTGAACGCTCCAACAGCAGCCATCCGGCGACCGCTACCAGCAGGCCGATTCCGATCGTGGCGAGCATCCCGAGCGCCGGCGGCATCCCGGCCGAGCCCAGCATCGCGATCACCACTGAACCAACCAGGATGGGCAGCACGTCATCGAGATCCGCGACGCGCGCCGCGATCCTCCGTGCCCGTTCGTCACCGATCTCGATCGAAGGCGCAGCGGATGTCGACGCACTGATGCCCAGCGCAAGGGCCACGATTACGGGTGGAAGTGCGGTGGGCAGGCCCCACAGTCCCAGGAGCACCAGGATTGACGCGCCGACCGCGACCATGGTCACCCCGGCCTCGGCCGTGGACGCCAGCAGGAGCCGCTTGCGCGCTCCGCCCTCGGTGGTAGCGGCGATACCGATAAACAAACCGAGGGTGGCCAGGGCAATCGAGATGACGGCGTCGAGATGGCCTAGCACGCGTATCGAGATCACGCCGATACCCGCCGGGCCGAGCAGGATGCCGAGCGGTATGTACAGAATCACGGGCGCCGTCACCGGCTGCAGCCCAAGGGCTGCCCTCGTGTGGAAGAGGCCGGTGGTGCGGGCGAGCCGCTCGCGGATCACTCTACTTCTCCAGGGCGAAGACCCGGTGTTCGGCGCCGCGCTGGACTGACAGGAGGAGCGCGCGCTCGGCCTGCCGGTACGCGGCGAGGAGCGAAGCCGGGGACGGCGCATCACGCCCATCGACCCTGAGGATGATGTCGCCAGTCAGCAGGCCGGCACGTGCCGCGGACCCGCCCGGACGGACGGTGACGATCTCGGCGCCCAGGTCCGGCACGTGGCGCATTACCAGGCCCGGATCGTCATCCGGAAGCGGCGGCAGCGGAGAGCCGGTGGCGTCCCGCACGGTGATCGACACATCCAGACGCTTGCCACGCCTGACGACATCGAGCGCGGCGTCCTGGCCGGGCGGCCGGCTCTGAACGACCTGCTGGAACCCGGCGGGCGTCGTCACCGGCGTGCCGTCGATGGCCGTGACCACGTCACCGGCTTCGACGCGGTCAACGGCGGGACCCCGGGGGTGGACGTAGCTGATCACGACGCCGCGCTGCGCGCCGGTCGCCTGCATAAGTCCCTGCGACAGCGGCTGGACGGTAAATCCGAGATCGCCGCGGGTCTCTTCAACCCCCCGCGCCGTTTCAGCTGCCGCGCGCAGGATGTCACCCGGAATGACCGTGGCAGTTGTCCCGCCTTCGAGTGCCAGGCCCAGGAAGTTGCCCGCCAGGGAAAAGACGGCCGCCCCTCGCGGCAGGATTTGCTGCAGCGCCGCCACCGACAGGAGGGGACTGGTCGTCCGTGGGTCCTGGAAGATGTCGGTCCTCCCGACGTAGACAGGTCTGATGACCGGCCCCTGCGCGGTGGCCTCAACCACCGCGATGTAGCTGGGGCCCGGCCGGAGGGGGCTGACCGAGAGCGTGACCACGGCATCGGCCGCTTCGGGGACAGACAGCACGGCGATATCCCTGGCGTTGTCGCGCGCCAGCACCGCCACGCCGCGGGGCGTCGCCGGTGCGAATGTCTCGTGCGATGCCAGCAGCACAACCGCGCGGTCGGGGGTCATACGGGCGGCGACCGCGTACGACCCGCCCGCCCGTTCGGGCTGCACTCGCAGGACGGCGAGCCGGGGCGCGAGCCGGCGCTCCAGGTCAGCCATGATGGAGGCCAGTTCGTCATAGGTCGCCCGGGCGGCCAGCCGCTCGAGCGGGGCTGGCGCCGGCTCGGACGCAAATCGCCCGGCTTCCTCCGGAAACCGAAAACGCGCCAGCAGGACCAGTACGGCCACGGAAATAGCGATGGTGGCCAGCAGAAGGCGGGTCTCGCGACCGCGCCGGGCCTCCGGGCCGGGTGCGCTCATCAGGGGCAGCGTACCGCAGACCGGTGGCTCTCGCCAACTCATCCATAGCGGTGCTAAGGGTGAGTATGCTCGGCTTGTGTAAGAATCGGGTAGGCACGTGATGAACGGAACCAATACCTCGGCCGCGGCAGGGAAGCACCCGCTGTTTGTCGTTTCGAACCGCGAACCTTACCTGCATAGCCGCCGGCAGGACGGCACGATTACGTGCGCCCCGACGACCGGAGGGGTCGCGGTGGCGCTCGATGCCCTGATGCGCGAGCGCGGAGGGACATGGATCGCGCATGGCGCCGGCGACGCGGACCGCGAGGTCGTGGACGCGAGCGATCGCGTGCGCGTGCCGCCGGATGCGCCTACCTACACGCTGCGCCGCATCTGGCTGTCGCCGGAAGAGGAACGGCGCTATTACGGCGGCTTCTCGAACGAAGGGCTCTGGCCCGTCTGCCACATCGCGCACGTCCGGCCGGTGTTCAGGTCAGAAGACTGGGCCGAGTACCGCGCGGTCAACGCCCGCTTCGCCGAGGCCATCGACGGGGAACTCACGGATCCGGCGGCGCCCGTCTTCATCCAGGACTATCACCTCGCCCTGGTTGCGGGCGAGCTGCGTCGACGCCGCCCGAACGTGCGGACGGCGCTGTTCTGGCACATCCCCTGGCCGCACCCGGACCGGCTCCGTATCTGCCCCTGGCGCCGGGAGATCATGACGGGCCTGCTCGCCAACGACCTCCTGGCGTTTCAGCTCGAGCGCGATCGCCGGAATTTCCTGCTCGGTGTACGGGACGAACTGCCGGCGCAGGTGGACCGCGGGATCGTCCGGATGCACGGGCGTGAGACGCACGTCGTGTCCGCGCCGATTGGTATCGACTTCGACCGTATCGTCGAGGTCGCGTCCGACCCGGCACTGATCAACGAAACAGAACGCCTGCGGCGGGAGCTCCGGATCAACGATCCCGCCATCGACGTGATCGGCGTGGGTGTGGATCGTCTCGACTACACGAAGGGCATCCCGGAGCGCCTCGAGGCGGTGGACCGGCTGCTCACCAACCGGCCGGAGCTGCGAGGCCGGCTCGTCTTCGTCCAGGTCGGCGTGCCGTCGCGGTCGAAGCTCGAGAGCTACGCTTCGATCGAGTCAGAGATTGACCAGAAGGTGGCCGACATCAACACTCGTCACGGCAACGGGCCAGAGGACGGGCCCATACGCTACCGCAAGGCCGCGCTCAAGATCCGGCGCCTGGTGGCGCTCTACCGCATGGCTGATTTCTGCGTTGTCAGCTCGCTCCACGACGGCATGAACCTCGTGGCCAAGGAGTTCATCGCCGCGAGAGACGATGAGGATGGCGTGCTGGTTCTAAGTGAAATGACGGGGGCGGCCCACGAACTCGGGGAGGCGTTAATCATCAATCCGTACGATATCGATGGCTTCAGCCGGGCGATCGACCGGGCCATCGAGATGCCGGTCGAGGAGCGGCGCGCGCGGATGCGGGCGCTGCGGCGCGTCGTCGCCGGCCATGACGTGTTCCTCTGGGCCTCCGACATTCTGCAGGGCCTCGAGAACCTGACCGCTGCGCTTCGGCCGGTGCGCGGCGCAGCGGTGAAGCACAGCTTCACCGACCCCCTTGCGCGTCCCTCAGGCGATGCCCGCAGGTAATTTGGCGCGAACGGCCTCCGCGATTCTAGAGCAGCGGGGCTCGCGCCGCCTCGTCCTCCTCTGCGACTTCGACGGCACGCTGGTCGAGTTCCAGTCAGATCCGGCGGCAGTGTGGCTGCCCGAGTCGCGGCGGACGCTGCTCGAAGGCTTCCTCGACCATCCGGCGGCCACTGTTGGAATTGTGACCGGCCGCCGCCTCATCGATGTCCGCGAGCGGACGGGGCTGCCGGATGCCGCCTACTTTGCCGGGTTGCACGGCCTCGAGATCGAGGGGGGAGGCGAGCAGTTCGTCCACCCGCAGGTGGCCGAGACGCGTGCCCTGGTACGCGGCGTATCGATTACCCTCGCCGCCCGCATTGCCGCACACCCGGGCGCGTTCCTCGAGGACAAGGAAATGTCAGTGGCCGTCCACTATCGGGAGGCCCCTGCCTCGGCGCACGCCGAAATCATGACCGCCTTCGAGCAGGTCACGCGTCCTGCGATCGAGACTGGCCGGCTTCGGGTGATGCGCGGGTCCTTCGTGCTGGAGCTGCTGCCGAACATCCCCTGGAACAAGGGGGACGCCGTGCGGTGGATCGTCAAGCGCGTTCAGCGTGACGGCGTGCCCGTCTTCCCGGTCTATATCGGCGACGACGTGACCGACGAGGACGCGTTCCGGGAGGTCGAGGACCGTGGGGTGGGGATCGCGGCGTCTGATCGCGTCACGGGCGGCGACTTCCGCGTGGACGGGCCCGCCGGGGTGGAGGAGCTTTTGCGGGAACTCTTCAAAACGCTCGAACCTGAAGGCTGAAACCTCTCCCCGCCCTGCCGCTTCCGCCACCAGGCGGAAGGTGGGGTACGATAGCCCTGTTCCAGGGTCAGGGCATCTCATGACAGAGACACGCATCACCGTGGCGCACAGTCCGGATTCGGACGACGCATTCATGTTCTTCGGGCTGGCCAGCGGCAACGTCGAAACGCACGGCATCGTGGTCGACCAGGTGCTGTCAGACATCGAGACGCTGAACCGCGCGGCGTTCGAGGGCACGTACGAAGTGACGGCGGTGTCATTTCACGCCTACGCGCATCTCGCCGACAAGTACGCGCTGCTGCCGCACGGCGCCAGCATGGGCGATAACTACGGCCCCATCGTCGTCGCTCCCGCCTTCGCCCCCGGTGCATCCGAACGGGGCGGCCAGGCAGGTCGCAACGGGGTCAAGGGGAAGCGCATCGCGATCCCGGGCACGCTGACCACGGCGTACCTGGCGTTGCGACTCTATGAGCCGGACTTCGAGTACGTCGTCGTGCCGTTCGACGAGATTCAGCAGGCTGTGCTCGACGGCAAGGCCGACGCGGGACTGTTGATCCACGAGGGGCAGCTGACGTACCAGGACGAGGGGCTGCGGAAGATCGTGGACCTCGGCGAGTGGTGGAACGAGCAGACGGGCGGGCTGCCGCTGCCGCTCGGCGGCAACATCATCCGGCGAGACCTCGGACCCGAGATGATCGCGAAGGTGTCGAAGATGCTGCACGACAGCATCGCGTATGCGCTGGAGCACCGCGAGGCGGCAGTGGACTATGCGATCAACTTCGGTCGCGGGCTCGATCGCGCGAAAACGGATCGGTTCGTCGGGATGTATGTGAACCAGCTCACCCTGTCATACGGCGAGCGCGGTCGGCAGGCCGTCGAGCGGCTGATGAACGACGCGTTCGAGAAGGGACTGATTCCGAATCGCGTCCCGGTGGAGTTCGCGGCGTAGGGTAGGCGCGTCGCTCGCCGTCGATCTCGTCGTCGACGTCGGCCGTATTTGTCAGATGGCTGTGGCCGCCAGGATTTCCCCCGGCGACTTGATGAACTGCGGCAGGACCGACGAGCGCAGCGGCTGACGTGGGCCGAAGAGCCGGCGCGCCGCAATCCCGCCACCGGCGAACGTCACGATCTCGCACTCCTGGTCCGGCTGGTGCACCAGCCAGCACTCGCGCACACCGTACTGCGCGAACCAGGCGAGGCGCTCGTCGAGCGTCCCAATCCGCGGCCGCGGCGACATGACCTCGATAGCAACGTCCGGGGCACCCCACACCCGGTCGGTCACCAGGTACAACCGTTCGTGGAGGACGACCACGAGATCGGGCTGCACGACGAGGTCGCTCGCCCCGTCCAGCACCACGTCAATGGGGGACATCCACACGCGCCCTGTCGGGTGCGCGATGAGGTGCAGGCGCAGATGAAAGAAGAACTCCCCGACCGCCTGCTGGTGCTTCGGCGTGGGCGCCGCCGCCTCCCGCACGAGACCGTACACCAGCTCCTGCGGAATCAACGTCTCGGGCATCCGCAGATACTCATCCGTCCTCAACCGTGGCGCAG
>JACCRT010000022.1 GCA_013813355.1 Acidobacteriota bacterium | reverse complement strand
TTAGTACGTTCACGCAGTAGACCTCCTCGTCGACCATCCGCTGCAGCCCGCGCACCTGTCCCTCTATCCTCTTGAGGCGGTTCTGGAGCTTCTCCTTGTCCCGGGCCTTTATGTAGCCGTGCTGCGTCCCCTCCCCTACCGGCGGAGCGTTCTCGGCGCTGCTTTCCAACCTTCTCTCCCTTCTGTTTCTAATAGATCTTTACCCGGCGCAGCCGGAGGGCATTGGTGAGCACCGAGACCGAGGAGAGGGCCATGGCCGCGGCGGCCAGGATCGGGTTCAGGAACCCGTACTCGCCGAAGATGGGCTTCAGGAGCTCCGGCACGGTACCATCGGCGAAGAATGGGTAAAGGATGCCGGCAGCGACCGGTATGAGCGCCACGTTGTAGGCGAAGGCCCAGAAGAGGTTCTGCTTTATGTTCCTGATGGTGGCTTTGGAAAGCCCTACCGCCCGCGCCACCCCACGCGCGTCGCCCGAGATGAGGGTCAGATCGGCGGCCTCCATCGCGACGTCCGTGCCGGTGCCGATGGCGACGCCAACATCGGCCTGCGCGAGCGCCGGGGCGTCGTTTATGCCGTCGCCGACCATCGCAACCTTCTTGCCCTCCTCCTGCAGCTTCTTTACCTCGTTCGCCTTGTCCTGGGGGAGGACCTCCGCCAACACCCGGTCGATGCCGAGCTCCCGGGCTATGGCCTCGGCGGTCCGGCGATTGTCGCCCGTAATCATGGCGACCTCCAGCCCAAGGGAGTGCAGCCGCTCTACCGCCTGGCGCGACTCCTCCCTGACGGTGTCCGCGACGGCCAAAAGGCCCGCAGGCTCCCCGTCCACCGCGACGAACATGGGGGTCTTGCCGGCGGCCGCGAGTTCCTCGCCGCGGGGGACCAGACCGTCCTCGCCGACCCCGGACTCGTAGAGAAAGCGGCGGTTGCCGACCAGGATCTTACGCCCTTCTACCGTGGCCTTTACTCCCCCGCCGGTTACGGCGCCGAACCCTTCGGTTTCGGCGAGGGGGAGAGCCCGCTCCCGCGCCCCGTTCACTATAGCCTCGCCCAGAGGGTGCTCGCTGCCGCGTTCGGCGGAGGCTACGAGCCGCAGGAGCTCCTCTTCCGGGAGGCCGTTCGTTGCCACCACGTCGGTCAGCTCCGGCTTACCCTTGGTCAGGGTACCGGTCTTGTCCAGGACGACGGCGTCCAGCTTGTGGGCCTGTTCGAGGGCTTCGCCGCCCTTTACGAGTATGCCCATCTCCGCTCCCTTGCCGGTCCCGACCATAATCGAGGTTGGCGTGGCCAGTCCCATAGCGCACGGGCAGGCGATGATGAGTATGGCGACGAAGTTCAGCAGGGCAAAGGTGAAGGCGGGTTCGGGGCCGAACGCCCACCACACCGCGAACGTTACGAGGGCTATGCCGATCACGATGGGCACGAAGACGCCGCTGATCCTGTCCGCCAACCGCTGTATCGGGGCCTTTGAGCCCTGCGCCTCCTCGACCATCCTTATGATCTGGGAGAGCGCCGTGTCCTTGCCGACCTTGGTCGCCTCGAAACGGAAAGACCCGGAGGTGTTGAGGGTCGCCCCGATCACCTCGTCGCCCTTACGCTTGGTGACGGGGATGGACTCGCCGGTGATCATGGCCTCGTCGAGCGCCGACTCCCCGGAGAGCACCCGGCCGTCTACCGGCACCTTCTCCCCAGGGCGCACCACGACCACGTCGCCCATCTCCACGTCTTCCACGGGCACGTCGACTTCTTCGCCCGGGCCTTGCCCCCGCACGACCCGGGCGGTCTTGGCCTGGAGACCCGCGAGCTTCTTTATGGCCTCGTTCGTGCGCCCTTTGGCCCGCGCCTCCAGAAGCCGCCCGAGCAAGATGAGGGTGATGATCGCCGTCGACACGTCGAAGTACACCTCCGCCCGTCCGGCGAAGAGCTGCGGGGCGAACGTAGCCACCGTGCTGTAGAGGTACGCGGCGCTAGTTCCGCCCGCGATCAGGGTGTTCATGTTCGCCTGACCGTGCTTCAGTGCCCCCCAGGTGCCCTTGTAGAACTGCCACCCGGCCCAGAATTGCACCGGCGTGGCCAGCGCCAAAAGCCCAATGTTCCACACCGCCATCGGAACCGGCAGCCCTGCGCCCAGCATCATATACAACGTACCGAGAAGGACGAGCACCGTGAGCGCCGCCGAGACCACGAGCTTGGTTCGAAGGTCCCTGTATCCCCTGGCGCCGGCCTCCTCGACGGACTCCTCTTCCTCCCGAATCGCGCCGTAGCCCGCCCCTTCGACGGCCCGCTCGAAGTCCCCAGGGGATGCCTCGCCCGACAGGTACGATACGGTCGCCTTCTCGGTCGCCAGGTTGACGTTCACGCCCGTGACCCCGGGGGTACCGGACAGCGCCTTCTCCACCCGGCCGACGCAACTGGCGCACGTCATCCCCGTGACACCGAAAGAGACCTCCTCTAACCCGGCCCCGTATCCGGCATCCTCTATCGCGGAGACCAGATCGTCGGCGTTGACCCTCGAGGAATCGTAGGACACGCTCGCCTTCTCGGCGGCGAAGTTCACGCTTACCTCGGAGACGCCCTCGGTACCTCCGAGCGCCTTCTCCACCCGCCCCACGCAGGAGCCGCACGTCATACCGGTTACCGGGATCGTGATCGTCGTCCGGTCTTTCGTCTCCACCCTGCCGGCTCCTTCCCGATGACCTCGCTCTGCCTTACCCCCCTACCCTATAATAAAGACGATAGAACGTCAAGCACCTGTGCCAAGGGTCTCGCCCTGAGGGCGATTCTATCCTTTTCGGGGTCGAGGTCGAGACTTATGGAGTGGGCCGCCTTCGGCCGACTCGGCAAACACCTGAAAGGCGAGTATGGCCCCCGTTGCGGTCACGTTACGGAACCCACCGAATTTCTACTTCAAACGGCGGGGGTTACGAGTAGTTGCCGGACCAGGATTCGGATCTGGACTACTAATACGGAATCCGGTTGACTACTTCGCGGCTTTTGTAGTTCGGGAGTCGTATTTGTCTTTTCCGACTCCCGACTCCCGAAGCGAGCGAAGCGACGCGCCTCCCGACTCCCGGGCCCACCAGAGATGGCATCATTTACCCGGATTCCGTAT
>JACCRT010000005.1 GCA_013813355.1 Acidobacteriota bacterium | reverse complement strand
AGGGACGCCGCTGACCGTGCTCGAGGCGCTCGCCATGGGGAAGCCGATCGTCGCGACGGACGCGGACGGCCTGCAGGACGTGCTCACGAGCGGGCGCGACGCGCTGATGGTCCCGAAGCGCGACGCCAGGGCGCTGGCCGATGCGATCGTCAAGCTGGCGCAGGATCCTGCCGAGCGTGCACGCCTGGGCACGGGCGCGCGGGTGACGGGGGCCGCGTACGACATCCAGTTGTTCGTGCGGAAGATGGAACGTCTGTACACGCTCCTGCACGAGGTGTCGCGGCCGACCAGGCGCGCCGGGGTGCTGAAGGCGGACCTCGAGTTCCTGCACGAGGGAGCCCGCCGGTGACGGAGTGGCGGCCCCCGATGGGCCCCGGCGTGCTGGCCTGCGCCGTCGTGCTGCTCGTGTATCTCGGCGTCGCGGCATCGGTCGATTTCGCCAGGGTGGCCGGCGGCTTCAAGGGGGACGAGGCGACCTACTACTCGATGGCGCACAGCCTCGCGCGCGACGGTGACCTGATCTTCCAGCGGCAGGACTTGCTTCGCGTGTGGGAGGAATTTCCAGGGCCCGAGGGCATTTTTCTGAAGCGCGGCGCACGCATCGACGGCGTGTCGCTCCAGGGATCCTGGCCGTTTGTCGTACTCGAGAAGAGCCCCGACCCTTCACGAAGCCGCCTCTTCTACGGCAAGGCGTTTATTTATCCGCTGGCCGCCGCCCCGTTCGTGTGGCTCTTTGGCACGAACGGGTTTCTCGTGCTGCACGCATTCCTGCTGGCGCTCAATGTGGGGGCCGGCTACCTGTTCCTCCGCGCCCGCGGGTCGCAGCCCGGGCTGGCTGCTGGATTCTCGCTCGTTTTCATCTTCGCGTCGGTGGTGCCGCTGTACTTCGTGTGGCTCATGCCGGAGCTGTTCAATGTGACGCTCGTCTTCCTGGCGTACTTCCTGTGGGCCTACAAGCTGACGGGGCCGGGCGCGCCCGTCGGACGCCTCGACGCCCTGCTACGCCGTCCGGCGACAGACTACGCGGCGGCGGCGCTCCTCGGGATTGCCACGTTTTCGAAGCCGACGCACATCCTTCTCATGTTTCCGATTCTCGCGCACCTTCTGTGGCGCCGCGATGTATGGCGCGTCCTTGCCACCGGCCTCGTTTTCACCGCGCTCGTCCTGGGCCTGTTTGGCGGGAACCTGCTGATCACCGGCGAAGCCAATTACCAGGGGGGCGAGTTCGGCCGGAAGTCGTTCTACGGCCGGACCGGGTTTCCGTTTGCGAACCCGTGGGAGACGTTCGACAATCGGGGCCAGGTCCTGACGACCGACGAGGTGCCGACCGACATTCTCTTCCACCGCGACACGGTGACGGTGTTCGGCTGGAACGTGATGTATTTTGTCATCGGTCGCTATAGCGGGCTGCTGCCGTATTTCTTTCCCGGCATTGTCGCGTCGGCTCTGTTCCTGGTGGGGCGCCGCGCGCGTCTCGGCTGGCAGTGGCTGGTCTTCGGCGGCCTGGCTGGCGGCGCGATCGCCTTCCTGCTGTATATGCCCTACACCTACTCAGGTGGCGGCGGCCCGATCGGCAATCGGTACTTCATCAGCTTCTACCCGCTGTTCCTCTTTCTCATGCCGGCCGTGCGCGGCGCGCGCGTGCCGCTGCTGGCGCTCGGCGTCGGCGCGCTCTTCACCGCGCGGCTGCTCTTCACGCCCTTCCAGGCCTCCTTCAACCCCGGCGACCACGCGCGGTCCGGCCCGCTGCGGCTGCTGCCCATCGAACTGACGATGGTCAACGACCTGCCGGTGGGCGCGGATCCGGACCGCGCGCGCCGGTCGCTCGGTGGAGTCCCGCCCATTCGCGCCTACTTTACCGATCAGAATGCCTATCCGCCCGAGGGGGATGCCTTCTGGGTGCGGGGCGCCTCGCGTGCCGACCTGATCCTGCGGGCGCCGACGGCTGAAGGGACGGGCGGCGAGGTCATCCCGTTGCGCGTGCGCTCGCTTGCGGTTGAGATCACCAACGGCATGGTGCCAAACCGCGTCACCATCTCGAGCGGCTTCCGCCGGCAGCAGATCGATCTGGCGGCAGGGGAAGTGGCCACCGTCGACATCGCACCCGCGCCGGGCGTCCCCTACAGACCGTCGATTTACCCTACGAACTTCGTGTATCCCCTGACCATCTCGACCAGCGCCGGCTTCGCGCCGTTCCTGGAGGACCCCGGCGGCTCGGATGACAGCCGCTATCTTGGCGTGCGCGTCCACGTCGTACCGACGTACCGGAACCTGCCGCCGCCCAGCGCCGGCGGATCGAGTACACAGGACCGATGACGCCGCGCCTGTCTGCGAGCCTGCTGACCAGCCTCGTCGCGGTCGTCGCCGTCCTCTGGGGGGTCGCAGGCATCGTGTCCTTGCCCGCCGGTCTGCTGCTTCTCGCCGTCGTCGGATGGTTCGCGGCGCCAGGGATGCTTGCCGCCTGGGTGCTGTACGCACCCGGTAGCCGCGGGGCAATGGCGCTGCTGGTCGGACCGATCTGGGGCTACGGGATGAGCAGCGTCGTCTTCCTGGCGCTGTGGGTTGCCGGGCTGCGCGGCGCGGGGGTGCTGCTGGCGCCGCCCATCGCGGCGGCGATCGCCTGGGCGTTGCTGTCAGGGATGCGGCATGCGCTGACCGCCCCGCGCTTCGGGCGAGGCGATTGTGCCGCCGCCTGCCTCCTCGTGGCGCTGGTTCCCGCCATCGCAGGCTGGCCGTTTTCACGGGTCGGCGAAATGCTTCCGGACGGGAGGGCGTACCGCGCCTACTTCACCGCGGACTTCGTCTGGCGGATGGCTGTCGCGGCGGAACTCTCCAAGGGCACCGTCCCACCGCGCAATCCTTACTATCGTGGCGACCGGCTGCGGTATTACTGGCTCGCGCACCTCGTGCCGGCCGCCGAATACCGCGAGCTGGCGCCTCGCGTCCGCCTGGAGCAGGTACTCCTCGTCAACTCGCTCGGCCTGGGCATGACGTTCATGCTCTTTCTGTACGCGTTCGTGCGCCAGTGGGTGACGCGGCCCGCCGCTGCCTTCGCAGGATGCGCCATCATCCTGTTCTGTTCGAGCTTCGAAGGGCTGGAGCGGCTGCTCCACCTGTGGCGTGGAGGGCACTCTCTCGACGTGCTCAGGACGCTGAACATCGATGCGGTGACGCGGTGGTTCTACCAGGGTCTCCCGATCGACGGGCTGCACCGCCTCCTGTGGTATCAGCCGCACCACTCGACGGGATATGCGCTGGGGCTCTCGTGCCTGCTCGTGCTGGCGCAGGCGCGTCATCCGCTCTCGGTCAGCCTGCTGGCGTACTGCGGCACCCTGCTCGGCCTGTGTCTCCTGCTGAGCACGTTCTCGGCGATGATGCTGACGGTCGCGGTGGCAGTTGCCGCGGCGGTCCTGGTGGTGCAGCGCCGCGAGTGGTGGGCGCTGCCGAAAGGCGCCGTCGCCGGGGCGCTGCCGTTGGCAGGCGCGGTGGGCATCGCCTTCGCGATGCAGTACATCGACAGCGGCGAGCGGTCCCTGATGGAGGTGATCGTCAACCCGATGGCGGTCACCAATGCCCCGACCGTCCTGTTTCTCAGCCTTGGGCCGCCGCTGCTGCTCAGCATTGTCGGGGTGCTCCTGGCCGTACGCGGCGCCCCACCCTCGCTCTGGATGATCGGCGTCGTCGTCGCGGTGTCGTTCTTTTTTTATTTCTTCGTCAACGTTCGGGACCATCAGTACGTGTATGTGGGGTGGCGCGCCGGCCACCTGCTGTTCATGGCCTTCGCCGTGTTGACGGCCCTCGCCGTGGAACGACTGCTGCGCCTCGGCGCGCCGGCACGACGCGCCAGCCTGGCTGCCGTGACGCTCGCCAGCCTGCTCGCACTCCCCACATTCATCATCGACTTCTACAATACGCAGGACCTGTCGAATCGCATGCAGGGGGCGGGATTTCCCTGGACGCTGGTGCTCGGCCACGACGAGGTGCGCGCGTTCGACTTCCTCCGGCACCGGACCCCCGAAGAATCGATCGTCCAGATTGAACCCTTTCCGCGCGACCCATCCACCTGGGCGTACATCCCGGCGTTCGCGGAGCGCAGAATGGCGGCGGGGCTCCCGATCTCGATGGTGCCTTACCAGAAATACCTGGAGGCGAGCGAGCGCGTCCGCGAGGTCTACGCGACAGACGACCCGCAGGAGGTGTACGCTCGTGCCGCGCGGCTTCGCATCGATTACCTCTTCGTCGGCAACCCCGAGCGTGAGGCTCATCCGCACTTCGAAGCCACGCTTCGGGCGAGGCCCGATCTGTTTCCGGAGGTATTCAGCGAGGGCTCCGTGTCGATTTTCTACCTGTATCGCGCCGGCTGGACGGGGCAGTAGCGGCCCGCGCGGGTATAGTTGAATCAGCACCATGGCATACGCGACACCACTCGAGACCCGCATCGCGAAGAAGGTGACCCGGGCGATCGCCGAGTACGGGCTGATCGAGGAGGGCGACCGTGTGATGGTCGGGCTGTCGGGCGGGAAAGACAGCTGGGCGCTGATCAACATCCTCGACGTGCTGCGCCGGCGCGCGCCCATCCGGTTTTCCCTGGTGGCGGTGACCGTCGATTCAGGCTATGACGGTTATCGCCACGACCTGATCTCCCAGACCTGCGAGCAGCGGGGCTGGGAGTACCGCATCGAACACACCGGAATCGGAGAGGCAATCGAGGACATCCTCGACGCCACTGCCACCCCCTGTTCCCTGTGCGCGCGGCTGCGCCGCGGCGTGCTCTACCGGCTGGCCACCGAGGTGGGCGCCACCAAGATCGCGCTGGGGCACCATCTCGACGACTTCATCGAGACGCTGCTCCTGAACCTGTTTTTTGCCGGCTCACTCAAGGCCATGCCCGCCAGGCTCGTGTCCGACAACGCCCAGCATGTCGTCATTCGTCCGCTCGTTTACGTGACAGAAAGCGAAGCGCGACTGTATGCCAGGGAGCAGGCGCTTCCCATCGTCGGTTGCTGTTGCCCGGCATGCGGCGATTTGAGCCTGCAGCGCCAACGCGCCAAGCGACTCGTCGCCGAGCTCGAGGTGGAGCATCCCGAGATCAAGAACTCGATGATTCGCGCGATTGGCAACGTGGCCACCCGCCACCTGCTCGACAAGCGGCTCAACCCGCTGCCGGAACTGCGCGAGGCACTCGCGGACGGCGTGGCGCCGCTTCGGCTGCTGCGCACGTAGGGATGCGGGCAGTCGTGCAGCGGGTGGCGAGAGCTGCCGTGCGGGTCGGCGGGCAGCTCGAAGGTGAAATCGCGGGCGGCCTGCTCGCCTTCGTCGGGGTCGCCAACGAAGACGGTCCCAGGGACGTCGAATACATCGCCGCCAGGATCCGGGACCTGCGCATCTTCCCCGACGCTGACGGCCGGATGAACCGCTCTGTCGTCGAAACGGGGGGCGGCGTACTGCTGGTCTCGCAGTTCACGCTCAATGCCGACTGCCGAAAGGGGCGCCGGCCCTCTTTCGACGATGCGGCGCCGCCGCACCTGGCGCGGGCCCTCTACGAAGATGTCGTGCGGGCGGTGCGAGCGGCCGGGCTGCAGGTCGCAACCGGTGTGTTCCAGGCCGACATGCAGGTGGAACTGATCAACGATGGCCCGGTGACGATCCTGCTGGACAGCCGAAAGACATTCTGAGGCAAGGGACGAAGGGTAAAGGTCAAGGTGGGAGAGCTGATGCGATTTGTACGGTGTGCGGCGTGGGTGATGGCGGCGGGGACGTGTCTCTGGGCTTCTGCGGCCGAGGCGCAGCAGCGGCCGCTCGTGACGGAAGATCCCGAGACGATTGGCGCCGGGCTCATCCTGGTCGAAGGGGGTATTGACTCGTTTCGCGACGTGATTTTCCCGGTGTCGGGGCTGCAGGGCAACCTGCTCCGTTTCCCGAGTCTGGGCGTCAGTATCGGGATCAGCTCGATCGCGGAGTTGCAGATCGATGGCGGGCCGTACCAGCGCCTGGCCATCACCGATCGTTTCCCGGCGCCGATGGCGCACCTGGTCACCGCGACCGGCGACACCACGAGCGACGTGCAGGATCTCATCATCGCTACCAAGATCCGGCTGGCGCCGGAAACGGCCGGCCGGCCCGCCATTGGCATACGGCTGGCGACCCGGTTGCCCAACGCCGGCAACGAGAGCGGCCTCGGGCGCGACACGATGGATTTCCACGTCTCGGCGCTGTTGGGCAAGACGGTCGAGTCGATCCGCGTGGTGGGGAACATCGGCGTGGCCATCCTGACCGATCCCACGGTCGGCGGGCGGCAGAACGACGTGATGACGTACGGGGTGTCGCTCGCCCGCGCCGTTGCCGAAGGGGTCGAGGTGGTCGGCGAGATCAACGGTCACTTGAACCTGCGCGATCAGGACCTCCCACCCGGGACCGAGAGCAGCGGCGCCATGCGCGTGGGGGGGCGGTTCACGCGCGGGACCGTCCGCCTTGACGGCGCCGTGATCATCGGGATGACCTCGCGGGACCCGAGTTTTGGCCTGACCGCCGGCTTCACATGGGTGTTCCGCGGGTTCACGCTTCCCTGAGCGCACGGCATCGAAGCCGCTGTTCCGAGGGGCGCGAGGATCGAAGGAGCCGCGCGGGCCGCCGGTCAGCTATAGTATCCGGCGTGTCTCCCCTCACGGTGGTCAAGGCCCACGCCTTTGGTAACGATTTCATCCTCCTCGATGAATCAGCACTGGGGCCAGCCACGAATCGTCCGGCGCTTGCGCGCGCGCTGTGCGAGCGGCACCGGGGCCTGGGCGCCGACGGGCTGATCGTCTACACCCCCACGCCACGGGGCGCATCCATGCGGTTGCTGAACGCCGACGGGAGCCGCTCGGAAGTGTCGGGCAATGGCGTCCGCTGTCTCGCCGCCTGGCTGGCGGACGCTCGCGGACTCGGGCCAGGCGACGCCCCTGTCATAGTTGAAACGGAAGCGGGTGCGAAACGCCTGGAAGTGCTGGCGCACGACGAAGGGCGGTGGACGTTTCGTGCCGCGATGGGTGCGCCCGAGGACATCGCCGATGTCACGCTGCGCGTGGCCGGTGAGGACGTCCGCGCGGTGACGCTGAGAGTGGGCAACCCCCAGTGCGTGGTCCTTGGCGAGGTCAGCCAGTTGCGCCTGCACACCATTGCGGCCGCGCTGGCGGTCCACACGCATTTTCCTGAAGGCACCAACGTTGAACTCGCGGAGGTCCTCTCACCGGGCCACGTGCGCGTTCTCATCTGGGAGCGCGGCGTGGGGCCGACGGAGGCATCCGGTACCGGGGCCTGCGCTGCGGCCATCGCGGCTATGAGACACGGCGGCGCAGCCCCCGCCGTGGAAGTGGAATCCCCGGGCGGCGTGCAGCGCGTCGAGTGGGTCGGCGGCGAACTGTTCCTGACCGGGTGGGCGGAGGTGATCCTGGAGGCACGCTGGCTCGCGGCAGAGGGTGAGGGCCAGCACGGCTGGTGAGGCGGCGTGGCCACCGGGGCGCGGTTTCCGCGTACCTGCGTCTGCCCGGGAGCCGCGCGTTATGCGACGTCGAAGCCCTGCCGTTACCGGCGCCGGCGGGCGGGAGGAGCCCCTCGGGCCTTGACAGCCTCCTCCAGCAGGGCGATCTGCTCGCGAATCTCATCGGTCCGCCCTTCGAGTCGCTTGCCGGCGGCCGCGTAGTCTTCCTGCCCCAGTAGTGTGCGTGCTTCTTGCAGCGCCGCGGCCGTGTCGTCGGACACGGCCTCGGCGGCCTCGAGTTCTGGAGCCGGGACCCGCGCAGCCTGGGCCGCGGCGATCTGGCTGTGCAGCTCTTTGAGGGCGGATGTGGTGGAGGCGATGGCGCGCTCCCGCTCGCCAAGGATCGTCGCCCGCACCTCGGCGGCTTCCTTCGCCGCCCCCTGCGCGCGCTCGCTGGCGTCGACGGCGAGCGACAACGCCAGCCGGTAGTCGCGCTGGTTGACGGCCTCGTGCGCCTCCGCGAGCGCGCCGGTCGCGGCGGTGAACGACTCGGCGGCGTACTGCTCGGCGCCGGCGGCACGCGCGGCGTCGAGCGCGCCCTGTGCGCGATCGAGTTCTTTGTGGGGCGGTTCGGAACAGGCGACCGCCAGCGAGACCGTGCACAGGAGCAGAAACAGGCGCCGCATCAACCCGGAAGTATAGCAGGTATGGTGTACGATGAAGACGCTTGCGCCGCACGATCGGCCGCGTGAGAAACTGCAACGGCTGGGGGCGGCCGCGCTGGGGGACAACGAACTGCTCGCGATCGTG
Source organism: Acidobacteriota bacterium (assembly GCA_013813355.1). Taxonomy (GTDB): domain Bacteria; phylum Acidobacteriota; class Vicinamibacteria; order Vicinamibacterales; family 2-12-FULL-66-21; genus JACCRT01. Next base: position 13,110 of record JACCRT010000005.1, on the reverse strand, counting down.
CTCGGACACGGCACCCGCTGCGCCAGCGCGCTCGACCTCGGCAACGCCGTGCTCACCGCGTTCGGCGGCGTGCACGGCCTCGTGCGTGCCGCGCACCAGGCCGTCAAGCGGGTGCCCGGCATCGGCGAGGCGCGTGCGGCCCAGATTCTGGCGGCGGTCGAGATCGGCCGGCGCACGCTCACGCACGCCGGGCGTGAGCGTGTGCAGTTCACGACGCCGCGCGCGGCCGCGGAGTTCCTGTTGCCGCAGTACGGCAATCGGCCGGTGGAGCAGTTCGGTGTCGTGCTGCTCGACACGAAACACCGCGTGCTGCGCACGGCCGTGCTGTCAATCGGTACGCTCGACGCGAGCATCGTCCACCCCCGCGAGGTGTTCCGCGAGGCGGCGATGGCCGGCGCCGGGCGTATCGTGCTGTTCCACAACCATCCGTCGGGCGATCCGAGACCCAGCGACGATGATGTGAGACTGACGGCGCGGATGGTGGCTGCCGGGATGCTGATGGGAATCGACGTGATCGATCACGTCATCCTCGCGGACGTGCGGTACTACAGCTTCAGGGAAGAGGGGACGTTTCGGTTTGGCGCGAACGCTGTACTTTGATTGTTTCTCGGGCGCGTCCGGCGACATGGTCATCGGGGCGCTGCTCGACCTCGGCTTGCCGCTCGACGGGCTGCGTGCCGCCCTGGGCAGCCTGGCCATCGATTACGGTGGTGTGTCGGCCGATCGCGTGCTCCGCGCCGGTGTGTCGGCGTCGAAGTTCCGCGTGCACGCGGAAGAGGCCGTTGCCGCGAAGGCCGGGCATGGACATGGCCACGAACACAGCCACGGCCCCGATCATGGCCACGGCCACCACCATCACGATCATGGCCACGACCACGACCACCACGGCCACAACCATGACCATGGGCAGGGGGGCGTTGCACACCAGCAGGGGCCGCACGGCCATCATTCCCTGGACGAGATCGCGGGATACGTCAGGAGGTCGGCGCTCTCCGGTGCAGGGCAGGCCCGGGCGATGCACATGTTTGAGCGGCTCGCCCAGGCCGAAGCGGCCATTCACGCCATGCCGGTGGACCAGGTGCACCTGCACGAAGTCGGGGCCGTCGATTCAATCATCGACATCGTCGGCGCCGTGCACGGCCTCGAGTGGGCCGGCGCCGACAGCATCCTGTCGTCGCCCCTGAACGTCGGGAGTGGAACCGTACAGTGTGCACACGGCACCTTCCCGGTGCCGGCGCCGGCGACGGCGCGCCTGCTGAAGGGCGTGCCCATTTATGCCGGTGCGGTGGCGATGGAGCTCGTCACGCCGACGGGGGCGCTGATCGTGACGGAGTACGCGTCGGGTTTCCAGCCGCTGCCGCCGATGAAGGTCGAGGCTGTCGGCTACGGCGCCGGCACCCGTGACGTGCCCGGCCATCCGAATGTGTTGCGCATGTGGCTCGGTGAGTCGGCCGCGGACGCCGTCGCCGAGCGTGTCATCCGGATTGAATGCGAGATTGACGACATGAACCCGCAGCTCTTCGGCCCGCTGATGGACCGCTTGTCAGAGACCGGAGCCCTCGACGTGTTCTATTCGCCGGTCCAGATGAAGAAGAACCGTCCGGGAACGCTCGTGACGATCCTCGCGCCTCCGGACCGGCGCGAAGCCCTCGTCGGGCTGCTGTTTGTCGAGACGACCACGATCGGCGTGCGATATGACGAGATGCTGCGCGACACGCTCGATCGCGAGATCCGCGCCATCGAGACCCCGCTCGGCTCCATCCGGTTCAAGGTGGCCGGGCGCAATGGCCAGGTGCTGAATGCCGCACCCGAGTTCGACGACTGCGCGCGCATCGCCACCGAGAAGGGCCGGCCGATCAAGGATGTGCAGGCGATTGCGATGAAGGCGTGGCTGGAGACCAGCCGACCGTGACGAGCACACACGCCATGAGCCGTTTTTACCTGACAACCGCGATCGATTACGTAAACAGCCGCCCTCATCTGGGAACTGCGTACGAGAAGATCGCTGCCGATGTCATTGCGCGCTACAAGCGGCTTGCGGGCGCCGACGTCCACTTCGTGATGGGCAACGACGAGCACTCACAGAACGTCTTTCGCAAGGCGCGCGAGGTCGGCGAGGATCCGCTGGCCTACTGCGATCGCATGGCGGCCGAGTTTCTCGAGGTCTGGAAGCGTCTCGACATCTCGTTCGACGACTTCATCCGGACGACGGAACCGCGGCACAAGGCGGGTGTGCAGGCACTCGTCCGCCGCATGACGGCTGCGGGTGACATCTTCGAGGGCCACTACGAAGGGTGGTACTGCGTTTCCTGTGAAGCCTTCAAGCAGGAGAAGGATCTCGTCGAAGGGCTGTGCCCGATACACCGCACGAAGCCGGACTGGATCCGTGAGAAGAACTACTTCTTCCGGCTGTCGAAGTACCAGGACGCGCTGCGGGCGCACTTCAGCGCCCACCCGGAGTTTCTCGTACCCGACATCCGTCGAAACGAGATCCTGCGCCTCATCGAGAGCGGCCTCGACGACATCTCGGTGAGCCGCGCCGGGCAGGCCTGGGGCATTCCCATGCCAGAGGACCCGCAGAGCGTCATCTACGTCTGGGTCGATGCCCTGATCAACTACCTCAGTGCCGTGGGCTATGGAACCGATGAGGTGCTGCGCGAGCGGTGGTGGCCGGCCGACCTGCACGTCATCGGCAAGGACATCACGCGGTTTCATGCCGTCATCTGGCCGGCGATGCTGATGAGCGCGGGGCTTCCGCTGCCGAAGCAGATCTTCGGGCACGGCTGGGTGCACTTCAAGGGCGAGAAGATGAGCAAGTCGCTCGGGACCGCCATCGAGCCGCTCGACGCCGTCCAGCGCTTTGGCCCCGATCCCCTGAGGCTGTATCTGATCAAGGAGATTGCATTCGGCGGGGATGGGGATTTCACGTGGGACCGTTTCGAGGATCGCTACAACGTCGACCTCGCGAACAACCTCGGCAACCTGGTGAACCGGATCGCGGCGATGGCGCACAAATATCGCGGTGGACGGCTCGCGCCCACGACGGAGGCCCCGGGCCGGCTCGCCGACGTTGCGGGCCGCGCGGTCGATGAGTACCGCCGCGACATGGACGCCTTTGCGCTCGAGCGCGCCGCCGCCGCCGCCTTCCGCATCGTCGATGCCGCCAACGAATACATCGCGAGCACCGAGCCGTGGGCGCTCGCACGCGACGGCTCGAAGGCCGATCACCTGGGGCAGGTCCTGTTCGATGTGGCCGAAGCGGTCCGCGTGGCCGCCATCCTGCTGCTGCCCATCATGCCCGGATCGGCGGGCGAGATCCTGCGACGGGTGGGCGAGACCCGCAAGGTCGCCGCCCTCCGCCTGCCTGACGCCACCTGGCGTCACGACGGGGAGCGTGTGATGGCCAAGGCGGACGCCCTCTGGCCGCGCGTCGAGGCGCAGGCCGCACCCACCAGTAACGACACCGACACGCGTGATGGGAGAAGACAATCCGTGGACGAGACATCAAAGACACCCCCTGCTTCAGCGGCCGTACCTCCTGCTTCAACGCCCGCGGCCTCACCCTCAGCTCCCGCCGCGGAGCGGATCACTATCGACGACTTCATGAAAGTGGACCTGCGCGTCGTGAAGGTCCTCGCGGCCGAGAAGGTGCCGAATTCCCGCAAGCTGATCAAGCTGAGCATCGACGCCGGCACGGAGCAGCGCACGCTGGTCGCCGGCATCGCTGAGTCGTACGAGCCCGAGGCGCTCGTCGGCCGCACCGTCGTCATGGTGTTCAATTTGAAGCCGGCGAAGCTGATGGGCATCGAGTCTGACGGCATGGTCCTCGCTGCCAGCCCGGACGGCGGGAAGCCGACGCTCGTCGGGTTCGAGCAGGACGTCCCGCCGGGCACGCGGGTGAGATGAGTAGTGGTGAACACGAGATCAGGAGCCCAGGAGGCCTTTTCTGCCTTCTGATGCTTTTGTGGCCTCCTGATCTCCTGATCTCCTGCAACAAAGACAAGCAGCCGAGAGCATGATCCCGTGATCGACAGTCATTGTCATCTCGCCGGCGCGGAGTTCGAGGCCGACCTGGCGCAGGTGGTGGCCCGCGCGCGTGCGGAAGGCGTGACGAGCGCGCTGTGCATCCTGGCGGCTGGTGACGAGGCGGAGGCCGTGCGGGCTGCCCGCGTCCGCGACGCGTGGCCCGACGTGCGCTTCTCGGTGGGCATTCATCCTCACCAGGCGGGGGAGTGGTCGGCCCGCACCGCGGAAGCCGTCGAAGCGGTGCGCGGGGCGATTGACGCCCACACCGCCCTGGCGATTGGCGAGATCGGGCTGGATTATCACTACGACTTCTGCCCGCGTGGCGTCCAGCGGGAGGTTTTCACGGCGCAGGTTCAACTGGCTCGCGAGCTGGGGCTCCCGGTCGTGATTCACACCCGGGAAGCGACCGAGGATACGTTCCAGGTGCTCCGCGACGCAGGCCGAGGTGAGGTTCGGGGCGTGTTTCACTGCTTCACGGGCGATGCCGCCATGGCCCGCGAGGCTGTCGAGCTCGGATTCCACGTGTCGTTTGCCGGTATCGTCACGTTCCCGCGGGCCACCTCGCTCCGGGACGCCGTGGGGGTCGTGCCGGCCGATCGCCTGCTGGCCGAGACCGATGCCCCGTACCTGGCGCCTGTGCCGCTGCGTGGCACGCGTAACGAGCCGGCGTTTGTCGTGCGGGTCTATGAGAAGCTGGCGGAGGTCCGTGGCGAAACGCCGGCGGAGGTCCAGACGCACGTCGCGGCGAACTTTCTGGCGCTCTTCGGGGGGGCGCGGGCCACGGCGGGCGCGGATCGGGCGGCAAGTGACGGCCTGCGAACGGCTTAGCGCGTTGACACCCCCCGCAGAAGTTCAGTATTGTGAGTGAATCCGGCCACCGATTCGCATGGAGGCACGTCGGTGTCGTTCACACGGCCCGCGGCTCGGCCGGAAATTCGGTGAATCGCAGGTCAGCTAACGGATCCAATTGAGCGACACAGCGCAGAACTCGCCCGTCTTCGCCGACCTGACGCAGATCTTCGAACCGATCCGCGAGGAGCTCGACGCCGTCGAGCAGGAATTCGTCCGGCACATCCAGTCGCGCGTGGCGCTCATTCCCGAGATGGGCCGCTACATCCAGACGAGCGGCGGCAAGCGCGTGCGCCCTGCCGTGCTGCTCATGGCGGCCCGGCTGAGCGGCTACACGGGCGACCGCGCGGTGCTGTACGCCTCGGTCGTGGAGTTCATCCATACCGCGACCCTCGTCCACGACGACATCATCGACGGGGCGGATCTGCGGCGCGGGCGGATGGCCGTCCATTCCCGGTGGGGCAACGACATCACCGTGCTCCTCGGTGATTACCTGTACATCAAATCGATGGCCATGGCGCTCACGCATGACTCGCTGGAGATCATCCGGCTGCTCTGCGACGTGACGCTGCGCATGATCGAGGGCGAGCTGTACCAGCTCACCAAGACGGGGGACGTCGACATCTCGGAAGACGAGCACTTCGAGATCATCCGCCGCAAGACGGCGTTTCTCTTCGGCGGGTGTGCCCAGATAGGCGGCATGCTGGGTGGCGTCACGCCTGAGCGCGAGGCGGCACTGCGGGAGTACGGCTTCAATCTCGGTGTGGCTTTCCAGCTGGTGGACGACCTGCTCGACTACACCGCCGACCAGACCGCGCTCGGGAAGCCAATCGGCGGAGACCTGCGCGAGGGCAAGGTGACGCTCCCCATCATCCTGCTGCTGCGCCGCGGCGGGGAGGCCGCCGGCAGCTTGATCCGCGAGGTCGTCCAGGAACGCTCGGTGAGCGTGGACCAGTGGCGCGAGATTCTGCGGCTGCTCCGCGAGCACCGCGTCACGGACCTCGCGTACGAACGCGCGGTCGAGTACGCCAACCGCGCCAAGGATTGCCTCGCCGCGTTTCCCCCGGGCCGCGAGCGGGACGCGCTGGTCGCCCTGCCCGACTACGTCCTCGCCAGAGACAGGTGACCACCGAAGAGTAAAAGGTGGATCCCGTCTCACGCATCAGCCGGCTCCGCGAGCAGGTTCGCCACCACGAAGAGTGCTACTACGTGCTGAACGCGCCCGAGGTGTCGGACGCGGAATTCGATGCGCTGCTCCACGAGCTCGAGGCGCTCGAAGCGCTGCACCCGGATCTCGTCACGCCCGACTCCCCGACGCAGCGCGTCGCCGGGAGGCCCACCGAGGGGTTTCCCACCGTCGAGCACCTCGCGCCCATGCTGAGCCTCGACAACGCGTACACCGAAGAGGAACTCCGCGCGTTCGACGAGCGGGTCCGCAAGGGCGCAGCGGCGGGCGAGGCCCCGGTCGGCTACGTGGCGGAACTCAAGATCGACGGCTTGAGCATTGCGCTCACCTACGAGGACGGCCGGCTCGTGCGCGGCGCCACTCGTGGCGACGGCCGGCGCGGCGAAGATGTGACGGCCAACGTGCGGACGATTCGCGCCATCCCGCTGTCGCTGCGCGGCGGTCCGCCGGGGCGGGTGGAGGTCCGCGGCGAGGTGTACCTCTCGCGCACGGCGTTTGCCAGGAGCAACGCGGAACGCGAGGAAGCCGGTGAACCGCTGTTCGCCAACCCGCGCAATGCCGCGGCGGGGACGATGCGGAACCTGGACCCGGCGCTGGTGGCGCGGCGCGGCCTGTCGGCGTTCACGTACCAGCTCGTGACGACCGATGGCCGCGGGCCCGACGGCCACGCGGATCTGCTGACGGCGATGCGCAGCTGGAGCCTGCCCGTGGAGCCGCACTACCGGCCGTGCGCCGGCATCGACGACGTGATCGCCTTCTGTCAGCAATGGGCGGACGGCCGGCGGGACATGGAGTTCGACACCGACGGCGTCGTCATTAAGGTCGACGACCTCGCGCTGCGCGCGCGCCTGGGCACGACCGCGAAGTTTCCCCGCTGGGCCACCGCGTTCAAGTTCCCCGCGCAGCAGGCACACACGAAGCTGAGAGCCATCCGCGTCAACGTGGGCCGCACGGGAGCCAACACGCCGTATGCCGTGCTCGAACCGGTGTTGCTGGCCGGATCGACGATCTCGATGGCCACGCTCCACAACGCCGAGGACCTCGCGCGCAAGGACCTTCGCGAGGGGGACACCGTCGTGATCGAGAAGGCGGGCGACGTGATTCCGCGGGTCGTCGCGCCCGTGCTGAGCCTCAGGCCAGCCGGTTCCCGTTCGTGGGTGATGCCCACCGAGTGCGCCGCGTGCCGGAGCGCCCTGCACCGCGACGAGGAGGAAGTCGTCTGGCGCTGCGACAACAGCTCGTGCCCGGCCCGGTTGCGGCGCGGCCTCGAGCATTTCGCGTCGCGCAGCGCGATGAACATCGAAGGGTTGGGGGAAGCGCTCGTCGACCAGCTCATCGAGCAGGGGCTGGTCCGGGACTTCGGGGACCTCTACCACCTCACCGCCGAGCAGCTCGAAGCCCTGGTGGTGGCGCCACGAGAGCCCCGGTCAGAGCGAGCGGTACCGCGCCGCCTCGGGAAGGTGGGCCGGCACGTCGCGGAGCAGATTGCCCGCAGCCGCGAGAACGACGCCGCCCGGCTGCTCTACGGGCTGGGCATCCGTCACGTGGGCGAAAAGGCCGCCTCATCGCTGACCAGGCACTTCCGCACGGTGGACGCGCTGCTCGATGCCGCGCCCGAGGCGCTACAGGGTGTCCCCGAGATTGGCCCGGTGGTTGCGAGCGCTGTCCATGCGTTCGCCGCCGAACCGCGCAATCGCGCGCTGGTGACCAAACTGGCAGAGGCCGGGGTGAACATGGCGTCCCGGCAACCGCCACCGGAGCTGGTCGCCGCCGGGCCGTTCGCGGGGAAAACGTTCGTGCTGACCGGCACGCTGCCAGGCATGACCCGGGAGGCGGCGACCGCGGCGATCGAGCGTCTCGGCGGGAAGGTTTCCGGCTCGATCAGCCGGAAGACAAGCTATTTGGTCGTCGGGGAGGACGCCGGGTCCAAGCTGGCGAAAGCCACCCAGCTCGGCGTTGCAACCGTGACTGAGGATCAGTTCCGCGCCCTTATAATGAACGGGTAGTCCGGTCGAGCCGGGCTGAGTCAGCGGGTACTCGGAATATGTCCAGACGCTTCACACTCGTGGGCTTCGTGCTCGGGGTCACCGTCGCATTCCTGCTCGGCCTCATGATTGCCGGCGAGCTGACGCATGCGCCGTCGGTGGTGTCGACGGCCCCGCGCGCCCCTGCCCGCGGCGCCGACCTGGCCCGGCCCTCCGGCGGGGCGCTGGTCAACTTTGCCGATGTGGCCGAGCGGATCAACGCCTCGGTCGTCAACATCGACGCGACGTCCCGCGCGCCGGTAGCTGACACCCAGCGGAACAGGCGCCGTGGCGGCTCGGTCGAGGGGCCGCTCCCGCGCGATCCGGACGTTCCCCGGCAGGGGGCCGGCACCGGGTTCATCATCGACGATGCAGGGTTCATCCTGACGAATCATCACGTCATCGCCAACGCCGACCGGATCAACGTGACCCTGGCCGACGGGCGCGCCTTCAGGGCCGAGGTCGTCGGCACGGACCCGGCGATCGACGTGGCGCTGCTGCGGATCGAAGGTGCCTCGCGGCTGCAGGCCGTGCCGCTCGGCAATTCCGACCACCTGCGGGTGGGCGAGTGGGTCTGCGCGATCGGCAACCCGCTCGGCTACGTGCACTCGGTGACCGTCGGTGTGGTGAGTTTCATCGGGCGCAAGCTGTTCGACCCGAGCCTCGACGACTACATCCAGACCGATGCCGCGATCAACTTCGGCAACAGCGGCGGGCCGCTTCTCAACGCCCGGGGGGAGGTCGTCGGGATCAACTCGGCGATCAGCTCACGGGCAACCAGCATCGGGTTCGCGGTTCCGATCAACCAGGCCATCGCCATCCTTCCGCAGCTCAAGGCGAGCGGGCGGGTGTCACGTGGCTACATGGGCGTGTTCCTGACGGACGTCACGCCGGCGCTGCAGCGCTCGCTCAACTTGAGCGTGGCGGAGGGCGCGCTCGTGCAGGACCTGACCAGCGGATCCCCGGCGGAACGGGCCGGCATGCGCGCGTATGACGTCATCGTCGGCGTCGACGGGCAGGATGTCGGCGGAAACGACGATCTCATCCGGTCCGTCTCGGCGCGGCAGCCCGGCACGGTCGCCCGGCTCGACGTCGTGCGCGACAATCGCCGCGTGACCGTCCCCGTGAAGCTGGCCGAGCGTCCCGTCGATGGCGGCACGGCTGCCGATCCGCTCACGGGGCGCACGGCGTCGCCGCGCCCGCCGGCGCCGGTCACCACCGTGCCCCTCGGCGTGTCGGTGCGACCGATGGACCGCGGGCGCGGATCCATTCCGGACGCGGTCGATGGCGTCATTGTCTCGCGCGTGGATCCGACCGGCACGGCGTACCCGTTCCTGCGCCGGGGCGTCATCATCATGGAGATCAATCGTCAGCCCGTGCGCTCCCTGGCCGACTACGAGCGACTGGTCGGCGCCGCCAGGCCGGGCGACGTCCTGGCCATCTACTTCTTCGATCCAGACCTGGATCCGAACAGCAGCCAGCGCGTGCTCGTCACCGTGCCGGTCGAATAAGCCAGCGATGAAATCACGGATCCTGGTCGTGGACGACGAGGCGGAGATCCGCCGTTCGTTGCGGATGATTCTCGAGTACGAGGGCTACGATGTCACCGAGGCGTCGACAGGCCCGGAGGGGGTGGCGCTCGCCGAGCGGGAGGTGCCGGACCTGATTTTCCTCGACATCAAGATGCCGGGGATGGACGGCCTGGAGGCGCTGCAGCGGATTCGCGCCGCGAACGAGTCGCTGCCCGTCGTGATCATCTCCGGGCACGGCACCGTCAGCACGGCGGTCGAGGCGACCAGGGCCGGCGCGTTCGATTTCATCGAGAAGCCCCTCGCGACCGAACGGGTGCTGCTCACGATCAGGAACGCGCTCGACCAGACCGAGCTGCGGAACGAGAACCGGTCCCTGAAGCGGGCGGTCGAGGTGCGGCACCAGATGGTGGGCGAGAGCCCGGCGCTGCGCCATGTGTGGGACGCCATCAAGCGGGCGTCGCCGACCAACGCCACCGTGCTGCTGCTCGGCGAAAGCGGCGTCGGCAAGGAACTGGTCGCGCGATCGATCCACCGCAACAGCCTGCGCAGCCGCGAGCGATTCATCCAGGTGAACTGCGCCGCCATCCCCGAGGAGCTCATCGAGTCGGAGCTGTTCGGTCACGAAAAGGGATCGTTCACGGGCGCCACCGAGAAGCAGATCGGCAAGTTCGAACAGGCCGACCGCGGCACCATCTTCCTCGACGAAGTCGGAGACATGAGCCCGAAGACCCAGGCCAAGGTCCTGCGTGTGCTGCAGGAGGGAGAGGTCGAGCGGCTCGGGTCCGCGCGCACGATCAAGGTCGATGTCCGTGTGATCGCCGCGACCAACAAGGATCTCGAGCACGAGATCGAAGCCGGGACGTTTCGCGAGGATCTGTTCTTCCGCCTGAGCGTCATTCCCATCCGCGTGCCGCCGCTGCGGGACCGCCGGGAGGACATCCCGCTCCTGGTGCGGCATTTTGTCGATCTGTTCAGCCGCGAGAACAACCGGCGCCCCCAGCGGTTCACGCCGGCGGCGCTGGATTTTCTGCCGAAAGCCCGCTGGAAGGGGAACGTCCGGGAGTTGAAGAACACCGTCGAGCGGCTGCTGATCATGACGCCGGGTGAGGCCATCGATGTCGAGGACCTGCGCGATATCGTCCGGGTTGAGATCAAGGCGCCGGCATCGGATAATGACAGGGAGCGTCCAGGCACCCTCCGGGAATTCAAGGAATCGGCCGAACGCGCGTTCCTGGTCGAGAAACTGCACGAGAACAGCTGGAACATCTCGAAGACCGCCGAGGTCATCGGCACGCCGCGCAGCAATCTGTACAAGAAGCTCGAACAGTACGGGATTTCGCAGGAGAACGACAGGTAGGGACGGGAAAGGCAACGCCGCCGTAGTAGACCAGACGATCGTCCTTCGACTCGCCCCTTCGGGGCTCGCTCAGGACAGGTCCGCGAACCGCCCAGCCGGGGACAACGAGTTCAGGGCCTGTCCTGAGCGAGCCTCGGAGAGGCGAGTCGAAGGGAGGAAAGTCCGAACTCCGCAGGGCAGTGCGCCGGGTAACGCCCGGTCAGGGTAACCTGAAGGAAAGTGGCACAGAAAATACACAGCCAACGGCAGGCCGCAAGGCTTGCCGGGTCGAAGCCCGCAAGGGCCGAGGCTGGCAATGGTGAAAAGGTGCGGTAAGAGCGCACCGCGCTCGTGGTAACACGGGTGGCAGGCAAAACCCCGCACGGAGCAAGGCCAAATAGGGAAGCGATTGAGGACGGCCCGTCCGAAGCTTCCGGGTAGGCTGCTTGATCCCGCCAGTAATGGCGGGGCTAGAGGAATGATCGTCGTCCGCCGTAGCGCGCCCGAGCCCCGTCAAGGGCAAAGGCGTGCGAAGGTGGAAACAGAATTCGGCTTACGGTCCACTACGGCGGCACTATCTCAACCATTCGCTGCTATCCTTAGGCTTTTGCCTGCGCGGCCGGTGGCGCGCATGGATATTGCTAAGGTTGCAGCATGGCTCACTACCTCGTCACCGGCGGCGCCGGCTTCATCGGGTCGCACCTCGCGGAAGAACTCCTGGCCCGGGGCCACCGCGTTCGGGTCGCCGACTCGCTCGTCACCGGCAAGCGGACCAACCTCGCCCATCTTCCCGGCGTCGAGTTCCTCGAAGGGGACCTCGCCGATGTCGAGTTTGCCAGGCGCGCGGCCGAGGGCTGCGACTACGTCCTCCACCAGGCGGCCATCCCGTCGGTCCCCCGCTCGGTCGCGGATCCGATTGCCTCGAACCGTGCCAACATCGATGCCACGCTGAACGTGCTCGTTGCGGCCCGCGACGCCGGTGCGCGACGCGTCGTGTTTGCCGGCTCCTCGTCCGCGTATGGCAACACGCCCACGCTGCCGAAGCACGAGGCCATGCCCCCCAACCCGCTCTCGCCGTACGCGCTTCAGAAGGTCGTCGGCGAGCAGTACCTGCAGATGTTCACGGCGCTCTACGGGCTCGAAACCGTCAGCATCCGCTACTTCAACGTGTTTGGCCCCCGGCAGGACCCTTCGTCCCCCTACTCGGGCGTGATCTCGGTGTTCGCGACCGCGTTGCTCGAGAACCGCTCCCCCAGGATTTACGGGGATGGTGAGCAGACGCGCGACTTCACCTACATCGCCAACGTGGTGGACGGCGTGCTCCGCGCCTGCGAGGCGCCGGGGGCGAGCGGGGAAGTCATCAACGTGGCGACCGGGGGCCGCATCTCGCTCAACCGGCTCTTCGAGGTCATGCGGGACATCATCGGGGCGACGGTGCAGCCGACGTACGCCGACCCCCGCTCGGGGGACGTCCGCGACTCGCAGGCGGACATCCAGAAGGCGCAGGCGCTTCTCGGCTACCAGCCGATCGTCCCGTTCGAGGACGGCCTGGCGCGTACTATCGAGTGGTATCGCACGGCCCCTGCCGCCGCGACCGCCTGAGCGCGCGCCCCCCAGGCGGTTTTCCCGGCCCGGCCAGATCGGGTACACTGGCGCCCGCTCCACCAGTCGATTCCAGGGATCCTTTTCATGAAGAAGCTCGCCCTCGGGTGCGGGGTTGTCGTCCTGCTGCTGGCCATCGCCGGCGCCGGCGTGGCCTACTATGTCTATCGCCAGATTGGCGCCACCATCACGCAGTTTGCGGAGTTTGCGCAGGTGCCGGATCTCGAGCGCGGCGTGCGCAACCGCGCCGCGTTCACGCCTCCCGTGTCGGGCGAGCTGACCGAGCAGCAGGTCGAACGGCTCGTCCGGGTGCAGAACCGCATCCGCGAGCGGCTGGGCGAGCGATTCGCCGAGTTCGAGCAGCGTCACAAGACACTGCTCGAGAAGGACCGCGCCAACGCGCTGGACCTGCCCGAGGTCTTTGCCATGTATCGCGGCCTGGCCACCGCGTGGATGGACGCCAAGCGGCAGCAGGTCGAGGCGCTCAACGAGGTGTCGTTTTCGCTGGAGGAATACCGGTGGGTGCGCGACCGCTCGTACAGCGCCCTCGGGCTG
>JACCRT010000001.1 GCA_013813355.1 Acidobacteriota bacterium | reverse complement strand
AGCTGAGGCCCGGGCCGAACGCGAACGGCAGCAACTCGAGGCCGAAGCGGCCGCCGAACGGGAACGCCTGCGACTCGAAGCCGAGGCGGAGGCCGAACGCGAACGCCTGCGACTCGAGGCTGAGGCGAACGCCAAACTCGAACGCCAGCGCCTCGAAGCCGAAGCAGCCGCCGAACGCGAACGCCAGCGCCTCGAGGCCGAAGCGGCCGCCGAACGGGAACGCCTGCGTCTCGAGGCTGAGGCGGAAGCCGAACGGGAACGCCTGCGTCTCGAGGCCGAAGCGGCCACCGAACGCGAGCGCGCGCGGCTGGAGGCGGAAGTCGCGGCGGAACGGGAGCGCCTGAGGCTCGAGGCTAAGGCAGAGGCCAAGCGCGAACGGCAGCGCCTCGAGGCGGAAGCCGCAGCCGAACGCGAACGGTTACGCGTCGAGGCCGAGGCGGCGGCCGAGCGCGAACGTGCGAGGCTCGAGGCAGAGGCGGCGCAGGAACGAGAGCGGCTGCAGCTGGAAGCCAAGGCTGAGGCCAGGCGCGAACAGGAACGACTCGACGCCGAAGCCTCCGCAGAACTCGAGCGGCAGCGGCTGGAGGCTGAAGCGGCGGCTGAGCGCGAACGCCAGCACGCCGCCGCGGAGCGCGAGGAACGACCCGGAGCCGGGCGCGAACGACAGCGGCGCGAGACGGCGGCAGCCATGGAACGCGAACGCCTTCGCCTCGAGGAGGAGTTCGCCCTCCTGACAGCCGCGACCGATGACCCGCCGGCGCTGGGCGCGGGCGAGATTGAAATCGATCTCGACGCCGAGCCGGGTGCGGGGTCGGCCCAGGCAGCCGACGACCCCTTTGCCGCCTTCAGGGAAGGACACGACAGCCATCTCGCCGGAATCCTGCGGCACATCCCGGTGTCCATGTGGGCGCGTCCCGTCACCGAGCCGCAGCCGACCAGGCCCCTGGACCCGGCCGATGTCGACGATCTCGAGGCGCTGATGTCGCACCTGATGGTCTCTTCGGAGGTCGCGGGCGTCCGGTATGCCGACGGCTGCCGCATCAGGCGGGTCCGCGTACCCGCGGCGCCAGCCGCGCTCGAAGCGCCAAAGTCACCCGTGATCCTCTCCCGCAAAGCGCTCCAGCAGCTCAGAGGGTTGTAAGTCAGTTCTGCGCGCCGTGCTTATCTCCGGCGGTGCAGAATCTGCAACGCTGATGCGCGCAGCTCTGACGCCCGCCCACCGCAACACGCCCGTAACCACATTCTCACCAGGCCCTTAGGCGAATTCATCCTGCGCAACAGGGGCTCGGCACCGCCCTTGCCCCTCATGGGCTCGTGCACTTCGCCCCTGACGATGGCCTCACCCTCGGCACCCGCGTGCTGGTTCGCGGACACATCTGGACGATCGTCGGCCATACCGCGTATGGCGACTGCGCGTCCATCAGTCTTCGTGGCTGCGACGGCGACAATGACGGACGCACCCAGACGATACTCACGCCATTCGATCGCGTTCTCCCCGCCGTGCGCCCGATCTCGCTGCATGTCGTCGGCCGGCGGCGCCTGCTGCACCACGTGCGATCGGTCGGCAGCCAGGCACATCCGGCGGCCGGCCTCCGGACGGCGGCCGCTGCGGCGATCGACATCATCCCTTACCAGCTGGAGCCCGCGATGGCCGTGGGCGCGGGCGCGACGCGGTTGATGATCGCGGACGCCGTCGGGCTCGGGAAGACCATCCAGGCAGGTCTCATTCTCTCGGAGCTCGCCGCGCGCGACGAATCGTTCCGGGCCATCGTTGCCGCACCGGCGGGGCTCCGCGAGCAATGGCAGCAGGAACTCGAACACCATTTCCGCCTGCCGTCGGTCGTGGCCGACGCGGCATGGCTCGCACGCGCGGTGCGCCACCTGCCACCGGACGTCAACCCGTGGGCCCTGCCAGCCATCTACGTGGCCTCCCTTGATTTCCTGAAGCGCGCCGAAGTGCTGAAGCCCCTCGAAGAGCTCACATGGGACGCGCTGATCGTTGACGAAGCGCACAACGCGACGCTCGGCACCGCGCGCCGTGCGGCGCTCCACGGCGTTGGTGTGCGCGCACGCCGCGTCGTGCTGCTCACGGCCACGCCGCATACGGGCGACAGCGGCGAGTACGACGCGCTCGGGCGCCTGGGCGCCTGCGGCGACGAGGACGTCCCAATCGTGACCTTCCGCCGGACGCGCGAACGCATCGGACCCGGCCCAAGACGCCGCACCACCATGCTCGCCGTCCGTCTCAGCCCCGCCGAACGGCGCATGCACCGGCTGCTCGACGACTACACGACTCGCCTGGCCGGAGGGGCCGGCAGCAGAGCGCGGCTCGCGGCCATCGTGCTGCGCAAACGGGCCCTCTCGAGCGCGGCCTCCCTGGCAGCCTCGGCGTCCAGGCGGCTGGCTCTGCTTGCCGGTGCCCCCGTCGAAGACACTCGACAACTGGCGCTCCCGTTTTCCGACGAAGACCCCCTGGACGATGAGGTGCGCGATGAGATGCTCGCCGCGCCTGGCATGGCCGATGCGGCTCTCGAGCGCGCCCTCCTGACCGCCATCATCCAGGCCGCCGCATGCGCGGCTGAAGGCGAGTCGAAGATCCGCCTTCTCGCCAGGCTGCTAACCCGCACAGGCGAACCGGCCATTGTCTTTACCGAGTTCCGCGACACGCTGACGCGCCTCCAGATGGCGCTGGCAGACGCCGGCGTCAGCACGCTGGCGCTGCACGGCGGCCAGTCGCCTGCGGAACGGGGCGCGGTGCGTTCTGTCTTCAACGCGACTGGCTCGGTGCTCCTGGCAACCGACGCCGCATCGGAGGGGCTCAATCTCCAGTCCCGATGCCGGCTGGTGGTCCACTACGAGTTGCCGTGGACGCCGTCGCGGCTGGAGCAGCGAACCGGTCGCGTGGATCGGATCGGGCAGCGCCGGCGCGTTCACGAAATCCTCCTCGTCGCACGCGACACAGCCGAACGCATGGTGCTTGCGCCCCTGGCCGCCAGGGCCCGCCGGGCGCGAAGCGCCCTTGAACACACGTCGCGTGTGCTCGACCTGCTTACCGAATCCCGCGTGGCCGCGGCCGTCATGGACGGCGAGTCGCTGCCCGGTGATCCATCCGCGGATGGCGAACCGCCTGCATCTCCGTGGGAGGGCGCAGCCATCGCAGAGGCCGACCGCATCGGTCTGCTGCGCCACCTTCACTCTTCCACAAGCAAGCTTCAGCCCTACAGCGATGTCGTAGTCTGTGGACCGGTCCGCCGGGGGAGGGTTCGCGAGGTTGTGGCGGTGTACGGCACCGAGCTTGTCGCACGCGGCGGACGTGTCGAGCACACCGAGGTCCAGGGCGTGCGCGCCGCGGTTCAGGCGGAGATCCCTCGCACGGCGGCGGCGCTTCGCGCGTGGGCCGCGGCGTGGCTGGGCGAGGAAGAGCCCCGACTCCGCGAGCAGTTCCTGGCAGGCATCAGCGACAGGTTGACCGATATTGCGGCCGGTCACCAGGAGGCGGTGGCGGCGCTTCAAAGGCGTGAAAGGGCCATCGCGGCGCAGTTCTCGTCTGTCGCGCGCGATCTGGTCCAGGCGGGGCTGTTCGACCGCCGGGCGATCCGTGCAAGCGAGGCGCGCCGGCGCGTGTCGCGCGAGCTTCTCGAGGCATCAGAAGTCCGCCAGACCGGCCTCTCGAACGCGTCCGAGCTCACACCGAGGCTCCGCCTCCTCGCCCTCATCCTCCGATGATCCCCGGGCTGAGCGGATCGCTTCTGTCGCACGACGCACTGCTGGAGTGGCTCACGACCAGATCGAAACCTGCCGGTCGCTCGCTCGAGAGCGCCCGCGCGCGCTTGAGCTCGGCCCTGGCGCCCGGCTGGCGGGAGATGGGCCCGGCACACGGCGCCAGAGCTGTGTTCGATCGCATCGCCGTTCCGCTCGCCGGGGCCCTCGGCCTGCGCCTGACGCTCTCGGGTGGTGACCAGCCTGGCGTGCTCCTCGCCGTCATCGAGGCCGCCGGGGCGCGGCGGGCCGCCCTGATCGTGACTGCGTGGGGACGCGACCCCGGCGAGGTCTGGCGCCAGGCGGTGCACCAGGGCATTGCGCGTGACGCACGGTGGTGCCTCTGCCTGAACGGCCTGGTCCTGCGCATCGTCGATGCCAGGCGGACCTATACGCGGCGCTTCGCGGAGCTCGATCTTCATACCGCGGTGGCCGACTCGCTGGCCTTCGACGCCGTGTGGTCGCTGCTGCACGCCGAGGCCTTCGCGGCGACGGGAGGACCGGGGCTCGACCACGCGGTCGCGGTCTCCGAGCAGCACCGCTCTGCCGTCCGAACGTCGCTGCAGCACGGTGTTTACGAGGCGCTCACCCAGCTGATGAAGGCCTTTTCGAATGCCGGCCGACGCCGTTCGCGACGCCTGGAGCAGGCACCCGACGACGTCTTCGACGAATCCCTCACGGTCGTTTACCGTGTGCTCTTCCTGCTCTTCGCGGAAGCTCGCGGTCTCGTGCCGAAATGGCATCCGACATTCCGCGACAGCTACACGATCGAGTCGCTGCGCCAGGCCGTCGAGCTCCGGCCCTGCCCGCGGGGCGTCTGGGAATCGCTCCAGGCGATCGCCAGGCTCGCCCACAAGGGGTGCCGTGCCGGCGCGCTGCGCGTCCCGCCGTTCAACGGCCGTCTCTTCTCGCCGGCGCTGGCTCCGCTGGCCGAAACGGGGCGGCTCGACGACGCGGCCGTGCGGGACGCCCTGCTGGCCCTGACGACCCGGGCGGGCAGGCATGGGCGAGAGCGCATTTCGTATGCCGACCTGGGTGTGGAGCAACTGGGGGGCGTGTACGAGCGAATCCTCGACTTCACACCGGTGGTCGGGGGTGCCATCCCGCTCGTGCGCGGCGGACGACGCAAGGCCAGTGGTTCGTTCTACACGCCGCGATCGCTGACGGAGTACGTGGTCCGGCGAACACTCGCGCCGCTGGTGCACGCGTCCGCGCCGGAGCAGATCCTTGCTTTGCGCATCCTCGATCCAGCCATGGGGAGCGGTGCGTTCCTCGTGGCGGCGTGCCGGTACCTCGCCGGCGCGTATGAGTCGGCGATGGTGCGCGAAGGGATCGTCACGGCCAGCGACCTGTCGCCCGAGGATCGTGCCGGCTTCCGGCGGATGATCGCGCAGCGCTGCCTCTTCGGCGTGGACCTGAACCCGATGGCCGTGCAGCTCGGGCGGCTCTCGTTGTGGCTGGCGACGCTCTCGGGGGACCGGCCACTCACGTTCCTCGATCATCACCTCCGCTCCGGGAACAGCCTGGCGGGCGCCTCGCTCACCGACATCGCGCGTCGGCCGGCCGGGGGGCGATCCGGTTGCCGCCGGGCGGACGCGCTGCCGCTGTTCGAGTTTGAAGATGTGGACGGCGCCCTCGCGTCGGCCGTCGGTCCGCGGCTGGGGATTGCCACCGGTCCGGGCGATACGCTGGAGCAGGTCCGCGAGAAGGAACGAATGCTGGCCGCGCTGGGTGACAGGCGCGCGCCGCTGAGCCAGTGGCGATCGGTGGCCGATCTGTGGTGTGCGGGCTGGTTCCAGGATCGCCGCAACGCACGTACCGCGGGGTCCCTATTCAGCGTCCTCGCCGACGAGCTGCTGGGGCGTGGCGCGGTATTGCCCTCGCGGACGTCCGCGCCGCTGCTCGACGAAGCACGGGCGACCGCTGCCCGCGAGCGCTTCTTCCACTGGACCCTGGAATTTCCAGAGGTCTTCTACGCGCCGGACGGCAGACCGCTCGATCTGCCCGGATTTGACGCCGTCATCGGGAACCCGCCGTGGGAGATGCTCCGAGGCGATTCCGGCAGCGAACGGGAGCGCCGGTCGGCCGCGGCAACTTCGGCGAGACTGACCTTTTTCACGCGGCAGTCGGGAGCCTACAAGCTGCAGGGGGAAGGGCACGCCAACCTGTTTCAGCTGTTTGTCGAACGGGCGCTGTCGCTCGTTCGGCGTGAAGGACGGCTCGGGCTGGTCCTGCCGTCGGGGTTCGCGACGGATCAAGGGTGCGCGGCTCTTCGCCGGCACGTGCTCGATCGCACGCATATCGACGCATGCGTTTCAGTCGAGAACAAGGACGCGCTGTTCCCCATCCATCGCAGCCTCCGCTTCCTGTTGCTGTGCGCCACGGCCGGCGCAAGCACCCCTGCGCTACCCTACCGGGCCGGCGTGCGGGTGGCCGACACGCTGGACCGGATGCCGGAGCTTGGCGCCGACGATGAGGCCGTCGCGATACCGCGGGCGCTGCTCGAACGGGTGTCCGGGCCGCCGGTGGCCATTCCAGAGGTCCGGTCCGAAAAGGACCTCGCCCTCGTGTCACGGGTGGCGTTCGGCTATCCGTCCCTCGGCGATCCGTCCGGCTGGGGCGTGCGGTTCGGACGTGAGCTCAACGCCACCGACGACAAACCCCACTTCGTGGCCACGGCCTCGGGGGCCCCGGGGGCAGCAGGGTGGTGCGTCGTGCTCGAAGGAAAGCACATCCAACCGTTCACCGTGGACCTCGACACCGCGCGCTTCGCCGTCCCGTTGAAGGTCGCGGCCCGCCTGCTCGACGAGGGCCGGACCTTCGGTCGCGCGCGTCTTGCATACCGGGACGTGTCGAGCGCCTCGAACCGAGTCACGCTGATTGCCGCGATTGTCCCGGCGGGCGTGGTGACCACGCACACGCTGTTCTGCCTCAAGGACCCTCTTCCTGTTGAGGCACAGCAGTTCCTGTGCGGCGTCTTCAACAGCTTCGTGGCGAACTACCTCGTGCGGCTCCGTGTCACCACGCACGTGAGCGTCGCCATCATCGACCGCCTGCCGGTCCCCAGACCAGCCAGCGATTCACCCGCTTTCACGGACCTCGCGCGCCTCGCAGCCGCGCTGGCCTGCGATCCAGCCGATCTGGACTCTGCCGCGAGCCTCCAGGCAGCCGCGGGCCGGCTGTACGGCCTGACGCCAGCCGAGTTCCAGCATGTGCTCGACACGTTTCCGCTTGTGGACGCCGGGTTCAGGCGCCACTGCCTGTCGCGCCTCTGAGGAACGCGAGCCTTCAACCTTCAACCTTCAGCCTTCAGCCTTGATATAGTGGCTCTCAATCCCATGCCCAACTACGGGTTCGCCATCGATCTCCGGAAATGCATCGGCTGCCATGCCTGCACGATCGCCTGCAAGGCCGAGCACCAGATCCCGGTGGGCGTCAACCGCTGCTGGGTTAAGACCGTCGAGAAGGGAACGTTCCCCGACACCCGTCGCTTCTTTTTCCCCGTGCTCTGCAATCAGTGCGACGAGGCCCCGTGCGTGCGGATCTGCCCGACGAACGCGCTTTTCAAGCGCCGGGACGGCATCGTGGATCTCTATGGCGATTCGTGCATCGGCTGCCGGGCGTGCATGGAGGCCTGCCCGTACGACCAGTTGTTCATCGACCCGAACACCCGGACCGCCGAGAAGTGCAACTTCTGCGCGAACCGGGTCGAGAACAAGCTGCTGCCGTCGTGTGTGAGCGTCTGCCCCACCGAATGCCGCATTTTTGGCGACCTGGACGATCCCACCAGCGAGGTGTCCCGTATTTTTCAGCGCGAGGCCTTCATGGTCCGGAAGCCCGAGAAGGGCACCGGGCCGAAGGTCTTGTACCTCGGCGCCGAGGAAAGCGTCATCCGCCCTGAGGAGGCGGTGCGGCCGCTCTATTACAAGGAAGGGGAGGTCCACCTGCGACCAATCGGCGCGCCGCTGCCCGATCCGGAGGCACCGGGCGATCCGCGCGTCGACTATGACATCCCGCACGGCAAGCCGTGGGGCGTAGACATGGTCCTGTACCTGGTCTTCAAGGCGATTGCGACCGGTGCCCTGCTTGTCTCTGCCCTCCTGTGGCACTTTGGCTTCGAGGGCGGGCTCGCCACGGTGGCCGGCGCGGCGCTCTCGCTGGTGTTCATCACGCTCACGGCCGTCGTCCTCATCATCGACCTCGAGCGACCCGAGCGGTTCTACTACATCCTCACGCGCGGCAACCATCGGTCCTGGATGGTCTGGGGTGCCTACTTTCTGACAGCACATGGGGCGCTGAGCCTCGCCTGGCTTGCAGCGGGATGGTTTGGCTGGTACACGGCGCTTGGCTGGATGGTGGTGCCGGCGGTGATCGTCTCGATCCTGGCGACGTCGTACACCGGCTTCCTGTTCGCCCAAGGCCTGGGACGCGACCTGTGGCAGGGCCCCGCGGCATCCATCGACCTCATCTTTCAGTCGTCGGCCGCAGGCGCCGCCGCCCTCCTCATCGTCGGGCTCCTGATGGGCCCGCCATCGGCCGCGGCGCTGCCTGTCCTGGGATGGATCCTGGCCGGGTCGATGATCGCGCATCTCGTCATACTGACGTTCGAACACGTGCTCTCTCCGAGCCCGACGCGACACCACGAGCTCGCGACGGAAACCATCCGTCGAGGGGCCTACGCGCGGCTATTCTGGGGCGGCGCGATCGTGGCGGGCGGCCTGCTGCCGATTGCGCTGCTGTTGACGCTCGGCGTGACGTTGCCGGCGGTCGCCGCGCTCGCCGCCGTGCTCGCGCTCGCGGGCGGCGCCGCGTGGGAGTACATCTGGGTCGAGGCTGGGCAGTCGGTGCCGCTTTCATGATCACGGTCGCACCTGACCCGTTGCCCCTTCCTTTGCCTCTTGGCCTTTGCTATGTCTGACCAATTCAAGAGCCATCCCGACCCGTCGCAGTGGGACGACTATGTCGACTTCGAGTCGACGAGCTGGCCGAAGAAGAACCGCCGGCGCTACTGGATCATCCCGAGCATCTGCTTCAACTGCGAATCGGCCTGCGGGATCCTGGCCTACGTGGACCAGCAGACGCTCGACGTCCGGAAGATCGAGGGCAACCCGCTGCACCCGGGGAGCCGCGGCAGGACGTGCGCCAAGGGAGTGGTGACGCCCAACCAGCTCGAGGACCCGGACCGGATCATGTATCCCCTGCGGCGGGTCGGCGAGCGCGGCGAGGGCCGGTGGCAGCAAGTATCGTGGAGCGAGGCGCTCGATGATATCGGCGGGCGCATCCGCAAGGCGATTCTCGAGAATCGCCGGCACGAGGTCATGTATCACGTGGGCCGCCCTGGGGAGGACGGCTACGCGAATCGCGTTCTCGAGTCGTGGGGAATCGACGGGCACAATAGTCACACGAACGTCTGCTCCTCGTCGGCGCGCCTCGGTCACTTCCTCTGGAGCGGCGCCGACCGTCCTTCGCCGGACTACGCCAACGCGCAGACCATCCTGCTGCTGTCGTCGCATCTCGAGAGCGGCCACTACTTCAATCCACACGCGCAGCGGATTATCGAGTCGAAGGCACGGGGCGGGACGCTCATCGTCATGGACCCGCGGCTCTCGAACACGTCGGCGAAGGCCGACATGTGGATGCCGGCCTACTCGGGTACCGAGGGGGCCGTGCTCCTGGCCATCGCCCGCATCCTGCTGCACGAGGACCTCTTCAACCGCGAGTTCGTGCGCCAGTGGGTGAATTGGCGCGCCTACCTGCAGGCCGAACGGCCGGACCTGCCCCCCACCTTCGACAGCTTCGTCACGGCGCTGATGGATCTGTACGCGGAGTTTACGCCTGAGTACGCGGAGGCGGAAAGCGGGGTGGCGGCGGCGAACATCATCGAGGCCGCGCGGGCAATCGGCAGGGCGGGCACCCGTTTCGCCACGCACAACTGGCGGGCCGCCGCCTCGGGCAATCTCTGGGGCTGGCAGATCACCCGGTGTCTCTACCTGCTCGTCGTGCTGACCGGATCGCTCGGTGAAGTGGGCGGCGTGAACATGCACGTGACGAACAAGTTCGTACCGAAGCACCCGAACCCCCCACCGCCGCCAGAGTTCTGGAACGAACTGCTCTTCCCGCGCGAGTTCCCGCTCTCGTTCCACGAGCTGAGCTTCCTGCTCCCGCACTTCCTCAAGGAAGGACGCGGCAAGCTGGACGTCTACTTCACCCGTGTCTACAACCCGCTCTGGACCAATCCCGACGGCTTCTCGTGGATGGAGGTCCTGCAGGACAAGGAGAAGATCGGGCTGCACGTCGCGCTGACGCCCACCTGGAGCGAGACGGCGTGGTTCGCCGATTACATCCTGCCCATGGGCCTTGGCACGGAACGGCACGACACCATGAGCCAGGAGACCCACGCCGGGCAGTGGCTCGGCTTCCGTCAGCCGGTGCTGCGCGTGGCGCGCGAGAAGCGCGGCGAGCACGTCAATGCGACCTACGAGGCCAACCCCGGCGAGGTCTGGGAGGAGAACGAATTCTGGATCGCGCTGAGCTGGAAGATCGATCCGGACGGCAGCCTGGGAATCCGCCGGTTCTTCGAGTCGCCGTATCGCCCCGGCGAGCAGATTACCGTGGACGAATATTACCGGTGGATGTTCGAGAACTCCGTCCCGGGCCTGCCGGAAGCGGCGGCGAAGGAGAACCTCGCGCCGCTCGAGTACATGCGCAAGTACGGCGTCTTCAAGGTATCGGACAAGACGTACAGCAAGGCGCATGAGCGGCGGTTGACCGAGGAGGAACTCGCGGGGACGACGCGGGGGGAGGACGGCGAAACAGTACTGAAAGGCGGCACGCCGGTCGGGATCCTGGTGGACGGCGTTCCTGCCGCCGGGTTCAACACCCCATCGCGGCGCCTGGAGTTCTACTCGACGACGATGATCGAGTGGGGCTGGCCGGAACATGCCCTGCCCCGATACGTGCCCGGGCACGTGCACTGGCGCGACCTGGAGCGGGAGAAGGGTGAGTTCGACCTCCTGCCGAACTTCCGGCTTCCGACGCTCATCCACACGCGCTCGCCGGTGAAGTGGCTGTACGAGATCTCTCACAACAACCCGCTGTGGATCGCGACCCTCGATGCCAACGCTTACGGGATCGCGACGGGGGACCTGGTGAAGGTGCACACGCGGATCGGTTACTTCGTGACGCGTGCGTGGGTCACCGAGGGGATCCGCCCCGGCGTGCTCGGCATGTCCCATCATCTGGGCCGCTGGAGACTCGACGAGAAGGAAGGGGGGCCGCGCGTCGCCTCCTCGCTCGTCCGGATCCAGCGCGAGGCGGGCGGGCGCTACGTCATGAAGCAGGTGCACGGCGTCAAGGCGTTCGAGAGCAGCGACCCCGACACCGGGCGGATCTGGTGGAGCGAGGTGGGCGTTCACCAGAACCTCACGTTCCCGGTCCAGCCCGACCCGGTGAGCGGGATGCACTGCTGGCACCAGCGCGTCCGCCTCGAAAAGGCCGGACCGGACGATCACTATGGCGACATCACGGTCGACACCGAGCTGGCGCACGCGGTGTACAAGGAATGGATGGAGAAGACCCGCCCCGCGCCGGGGCCCGGAGGGCTCCGCCGGCCGCTGTGGTTCGACAGGCCACTGCGCCCCGTCGCGGAAGCGTACAAAGTTCCGCCGCCCACGCCATGACTCTCTGGCGAAGTCGAACCGTGCCGGCCGCCATCTGGGGTCTGCTGCTCGCCTTCGCTGTGCTCCAGGCCAGCATCTGGATTCTGACCGGCGGCATCCCGCGCGGACCTGCCGTGTTGATACAGGTGATCGCCGCGTGGACCGTCATGATCATCCTGGCCACGCTCGCGACGATGCGGCTGGGCGTGCTCTCGACCCGGATCGCCCAGGCAGAACATGCGCACCGCGTCACGCTGGACGAAGTCGAGGAACTGCAAACCCGCAACGCCATGCTCGGCATCGCCGCGCGCTCGGTGGACGTGCCGCTCGCCTTCCAGGCGCTGGCAGGCCGGATTTCCCGCCTCGTTCCGTGCGATCGGGTGGGTCTGGCCCTGTTGTCCGACAACGGTGAGGAATTCCAGACCTTCACGGCCCGAACCGATGACGAGGAACGGCGCACCAGGGCCCGGCCTGAGGTTACCTTCAAGACGGAACGCAGCGCGCTCGGCGCGGTCGTCCGCTCATGCGAGCCCCTGATCATCGAAGACACCGCGGAGCGTTCACCCGACCTGCTGGATCTCAACGTGATCCAGACAGCGGGCTTCACCTCCGTTCTGATTGTGCCGCTCGTCGCGCGGGGACGGGCGGTCGGCACCCTGAACGTGGTTTCGAGGCGCCGCAATGCGTTCGACCAGCGGCACATCAACGTGCTGGTGCCGATTGCTGAACTGTTCGCCATCACTTACATTGCGCAGCAGCTCCAGATCGCGCTCGGCAGGCATCGAAGCCTCGAGGCGATGTTGGAGCTGACAGCATCTACGGCGACCGAGATCAACAGCGCGTTGCAGGCCATCATCGGACACTGCGACCTGCTCGAGCGCGGCTATCCGGATCCGGGCCTGCAACGGGACCTCGCCACCGTCGTCCGGCAGGCGCAGCGGATCGAGGGGCTGCTCGAGAAGATGCGCGCCGTGGCGCAGGAGCGGTTGAAGGTGGTGTCCGATGGCGAAATTCCCGCCAGCCCGGAAGCCTATGGAGGCCAGGGCCCGGCGGGGACGTGATTCATAGAAGGCTGGCGTACAGCAGCGTCATCGCAAGAAGCGCCGCCACGGCCGCGATCGTGCCGACGTGCAGCCAATCCTGCAGTCGAACCGCCCTGGCGGCCGACTGCAGAACCCGGAGCAACGGGACGACCATCAGCAGGAGAATGCCGGCTTCGAGGGTCTGCAGGGCCCCGACGGTTTCGGGCCGCGCGAGCCACCACCCGAGGCCGACGACGAGCAGCGCCGCGCTCACGCGCGCGACTGCGACCATGACGAAGCGGATCACGCGTTCCAGCGCGCCCTCATTCGTCATAGCGCCCTCACGAGAAAGCTGACCGACACGGCCGCGAGTATCAGCGCCATCAGCATCTTGAGCCAGCGTGCCTTGGCGCGGCCGCCGAACCACAGGCCGAAGCGCGACCCGATCAGCACGCCGAGCACCGCCGCGGCCGCCGCGGGCAGGAGCACGTCGCCGCGCGCATAGTAGATTGGCGCCGAGGCCGCGGCGGTGATCCCGATCACGACGGCGCTGGTAGCGGCCGCGGCGCGCAGCGGCACGCCGCACCACGCGTTGATCGCCGGTACCTGCATAATCCCGCCGCCGATCCCAAGCGTTCCCGATACGTATCCGGCCACGAGCGACACCACCGCGGCCAGCGGAAGGCGGTGGGTCTGGTAGACGATCTCCCGACCGCTCTCCGCCTCGAAGTAGCGGCCGCCGAACGACCCCGGCGCGGCGGCGTCGTCGAAGAGGACGTTGCGCTTCTCGAGCCGCGTCAGCATGATGACGGCGATCACGAACGTCACCAGGGCGAAGAGCACGTACAGCACCCTGTCAGGCAGCCGGGCGACAACGATGGCCGCGGCCAGCGCACCGGCGCTGGCCGGTACCTGCAGGAGCATGCCCAGCCTGAGATTGACCAGCGGGCGCGACGTCGCATCCGCGGCCACGACGCTCGAGGTCCCGATGACGGTGACCAGGCCGATGCCACGGGCGACGTTGAGCGGCAGCCCGATGACGAGGTGCAGAAAGGGGACGAGAAACACGCCGCCGCCGATTCCGAGCAGCCCCCCGAGACACCCGGCGACTGCACCGGCACACACGATGACCGCGATGATTTCTGGAGACATCAGGCGAGCGTTCGAAGGGCAGCCCGGGCGCGGAAGTGGAGTATCGTCCCCGGAACGTGCCGAAGGAATTCTATATCGGATAGCACGTCATGACCGGTGCCTCATCCCTCCATTCGAGTACCACACGCTGGGCAACGCCGTGATGACCGGGCCTCGGTGACGCTGCACGTGTACGGGGGCGAATGGACCACTGCCACGCCTTCGAACCCGAGGGGAACGGCGCCTATCGCCGAATCCGACGAGAGCTGTCGTACCACGCCTAGAGGCGGACTCCTGCGGGCGTGAGCCGGTTCTCTGCCTTTTCCGGCTTTCCTGTACATGCACGCCTCCGTGGTTGAGCGAGCGACCGGAAGCGCCTATGATGGCTCGCCCGGTATGCAGGACCTCCTGGACCTCGTTTACGGCGAGCTCAAGCGGATCGCCGCACGTGAACTGCGCAGCGAACGAGAGGGCCACACCCTCTGCACCACGGCCCTGGTGCACGAAGCATGGGTGGAGCTCGCCAAGCTGGACCGCATCCGCTGGCAGAATCGAAGCCATTACCTCGCCCTCGCGGCCCAGGCGATGCGCCGCGTCCTCATCGACCACGCCGTCGCCCGTCGCGCGCTGAAGCGCGGCGGCGGCCGCGCCGTCGAAACCCTGGACGAGGATGCGATGGCCCTGGTGCACGCCCGATCTGCCGAACTGCTGGACCTGGATGCGGCACTCGTACGGCTGGCCGCGCTGGACCCGCGACAGGCGCAGGTCGTCGAATGCCGCTTCTACGGCGGAATGACCGTGGAGGAAACCGCCAATGCCCTGAGGACCTCACCCGCCACGGTGAAGCGCCAGTGGACCATGGCCCGCGCATGGCTCAACCGGGAGCTCGCCGGTTGAGCCCCGCCCCTCGTTCTTCGTGGCAGCGTATCGAGGCGGCCTTCAATGCCGCGCTGGATGCGAACCCTGCCGAACGCGAGGCGATGATCGACGCGCAGTGCGCCGGCGATCCCGAGATGAAGCGCGAGGTCGCGTCGCTGCTCGAGGCTCATGCACGCACTGGCGCCGTGGATCGCCTCGCACTGGACGTGCTGGCGCCGGCGCTTGGCCAGGTTCACGCGCCGGCCGGTCCCGATCCGGGCCGCGCAATCGGGCATTACGTGGTGCTCGATACCCTGGGCGTCGGCGGCATGGGGGTCGTCTGCCGCGCCCGGGACGAACGCCTCCACCGCCTCGTCGCGCTGAAGGTCCTGCCGCCACACCTCGCGTCAGACGAGCTGTCGAAGCGGCGTTTCCTTCACGAGGCGCGCGCCGCGGCCGCCCTCGAACACCCGAACGTCTGCACGGTGTACGAAATAGGCGAAACCGCCGACGGACAGCTGTTCCTCGCCATGCCGCTGTACGACGGTGAAACGCTGCAATCACGCCTGTCGCGAGGCCCGCTCCCGCTCGACGAGGCGTTGACCGTCGTCCGCGAGATCGCCTCGGGTCTCTCCGCAGCCCACCAGAGCGGCATCGTGCATAGGGACATCAAGCCGTCGAACATCATGCTGCTGGCGGACGGCCGGCTGAAGATCCTGGACTTCGGCGTGGCCAAGGTCAAGGACATCGCCATGACCGCCACCGGCACGCCGGTGGGCACGGTCGCCTACATGAGCCCCGAGCAAACGCGGGGCGAGCCCGTGGATCTTCGGGCCGATATCTGGGCGCTGGGCGTGGTGCTGTACGAGATGCTTACCGGCCGGCGGCCGTTTACCGGCGAGAATGCAGCCGCGGTCGCCTATGCGATAGTCGCGCGGCAGCCGGATCCTGCATCCACGCTGCGGGAACACCTGCCCGCCAGCCTGGATCACGTGATCGCGACGGCCCTGGCGAAGCTGCCCGAGCGCCGCTTCGCGACCGCTCCCGATATGATGAGCGCCTTGTCGATCGGTCGTCCGGTGGAGAGGCAGACAGCGTCCGCGGCGGGTGAGGCCGAAACCCGCGCGCGCTCCGACGCGGCCCTCACCCCTTCGGCCGAACGCCGGCGCGCGGCCGTACTGGTGACGCTCATCTCGGACTACGCCTCCCTCCTCGAACAGCTGGACCCGACCGAGCTGGACGAAACGGTGGCGCTCGTCCGCGCCGCGGCGATCGATGCGGTCCGCCGCCACGGGGGCATCGTCAACCAGGCGGTTGGCGAGGAGATCATCTCGGTGTTCGGCATCCCCGCGGCACATGAAGATGACGATCTGCGGGCCGTGCGGGCGGCGCTGGAACTGCACGCGCGCGCGCGGGCCATGACGACCCCGGCGATCGCACGGCTCCAGGGCGGGCTCGCCGTCCAGTCAGGTATTCACGCCGGGACGATCGTGGCGCAGCGGCTGCGCGAAGGGCCGCGACGCTACGCGGTGTCAGGTGCCCCGGTGCAACTGGCCGCCCGCCTGGGGGCGCTGGCCGGCCGTGATCACGTGCTCATCAGCGGCGAGTGCGAGCGGATGGTGGCGCCGTTTGTCACTACCGAGGCCGCTCGCCCCGTCGAGTGGCAACCCGACACGGCGCCAATCGCCACCCACCGGGTCGTCGGCGACTCCGGGGTTCACGCGCGGCTGGAGGCGGGCGACCGCGCCAGCCGAACACCATTCACGGGGCGCGCCGAGGAGCTGTCGTCGCTGCAGGCACTGGTTCGGGACGCCCGTGGCGGTGAGGGGCGCCTCGTGCTGGTGGTGGGCGAGGCGGGGGTCGGCAAGAGCCGCATGATCCACGAACTGCGCGAGCAGATCAGCGCCGGGGAGATGCGAGTGCTGGTCGGCCGGTGCCGCTCCTACGGCGGGATTGCACCTTACCTGCCCATCGTGGAGGTCCTGCGCGACCTGCTTTCCGGTGGGACGAGCGGCGGGATGGCCTCGCTCCCGCAGACGGTTCAGCACATCCGGGCGCTCGACACGTCGCTCGAGCCGTTCATCCCGCTCTACCTGCACCTGCTCTCGCTGCCGTCCGACGACTTCCCGTTGCCGCGCCATCTCGAGGGCGAGCACCTGCATGCCGCCCTTCTCGATGCCATCTCGGCGCTCCTCATGGCATCGGCCTCCCGCACGCCGGTCCTGGTCCTGCTCGAAGACTGGCATTGGGCCGACGACGCATCGTCCGAAGTGCTGCTCCGGCTGGCGGAAATCGTCGACTCGCTGCCGGTGGCGATCATCGCGACGGTGCGGCCAGAGGGCGCGGTCCTGGCCGCGTTCGGCGGGCGCGCGACGACCGTGCAGCTCGGGCCGCTCGATCCGTCCGGCACAGGCGTCGTCATGCAGGCCCTGCTGGGAGGGCAGCCGATCAGCGAAGATCTGGTAGCGCAGGTGCACGAACGGACGGGTGGTAACCCGTTCTTCCTTGAACAGGTCGCCCTGACCCTGCGCGAAGAAGGGGTCATCGTCGCCGAACACGGGATGGTGGTGCTCAACCGCGAGATCGACAGCCTGCGGCTGCCCGATACTGTCCAGGCGGTCATCCGCGCGCGGCTGGACCGCCTCGACGGTGATGCTCGCGAGGTGCTCCGCGTGGCGTCGGTGATCGGCCGGGAGTTCGGGCGCGGGCTGCTGGCAGCCGCGGCGCCCCGCGAGATCGACTGCGCGCGTGCGCTGGATCGACTGCGCGCGGCGACGCTCATCCAGCAGGTCCGCGTCGTGCCGGAACCGACCTATCGATTCAAGCACGTGCTCACCCAGGAGGTGGCCTATGGCAGCCTGCTCGAGCACCAGCGCAAGGCGCTGCACGCGACGATTGGCGCCGCCCTGGAGAGGGAGGCGCGCGCTCGCGTGGACGAACACGCGGATGCGCTGGCCCACCATTTCAGCCAGGCGGCCTGCTGGGAACAGGCCGTCAGGTACGGGCGGACCGCCGCGGAGCGGCTGAGATCGTTGAGCCAGTTCGCCAACGCGCTCGCCATGTGCGAACGCCTGCACGAGTGGCTCACCCGTCTGCCGGACGACGGCGCGCGGCGCGAGGCCATCGCCGACATCCTGCTGCAACAGGAGCGGCTCTGCGAAACGCTCGGCCAGCGGGGACGCCAGCAGCAGATCATCAACGAGCTGCTCGCGCTCCTCGCACCGCACGGTGCGTCCGGACGCCTGGCGGAAGCCTACCTCCGGCAGGGAGATGTTCTGACCCTGCTGAAGCGGTTCGACGCGGCCGATCGCGCGCTGAACACGGTACTGCGAATCAGCCGGGAGCGTCAGGACGCCGTCCTCGAACGGAATGCGCTTCGCAGCATCGGTCTGCTGCGATGGCACCAGGACCGGCACCACGAGGCGCTCGCCCTCGCGGAAGAAGCCCTCGAGATCGACCGCGACCTCGGCGACGACCTGGCCGTTGCCGGGGACCTCGCCAACATCGGTAACATTCTTCGGGCGCTCGGCGATTACGAACGAGCACGGGTCGTCCTCGAAGAAGCAGTCGCCATGCCGGTGCTGACGGACAGCCCGCTCCAGATGTCGTCGGTGCTGCACAACCTGGCCAACGTCTTTCGCGCAAGCGGCGACCTCAATCAGGCGCTCGCGCACCTTGAGCGGGCCGACGATGCGGGGCGCGCGAACATGATGCCCATCCAGCGTTCGTTTCACCTGACGACGATTGCTCACATCACGCTTCAGCAGGGTCGCATCGAGGATGCCGTCGGGATCTATGAACGGGCCGTCGAGCTGTCGCGCCGGGCGCGCCATGCCGAGGGGCTGGCGCAGGGGCTCCGCCTGCTCGGGGAGCTGCAGTTCGGGCTGGGACGGTACGCGCAGGCAGTGCAGCACCTGGCGGAATCTGCTGCCCTCTTCGGCCAGCTCGAAGACCGGGTTTCGGAAGCGCAGGCATGGACGCAGGTCGCCATCGGCCGCGAGCGCCTCGGGCTCTGGGAAGAGGCCGACGGCATATGGTCGACCGTACGCCGCCTTCGCCAGGCGCTCGCGGACCGGGCTGGCGAACTCGATGCGCTGGAAGGCCTTGGCCGTGCGGCGCGGCAACGTGGCGACCTGCCGGCAGCCGCCAGCCGGTGCGAGGACGCGTTGACGCTGGCCGTCAGCCTCGGTTCCAGCGCCCGGCAGGCCTCACTGCACAACACGCTTGGCATCCTCGACTGGGAGCAGGGGCGTTACAACGAAGCGCTGGCGCGTTACGAACGGGGGCTGCGGCTGTGCCGCGAGGCGGGCGACCGGCCCCACGAAGGCGTCATGCTCAACAGCATGGGCGTCACGCTCGCGCGGCTGCACAGGCACGAAGAGGCGCGGACGGTCCTCGAGGACAGCGTGGCGCTCAACCGATCGAGCGGCGAGTGGCTGCTCGAGGCCCACGCCCTGGCGGCGCTTGCGGACGTCTCGGTCCGTCTCGACAGGCTGGAAACCGCGCGCGACTGCCTGGAACGGGCGGCCAGAATCAGACGCGAACTCGGCGACGGCGCGGCCGCGGACGCCCTGCTGCAACAACTCGCCGGCCTGCCCGCGTCGCGTGCCGGCAGCTCAGACTAACGACTGTTGAAAGGACGATTGAATGCCGCGCTACATCATCGAACGTGACGTGCCCGGGCTCACGCCGGAGCAGCTCGAGCAGGCTGGGCGGATGTCGAATGCCGTGCTCGACGGGATGCCGGAGGTCCGCTGGATTCGCAGCTATGTCTCGTCGGCCGAGGGAAAGATCTACTGTGAGTACGACGCCCCGAGCATCGAGCTCATCCTCGAGCATGCTCGCCGCGCCGGCCTGCCGGCCAACCGCGTGTCTGAAGTGAGCATGGAGATCAGCCCGGCGATGTTCCGCTGATCTCAGAAGCGGGCAGCAGGCTCCTGGCAGCTGGCAGGAAGTGCCGCGGCGCATCGTGGACCGGACGGCCGAGCGCTTTCACCTCCTACTGCCTGCTGCCTGCTGCCTACTGCCTACTGCCTACTGCCTACTGCCTACTGCCTACTGCCTACTGCCTACTGCCTACTGCCTACTGCCAGCTGCCAGCTGCCAGCTGCTTCGTCATCCCCAGCGCGGCGCCTCGTCAGGGCTGATCCCAAGGAGCGTCTTACCCACCAGCTCGTGCGTCAGCATGGAGTTGGCCGGGTGAATGCGGCCGAGGCGGGCATCCCGGAAGAGCCGCTCAATCCCACTCCGGCGAAAGATTCCGAAGCCGCCGGCGATGTCGAGTGCGATGTCGACAGCGCGCCAGCTGTTCTCGACCGCGACGTACTTGGCCGCGAAGATTCGGGCGGGCCAGGCGGCGCCGTGGCTGACACCCGTGGACCAGTCCTCGGCGATCCGGTCGAGCAGCGGCGCCACCGGTTCGAGCGCCAGTGCCATTTCCGCGAGCCGGTGCTGCACTTCGGGGTGGTACGCCATTGTCCGGCTCACAGCGAGCGAGTGCTTCTTCTTGACCGATTCGACGGTGAGGTCGAGCGCGCGTTGCGCCAGGCCGTAGTAGATGTTGGCAAACCCGATGAGGGCCCACGCAAACACACCGAGCACGAACGGGTCGATCCCGGCTGCACCGGCAGGGACGACGCGGGCGATGAAGCGGTCGGGAACGAAGACGCCATCGAGAATGGTGTCTTCGCTGGCCGTGGCACGCATGCCAAGCACGTCCCAGCCGGTCTCGATGTGAAAACCCTCGGTGTCACGCGGCATGAAAGCGTGCACAATCTTGGGAGCCGACGGATCGGCGGTGTCCATTCCGTGAAGACCGAGCGAGGTCCAGACGGGCGAGAGGCTGCCGAAGGCCTTCCGCCCGGTGAAGCGATAGCCCCCCTCGACGCGCTCAGCTTTCGTCGTCGACAGGAGCACGGGCACGTCGTTACCCGATTCGGCATGGCCCGCGGCAAACACCTCTCCGGAAGCGGCCGCGGTCAGCAGCCATTCGAGCGAGCGGTCGCCCGCGCGCCAGAGATCCGCCACCAGGCCGACCCAGTAGATGTGCATGTTGACGGCAAGGGCGGTGGCAGCGGCGTGATAGCCAAGGCGGCGCTGCTCGCGCGCCATCTGGGTCATGGTCCAGCCGAAACCGCCGAGCTCGACGGGCACCGGACCGCGTAGATAGCCAATCTCCCGCAGCTCGTCGAAATCCTCGGCGAAGAACCGGTTTTCGCTATCGTATCGGGGTGCCCGCTCCGCGAAGCGGGCAAGCAGGTCGTCCGACAGCAGGGTTCCCCCCGCCTGAAGGTTGGCGTGGTGTGTAACGGCCATCCAGAGCTCCCTTTCTGATGTCGGGAATTACCCGTTCAAGAAGATAAGCCGGAAACGGGCGCGGGACGGCTCAGCGGCCCCAGGTCTCCTTCTGGCGGGCCGTGCCTCAGCTGGTGGCGGGCTCTTCCGCGGCACGAAGCGCTCTCAGGCAGGTGGGGCTCCCTCTGCATAGGGCTTCAAGACCGCATATAACGTCCCGATGATTGGCGCGGGGACGCCGCGATGAGCTGCCCGGCGGACGACCGATCCCAGCAGCGCCTCGACCTCGATTCGCTTGCCCTGCGAAAGGTCTATCAGGAGTGAAGACCGCATCGACCCGGGCATGCTGCCGACGTATGCTTCAATCTGCTGCATTCGATCGTCGGCCACGGCGATCCCTTCGGCCCTCGCAAGACGCTCGATCTCACGGCACGCCTCGACGAACCGTGCACGCACGTAGGGATCGCTCCACACGGGGCCGATTGACAGTCGGGTGCCGCCCGTGAAGCCTGCCAGCGGCACCAGGAAGATGAACTTTTCCCAGATGGGGATCCGGCCGTCGCCGGCGGTCTCAGCCTGGATGTCTGCGGCGACGAGCGCTTCGTGAATGCGGCGAACCCGGTCGCTCTCACGTGGCAGCTTGCCGAACACCTCGCCGAACACGATGCGCCGGTGCGTGCCGGTCTGCTCGATGACGCCAGGCGCGACGAGCGCCGTCGCGATGTATGTCGTGCCGCCAATCACCGGGGCCTCGCCGACGAGGGCCGCTATTTCTGATGCGCTGTCGACCCCGTTCTGCAACGTCAACACGCTCGTCCCGGGGCCGAGCATCGGCAGGATCATCGGCAGCGCGGTGACGTTGTCGTAGGCCTTGACGGCAACCACCACGACGTCGACGGGCCCCACCCGCGAGGTGTCGTCCTCCACCCGCGCGGGCACGGTGAAGTCGCCCAGCAGCGGGCTGCGGATGGCCAGCCCGTGCCGACGGATGGCCGCGAGGTGGGCACCCCTGGCAATGAAAGTTACGTCATGGCCGGCCTGCGCCAGCCTCGCGCCGTAATACCCGCCGACAGCGCCCGAGCCAAGAATTGCGAATCTCATAATGCAGCGGCCTTGAGCCGCCCCGATTGTATCGTGGGCGGTTCACGAACCCGCCCCGCAACTGCTCTGGCGGCATGCTAGAATCCGACCGATATGGCCGCCCGGCTCACTACCTATCTCGTCGTGGGAATCGTCGCCGCCACTCTCATTGCGGGCCTTATTGTTGGCGCGCAGCGTGATGACAACGAGGGGCCCGTCGATCTCATCGTTCACAACGCGAATGTCTACACGGCCGACGAGAATGGCGCGCCGGCGGAAGCCGTAGCGATTCGCGGAAACCATATCCTTCGGGTCGGCAGCAATCGCGAAATCTACCGGCTGCGGCAGGCGCAGACCACGGTGATCGATGCCGGGGGCGCCACGGTGCTGCCCGGCTTCAACGACGCGAATGTCAGGCTGGTGGAAGGCGGGCTCGCGATCCTGAAGGACGGACGCCACAACAGTGATCCCGCGGACGCCGCGGGCGAGTCGCCGGCCGGCAGCGCGACGCGCGCGGAACGGCTCGATGCGGTTCAAGCGGCGGTCACCGAGGCTCACCGCCTCGGGATCACCAGCGTGCACGATGTCGGGGCGACGCCCGAAGACATCGAGATGTACGACGAGTTGCGTCGGGCGGGCGATCTCGCGCTGCGGGTGTATGC
The DNA here is from genome assembly GCA_013813355.1 of Acidobacteriota bacterium. Taxonomy (GTDB): domain Bacteria; phylum Acidobacteriota; class Vicinamibacteria; order Vicinamibacterales; family 2-12-FULL-66-21; genus JACCRT01. Next base: position 7,183 of record JACCRT010000001.1, on the reverse strand, counting down.
CGCGCTCGAGCTGGAGGGGCCGTTCGATGAAAGCCTGCTGACGAGGCTCGCCGCTCTCTGGAAGGATTTTTCCGACGATCCACGCTTCAAGACGGGAGCCGTGATACTTGAACTGGCCGCCAAAGCAGATGCGCCCGCGGAGGACGTGCGTGGTCCGTTCGCGCAGCCCGGCAGCGCGCCAGCGATGGAAGCCGACGAACTGAACCGCTTCGTTCGGCTCCTGGATGCGCAAGGCTGGCAGATCCTCGCCGAAGCGCACGGTCAGGCTACGGTTCGGCTGGCGCTGGACGCCTACCTCCACGCCGAGAGGTCCAACCAGGCGCCGGAACGCGGCCGCAGACACCGGATTGAGGGAGCGGAGGCGGCCAGTGGGGCTGATCTCCCGCGATTTGCGGAGCTCGGAGTGATCGCGTCGATCCAGCCCGGGCAGGTGGACGACGGACCGGCGCGTCCCGGCGCGGAGCGGTCCCTGGCCGCGCTCGACTCGAGCGACACGCCCCTTGTGCTGGGCAGCGGCTGGCCGTCAGCGCCACTCGACCCGATGGTCGGCCTCGAGGCGGCTGTCACCGGGCTGGCGATGAGTGAGGAACTGAAGACGAGTGTGGCGGCCGCGGAGCACCGCGTATCCCTGGAAGCCGCCGTGAACGCTTACACCTCGGGGGGCGCATACGCCTCCTTCGATGAGCAGCGGAAGGGCACGCTCCGCCCGGGAATGCTGGCCGATATCGTCGTCTTGAGTGACGATATCTTCGCCGCCCCCTCCTCCCGCCTTGGATCGACCGCGGTGGCAATCACGATCTTCGACGGCAAGGTCGTCTACCGGCGACACGAATGAAGTTCCAGGTTTTACCGTTCGCGCAGCACGACCTCTACGCGGTAGCGTCCGCCCTCGGCCGACCGCAGCAGGGCGATGCGCCCCGGCTGCCCCACCGCTAGCGTCGACTCCCCCCTCGTGCGCCACTCAGGCAGGTCGACCAGGGCGCCTTCCTCGTATCCGGTGTCCGGCACGGCGAACAACCCCGAGGCATCGATTGTCCGCAGCAGGCCGGCGTTCGCCCGCAAGTCACCCATGTCGTCGACGGTGGTCGCAATGTGCACCTCGCGGCGACCATCGGTCGTGCGCACGCGACGGGACGCCGTGAGACCGATGTCAGCGGTGTAGGGCGACACGCCGGCGCCGTTGATGACGGTGGCGTTGCGTACGAGCACGTAGAACATCCGCGACTCGTTGAGCGGAAGTGACTCGTAGCGTCGCGGGTCGGCGCGGTCCACGCTGCCGGTGGCCAGCGCGTCGAGGGCGGTGACGATCGCGACGAAGTTCAGCCGGACGAGCGGCGGGTCCTGCTCGACCGACGGCCAGGGGCCGGTCTCAATGAGCAGGACGGGCGTGCCCCACAGCGTGATGTTGTCGCCAAAGGCGCGCACCTCGAACTCGTCGGTGTAGCGGCCGATCTGGCCGGACGCGAACGGCTCGATGGCATCGCGGATGACCGCTCCCAGCTTGCGGGTCAGCCGCCGCCCCGGGCTGTCACTGCGCTTCTCATCGAAGGCGACCGACAGCAGCGACATGGACGCCGGCCTCGGCGGATCGCCGACCGACGTGCGCCAGTTCTGGTTGTGAAGGTTGAAGCCGACCTCCGGCTTCAGGCGGTCGCGCAGGGCCTTGAGGACCTGCCCCTCGGGCGTCTGCAGCCGGAGGGCGTCACGGTTGATGTCGATGCTTTGTGCATTTCGGCGCTGGAACCGCTCGGCGCCGTCCGGGTTCAGCATCGGCACCACGTGCAGGGTGAGGCGGTCGAGGATGCCACGGACGATGGGCGAGTCACGATGCCGGTGGAGGTACTCGAAGATGTCGAACAGGGCGGAGGTCGCCGTCGGCTCGTCGCCATGCATCTGCGACCAGAGCAGGACGGGCATGGGCCCCGTGCCTGCCCGCACGTGGTGAATCGACCGCCCCTCCACCGACTGCCCGATCTGCTCCACGGTAAACAGGTCAGGCTCGAGATCGTTGAGCCGCCTGACGACCTCGGCGTGGTCCACCAGTGCCGAGACGGGCGAGGAAACGTGCTCGGCGTCCCAGGCCCGCGCGAGTTCCTGCGGTGTGAGGCTGGGCCCGGCGCCAGGCCGCTGCGCGGCGGCGGGCGTGAGCAGGAAGAGAATGGCGGTGGCAAGCAGCACGGCGGGTGTCTGAGATCGGGGCATGCTGGCGATCATACCTGCTCTCAGGCGCACCCCTTTCCCGCTGCACGGCCGTCTTCGAGAGGTCAGCGGTAGCGTAGCCGGGCCACCGTCGGCTTCTCGCCGCCGAGCGTCACGATGAACAGGTTGTCGTACTCTGTTTCGGCGATCTCGACGGACGTGCCGGTGCCGAGCGCCTTCAGCAGGTTCGGGACGGAGTTGGAGTGACCGACGACCAGAATGCTGCCGGAGGCCGCCCGCAACTGCTGCGCCAGCGCATCGACCTCGCGCGAACCCACCTGCTCGGGTGTCACGCCAAGCGCCGTGGCCAGGGGGGCGGCCGTCTGCTGTGTCCGCTTGTACTGCGTCACGAAGATCGTCCTGATCCCGGCATCCTTCAGCATCGCCGCCAGCGACTCGGCGCGCGCCTGGCCGACGGCAGACAGATCCGGATCCGTCGTCATCATCGCGGTCCCGCCTTCCACCTGATCGGCGCGTTCGGCATGACGAACCACGAAGATGGTGGCCTGTGCCCATGCGGAGCTCGCCGTGGCAAGCGTGAACAACCCGGCAAGTATCGCGGACAGCCACAGGGCACGCGGCCGTACTCCGACCCATCCCCTCGCACTCTTCATACGGTTCTCCTCGGGGCCGAGCCCCGGACGGCAACAAGATACAACACCGCGCCAACGAGGAGGGCGCTGGTGCCGGAAATGAGCTGGGTTCGCGTGGCGCCGAAGAGGATCGACAGCGAGATCAGGATCGCCAGGATCGGGATGGTTGGCCCACCGGGCAGCCAGAAGGTCGCCGGCTTCACGGCGGTCTCGAACCGTGCCTGCCGCAATCGAATCGTAGCGGCGCAGGTTGCGACGTAGACGAGCAGCCGCGCGACCGCGCTCGCGGCCGCCAGGGCCACGAACGTGCCCGAGAGCGCCAGCACCAGGGAGATGGCGCAGGTGACGAGGATGGCGGTGGCAGGCGTCCGATAGCCCGGGTGAACGTAGCCGAAGAACCGGGGGATATCCCCCTGCTCGGCCAGTGCGAACAGGCTGCGCGATCCCGACAGCGCCTGGCCCATGCTGTTCCCGGAGGTCGAAATGACCGCGCCGACGGTCAGGAGCATCGCGCCCATCGGCCCCATGAAACGTCCCGCGGCGTCGGCCAGTGGCGTCGACGACCCTTCGAGCGTCTCCAGCGTGCCGAGCGCCACGACTTGCACCAGGACCATCACGATCGTGACGCTGATGACTGTCATGACGAGCGCGAACGGCACGGCGGTGCGCGGGTCCTTCGCTTCGCCGGCCGGCACGGGAACGGTCTCGTAGCCACCGAAAGCGAAAATCAGCAGCAGCGCGCCGGTGGCCAGGTCCACCATGGGAACGGCGCCGCTCGGCTGGAGCCGTTCGCCGTCTACAAAAAAGAGGCCGATGGCCACGAAAATCATGAGCGGCAGCAGCTTGCCAATCGTGAACGCGTTGACGACCAGCGAGCTGAGGCGGATCCCGAGGATGTTGATGGCGGCGAACGCGACGACCACCCCGGTGATCAGGACCGCGCGCGGCACGCCCGCGGCAAACGCGGGCCAGTAGAACGCGAGCGAGAGCGCGAGCACGTTGAGAACCGACGCCCAGCTCGCGACGCGCACGAACCAGAGCATCCACCCGACCTCGAAGGCGAGAAACCGGCCGAACGCCGCGCGGGTGTAGAGATAGGACCCGCCGGTGGCCTCAAAGCGGCTGCTCACTTCCGCGAAGCACAGCGCGATGAGCAGCGACGCGAGGCCGACGCCGCCGACCAGGAACGGGCTCCAGCCGCCGGCCGACGCCGCAAGGTCCGCGGGCAGCCTGAAGATGCCGCTCCCAATGACCTGGTTCACGCCGATCGCGGTGAGCGCCCACTTCCCCAGTTCGCGCTTCAGTTGGTCACCGGGCGGAGCGACCCCGGAGGTATTCTGCGGCATCGCAGGGTTGTATCATTTCCTGGGAATATTCCCAAGACGAGACCGCCTTCGCGCCGCCTGTGCTATGTCCAACACCCGGCGGAACATCAACCAACGGCAGGCGACAACCGCAGACCCGGCCGAGAGTAACCATGCAGGAACCCGACCTCGTCATCAAGACCCGCGACGTCATGCCGGATGGAGCGACGACGCTGCCGGCGGAATATTACGTCAGCCAGGCGCACTTCGACCGGGAGATGGAGCGGCTGTTCGCCGGGATGTGGATCTGCGCGGGGCGCACGGAGCAGGTGACCCAACCCGGGCAGTTCTTCCTCCGCGAGGTGCTCGGCGAAAGCGTGATCGTGACGCGCGCGGCCCGCGGCGGCGTCAACGCGTTCTACAACGTCTGCCGCCATCGCGGCACGAGGCTCTGCACGGAGCAGGCAGGAACGTTCGCCGGAAGTATTCAGTGCCCCTATCACTCGTGGACGTACGACCTGGACGGCCGGCTGGTGGGCGCGCCGCACATGGACGAAGTGCCGCACTTCAGGAAAGAGGCGCATCCGCTGCACCGCGTCCACACCGAAACCTGGGACGGCCACGTCTTTCTCAACCTGTCGAGAACGCCGGAGCCGCTGGCGGCGCAGCTCGGGCCGCTGCCGGAAAAGTTTCAGCCCTGGCGGATGGAGGAACTGCGACTTGGCCGGCGGATCGTCTATGACGTTCGCGCGAACTGGAAACTGATTGTCCAGAACTACAACGAGTGCCTGCACTGCCCGAACCTGCACCCGGCCCTCAACAAGCTGTCGCATTACCTGAGCGGCGAGAACGAACCGCTGCAGGGCACGTATATGGGCGGCCGCATGGATCTGCGCCCGGGGATCAGCACGTTGTCGTGGGACGGCTCGTGCCCCCGCGCCATGCTGCCGGGGCTGTCGCCCCTGGATGCCCGCCGCGTCTACTACTACGCGATCTTCCCGAACATGCTCCTCAGCCTGCATCCCGACTACATGATGGTGCACACGCTGTGGCCGCTGGCGCCCGACCGGACGGTCAATATTTGCGAGTGGCACTTCCATCCCGACGAGACCACCCGTCCCGACTTCGATCCCTCCGACGCCGTGGAGTTCTGGGACCTGACGAACCGGCAGGACTGGCACGTCTGCGAGCTGTCGCAGGCCGGCATCTCGTCACGCGCCTACACACCGGGCCCGTACTCGAACCGAGAGGATCTGCTGTACGCATTCGATCGGATGATCGTGGAGCTCCACGGCGCGCCACCGCCTGGTGCCAGGCTTGGGGGACTGCGCGCTTGACCCCAACGCGACGAGGCCGCGGAACCGGCCCCCCTATCCGTGCGGCGGTGACAACTGGCTGCTGCCAAGCGCCCGGGCCCTGATCGGCCAGATAACGAATTCGGTGACATGGAACGACTTCAGCAAGATGAATGGGGGGCTCTTTCCGCCGCATGTTAACCATTCAGGAGGGTGACATCGCGGACGGATCCTATCCAGGCTACGTCAACCGCGACGAGCGTGCCGCCGAGCTCATGCTGGCATACCTCGCGCCCGCCGCCGACCGTGTCATTCGCGTCTTCGTGGCGTACAACCGAACGGAGACCGATCCCTTCTGGCGTCACATCCGAGACAAGAAGCTCGGCAAGCGCTGCGCCACGCTGACGATTGGGGGTCTCCCCCCGCCAGACCCGCCGATTATGGCACCAGCCGCGGCCCTGTCAAGCAGACGACGGACGTCCGGATGCCGGCCCGGATAGACCTCCGGCGCACCGACGACCGGTGGCCGTTCGCTCAGGGAGCCGATTCGTCCAGGTGGACCCGCGCGTCGCCCGCCACGGCGAACAGCGGGGGCGCACGCGCGGGGCTGCTGCTCTTCGGGTACGGGCGAGCGGAGGCGGAGGAAAAGGCCTGGAAGGCGCTCGAGCGGCACGATCTCGACGGCGGGGCCGCTTGAGCGATCGTCGTTTTGCTAACGCCGGTGAGGCCGCTCAAGACGATCAGCAGGCGTTCATGGCGCCAATCCGCCAGGCCACGGCTTAACATAATCGAACGGCGCGTACCGGTGGATGCGCTGGAAGTCCCGCTCGTTGTCGGTGATGAGCACGCAACCCGCCTCGCGGCACGACAGCGCAAGCAGAACATCGTTCGCGAACGACTTCGAGACACGGCCGATCTCCAGCCCCTCCTTACGTGCCATGTCCGACAGCAGATCGCCCGAATGATGCCAGGCGTTGGCGGATGGCGCGAACGTCCGCGCCGATCGCTCGAAGACGCTGAGGACGTTGCGTTCGAGCGCCTTCCGATCCCTATCGCGCTTCACACCCGCCCGCAGTTCCTGCGCTACAACGACGCTGAGATACTCGAACGGCGCGAACGCTCGATGGAATCGCTGGAGGGTCTCGTTCGCGGCCGGGTCGCGGAAACCGTTGATGAACAGCTGCGTGTCGAGCGCGTACTTCCGCGTCGCTCGAGTCACGGCCCGAGGTCGGGAGACGTGATGTCGACGCCGAGCATGGCTCGCGTGCCGTCGACCAGCTCGCGCTGAAACACGGCGAGATCGAGCGCGCGCTCGATGGCCTCAGTCGCCGTAGCGGCGCCAAGCGCTCGCTGGGCCGCCTTCAACTTCGACAGAGGCAGGCGATAGGTGCGGGACACTCGCTCTTCTCGGCGTACGGGTCGCTTCCGCTCACTCGTGCTGGGCATGGTCCAGTGTATTGACATAATGTCAAATATGTCAATACGTGAGTTCGTACCCAGTCGGATGCAGGGACGGCTATGGAGGCTTACGGAGGTGGCTCGCCGCACTGGACGATTTCCGCAACTGGTTAACCTGGGCCTGCGGCCCGCGAAACGCGATGAAAATCGCTGCGGCACAATAGCGGCGGCGAGAGCGGCGAGATCGAATCGAACCAGTGGAGCTGTTGAAGCCGAGCAACTGTTTGATCCGGAGCGTGCGTGATTGACCGAATAATTGGGCGTCGTCGAGTTCCAGAGGGCACCGACGATAGCCCGCGACCCTGACTGATGCGACGAGGCACGCTCTCCGCTC
>JACCRT010000051.1 GCA_013813355.1 Acidobacteriota bacterium | reverse complement strand
CCACACGAGACAGGACGGCCGGCGCCTTGAGCGCCTGGGCCGCCCGCAGGCAGCCCGGTACCGGGGCGGCCGATCGGTTGAGGATGTCTAGATGAAGAACATTGCCCCACGCGACACCTCCGAACTCGAGGCTGTTGAACAGCGCGAGTGGCGTGAGTCGCTCGATTACGTCATCCAGCAGGGGGATCGCGGCCGTGTGCAGCGGCTCCTGGCCACACTTCGCCACCACTCCCGGGTGGCTGGCGTCGCGCTGCCGTTCACGGCCGTCACCGCCTACGTGAACAGCATTCGGCCCGAGGACCAGACGCCGCTTCCCGGCAGCCAGGAGATCGAACGGCGGATCAAGAGTCTCGTCCGCTGGAACGCAATGGCCATGGTCGTGCGGGCCAACCGGTTATCTGAAGGAATTGGCGGCCACATTTCGACCTACGCCTCGGCCGCGACCCTCTACGAGGTGGCGTTCAATCACTTCTTCCGCGGCAAGGGTAAGGACGGCGACGGCGACCTCATCTACTTCCAGGGACACGCATCACCGGGCATTTACGCACGGGCGTATCTCGAAGGCCGGATTTCGCTCGAGCAGCTGCACAACTTCCGACGCGAGCTGGCCGACGGCCCCGGATTGTCGTCATACCCACACCCGTGGCTGATGCCCGATTTCTGGGAGTTCCCCACCGTGTCGATGGGGCTGGGGCCAATCATGGCCATCTACCAGGCCCGGTTCAACCGCTACCTCGAGGATCGCGGCCTCAAAACGCCGTCCCCGTCGAAGGTCTGGGCGTTCCTCGGCGACGGCGAAACCGACGAGCCCGAGGCGCTTGGCGCCATCAGCCTCGCATCCCGCGAGAAGCTCGACAACCTCATCTTCGTCATCAACTGCAACCTCCAGCGGCTCGACGGCCCGGTCCGCGGCAACGGCCAGATCATCCAGGAACTGGAAGCCATTTTCCGTGGGGCCGGGTGGAACGTCATCAAATGCATCTGGGGCAGCGACTGGGATCCGCTGCTGGCCAAGGATCACGACGGCCTGCTCGCCCGGCGCATGGGCGAGATCGTCGACGGGCAGTACCAGAAGTACGCCGTCGAAGACGGCGCCTACCTGCGCGAGCATTTTTTCGGCGTGGACCCGCGCCTGCTCGACATGGTCAAGCACCTGTCGGACGAGCAGCTCAAGAAACTGCGACTCGGCGGCCACGATCCGGTCAAGGTCTTCACCGCGTTCAAGGCTGCCGTCGAGCACAAGGGCCGGCCGACGGTCGTGCTGGCGCGGACGATTAAGGGCTACGGCCTCGGCGAGGCGGGCGAGGGCAAGAACATCACCCACCAGCAGAAGAAGATGAACGAGGCGGACCTTCGAACCTTCAGGACCCGCTTCGGCATCCCGATCTCGGACGAGGAGATCGCCGAGGCGCCGTTCTATCGTCCGCCGGACGACAGCCCCGAGCTCCAGTACCTGCGCGAGCGCCGCAAGGCCCTTGGCGGCTACGTCCCGACACGCAGCGTCCGCGTCGAGTCGCTGCAGGCGCCGATCGAACCGCTCTTTGAAGAGTTTTACGGCGGGACCGAAGGCCGGGCGGCCTCGACGACGATGGTGTTCGTGCGGATGTTGTCGAAGCTGCTCCGAGACAAGGAAATCGGCGACCTGATCGTCCCGATCGTCCCCGACGAGGCGCGCACCTTCGGCATGGAGTCGCTCTTCCGGGCCGTCGGCATCTACTCGCACGTTGGACAGAAGTATGAGCCGGTCGATATGGACACGCTTCTCTACTACAAGGAAGCGAAGGACGGCCAGATCCTGGAGGAAGGGATCACGGAGGCTGGTTCCATGTCATCGTTCATCGCGGCCGGTACGGCTTACGCGACGCACGGCGTCAACACCATCCCCTTCTTCATCTTCTATTCGATGTTCGGCTTCCAGCGGGTGGCCGACCTGATCTGGGCCGGCGCCGACTCTCGCGTGCGCGGCTTCCTCCTCGGCGCGACCGCCGGCCGGACGACGCTGGCGGGTGAAGGGCTGCAGCACCAGGATGGGCAGAGCCACCTGTACTCTCTGTCCAACCCGAGCTGCATCTCCTACGATCCGGCCTATGCCTACGAGCTGGCGGTGATCATCCAGGACGGCATCCGACGGATGTATCGCGAGCAGGAGAGCGTCTTCTACTACCTGACCGTGATGAACGAGCAGTACGCCATGCCGGCGATGCCCGAAGGGGCCCGCGAGGGCATCCTCAAGGGGATGTACAGCCTGCAGAAGGCGTCCAATGGCAAGGCCAAATACAAGGCGCAGCTTCTCGGCAGCGGGGCGATCCTCAACGAAGTGGTCGCGGCGCAGAAGCTGCTCGAGACATACGACGTGGCCGCCGACGTGTGGAGCGTGACTAGCTACCAGGAGCTGTACCGCGATGGCCATGCCTGCGATCGGCACAACATGCTGCATCCGGCCGATGACCCGAAGGTGCCGTACGTCACCCGGTGCCTCACAGATACGCCCGGCGTCATCGTCGCGGCGTCCGACTATCTGAAGGTGCTCCCGGACTCGATCGATCGCTGGATGCCCCGGCGAGTGCGCTCCCTGGGCACCGACGGCTTTGGCCGCAGCGAGGACCGCACGCGGCTGCGCGACTTCTTCGAAGTAGACGCCCGATTTGTCACGCTTGCCACCCTCGCGGAACTGGCGCAAGACGGGCAGATCGATCGCAAGGTGGTGGCGCAGGCCATCAAAGACCTCGAGATTAACCCGGAGAAGCCAGACCCGGCGAGGAGCTAGCGCAAGTCCTGATCTCCTGATCGTGTTTGAAGACCCACAGACATGCCCAACGAATTCACGATTCCCGAACTTGGCGAGAACATCACCGCCGGCGACGTCGTCCGCATCATGGTGACGGCGGGCGACACCATTGAGAAGGACCAGCCGATCCTCGAGCTCGAGACCGACAAGGCTACGATCGAGGTGCCATCGGATGTCTCGGGCACGGTCAAGGACATCAAGGTCAAGCAGGGCGACAAGGTCAAGGTCGGTCAGGTCGTGCTGACGCTCGATGACCGGGCCGACGGCGGGAAGGCGACGAAGCCCGCGAAGGACAACGAGAAGAAGCCGGGGAAGGATGCGCCGAAGGGCCAGCCCGAGGGAGCGCCGGAGGAAGGCGGGATGAGCCAGGCCGCGCCTGGCAAACCCGGGAAGACGGAGGCCGGTGAGAAGGGGGGCGCCGGAAAGGGCGCCGCCGAGCGGGACCAGGGGACGACGACGTCGGAGCCTGATGAGACGCTCGAGGATCACGGCGCCGGCGACGGTGATGCTGGAGGTGCCGACGAAGCGCCGCAGGAGAAGAAGAAGCGCGGTGAGGTGGTCGACATTCAGCGCGGAGCACGTGCGTCGGCCCCCCCGGCCACGTCCGCAGCCGAACCCGAGGGACACCTGCCGCCGGCGGCGCCCTCGGTCCGACGGATGGCGCGCGAGCTGGGCGTCGATATCGCGCGGGTTACCGGGACCGGGGTGGACGGCCGCATCAGCACGGAGGATGTGCAGGAGTACGTCAAGGGCGCGCTCTCGGGCCGCGGCGGCGG
>JACCRT010000046.1 GCA_013813355.1 Acidobacteriota bacterium | reverse complement strand
GAACGACTTCATGTTCATGCGCATGTCCCCCTGCTCCTTTGCCGCCGGAGTGCCCGGCTTTGCCGCCGGCTCGGCGTAGCCCTCTTTCCGCGGGACGAGCATGCCGGTGACGGTCACCGTATGGCCGATGTGGGCCTTGAGCTTGGCGGCGTCGGTGCCGATGAGCTGTACGGCGTCGCCGGTCTTGAGCCCGGTGGTGCCAACCACCTCGCCGGGCTTGGCGGTCGGCGTCTTAGCGGCCTTGATGTGAGTCAGCCGGAACGTGTCCGGCTGGCTGCCGGCGGCGAGGCATCCGGTCAGATCGACCGTCCGTTCGCCGGCCGCTTTGGACTCCGGTTGCTGCTGAGCCGGCGCCTGCGCCGCGAGGCTCACAGCGAACGCACAGGCCAGGATCCACGAAGTTGCGAGTGTCCGTGTCATCACATTCCTCCTGTCAACGGGTCGGACGTGGGAAAGGTTTGTCCCGGTGCGCGAAGCGTGCAGAAAACACGCCATAGGCGCGGGGCCTTCGGAATCCCGCTATCCGGCTGACGGGATTGGACAAAGCAGGCAGCGGCGCTCCCGAGTAGAGCCCGGGCTCCTGTCGTCTGCCAAGACACGCGAGCCCCGGGGTTCCGGTCGAGGGCCTGCAGCCGGCGGGCTCGATCACCGCCGGGGTGCGCAGCTCGACCACAGCGGAGGCCGGGCGGGCGCAAAGCCGGACGGTCCACCGCGCTGCGATCCCTCACCTGTGCTCGTGGGGGCACCCATCGTAAGGAGGACTTCCCGCATTTCAGGTCCACACGAAGCGTGGAGGAGGACTCGCTGATCGAACTGGTGGGGCCACCCGGACTTGCGAGGTGGGATCAGCGGGTCGAACTACCGCCTACCGGGTAGAGCACCTGACTTTTCTCACGGCGTCCTGGGTTCGATCCCCACGCGATACATTTTCTGCGACACCACCGTAATGGCGAACAGCACCGCGCCGATGGTGTCGGTCACGAGGCCCGGCACGATCAGCACGAGCGCCGCAGCAAGCAGCAGGACGCGCTCGTGCCAGGCGGTCTCACGGAACAGGTAACCCTCCATCGCCGCGCCCAGGGCGAAGACGCCGGCCGCGGCCGTGACCACCACGCCGAGCATCGCCCACGGCTCGAAGCCGACGCCCAGCATGATGGGGGAGTAGACGAAGATGTACGGCACGAGGAAGCCCGCGACCGACAGCCGGATGGCCTGCAGGCACGTGCGCATCGGATGCGCGCCCGCGATCCCGGCCGCCGCGTAGGCCGCCAGCGCTACGGGCGGCGTGAGGTTGGCCAGCACCCCGAAGTACATCACGAAGAAATCCGCCGCCAGCGGGTCCACGCCGAGCTTCAGCAGTGCCGGCGCTGCCATGGTCGACGTGATGATGTAGGTCGGGATCGTCGGCAAGCCCATCCCGAGGAGGAAACACGCGAACATCGTCAGGACCAGCGTGGCTGGCAGGCGCTCGCCGGCGGCCATGATGATGGCGCTCGACAGCTTCAGCCCGGCGCCGGTGAGCGTCACGATCCCGATGATGATGCCGACGACGGCGCAGGCCGACGCGACGCTCACGGTGCGGCGCATGCCGGCGTCGAGCGATCCCAGGATGCCGGTGAGCGTGGCGCCGCGGGCGCCGGCGGCGCCAAGAAACGCCGCGGCACGCGCCGCGCCGCCGCCGGGCGTCCGGAGCGCGAGGACCAGTGAGGCGGCCCACGAGAGCAGCAGGCTGGCGGCAATGCTCCCGACGGCGGCGTAGACCGGCGAGTAGCCCTGCAGCATCACGGCGAAGAGCACCAGCACCGGCAGCAGCAGGTAGCCGTCCCGACAGAGGACGTCTCCCAGGAGCCGCGCCTTGGCCTCGGGCGGGGGTGCCAGCCCGAGGCGTCTGGCGTGCAGGTGGATCTGCACACCCGTCGCGAAAAAGTAGAGGAGCGCCGGCACGATCGCGGCGAGCGCGATGCGCGCATAGGGTACCCCGAGCCGCTCGGCCATGAGGAAGGCGGCCACGCCCATGACCGGCGGCATGATCTGCCCGCCCATCGAGGCCGTGGCTTCCACCGCGGCCGCGTAGTGCGGCGAGAAGCCGCTCCTCTTCATCAGCGGGATCGTCACCGCGCCGGTCGTCGTTACGTTGGCGAGGCCGCTCCCGTTCACCGTCCCCATCAGCGCGCTCGATACGACCGCCACCTTGGCCACGCCGCCGGCCGACCGGCCCGCGATGGCGAACGCCAGGTCGTGAAAGAGGCCGATGATGCCGGAGCGCTCGAGGAAGGCGGCAAACAGAATGAAGACCGCGAGGTAAGTGGCCGACACCTGCAGCGGCACGCCGAAGAGGCCTTCGGTCGTGGTGTAGATGAACTCGAGCGTCTCGGGAACCGCGTAGCCGCGGTGGCCCATGAAGCCGGGCATCCAGGGGCCGGCCAGGCCGTACACGATGAAGGCCGTCGTCGTGAGCGTCAGCGCCCATCCATGGAGCTGTCGCGCAAGGTCCATGACGACGAGGACCGCAATGGCCGCCATCGTCAGGTCGAGGGGCGAAGGGGACCCCACCCGGGTGATGAGGTCGCGAAACGACACCACCAGGTACAGCGACGCCGCGGCACCGAGCAGACCGAGCCCGAGATACGCGATCCGTCCGGCGGTCGAGCGGCGCTCGGCGGACGCGAGAATCAGGTACGCCAGCAGCGTCATGCCGCCCAGGTGGACGGCACGATGAACGAGCGCGACCGGGGCGCCGAAAACCGCGGTGTAGAGATGATAGATGCCGAGGGCAATCGCGAGCAGCGTCGCGAGACGCCGGAGCGCCGCGATCATGGGACGGCGGGCAGGACGCCGCGCTCCCGGTAGTACCTGGCGGCACCCGGGTGCATGGGAATCGGCGCGGTCGAGGCGTCGGCGAGGTCGATCTCCTTCGCCGCGACGTGCGTGCGCGCGAGGTCGTCGAGCGACTCGAAGAACAGCCGCGTCAGGTCGTACGCGAGCTGCTCGTCGAGATCCTCGCTGACGACGAGCAGGTTCTCGACGCTGACGCTGGGCACGTCCACATCCTGGCCGCTGTAGGTGCCCGCCGGAATCGTGACGCGCTTGAAGAACGGGTACTGCGCGCTGATATGGGCCATGGCCTCGTCGCTGACAGGGAGGAGCCGGATGCCGACCGTCATGCTCGCGTCGGTGATGGCCGACACCGGATAGCTGGCGGCGACGACCCCCGCGTCGAGCGTGCGGTCCTGCATCTGCGCGGCGACCTCGGCGAATGAGAGGTAGTCCGGGGTGACATCGGCGTAGCTCAGCCCGTGCGCCTCGATGACCACGCGCGCCGACACCTCGGTCCCGCTGCCGGGGGCGCCGACGCCCACGCGCTGGCCGCGGAGGTCGGCGATGGTTCTGAGCGGGCCATCACGCCGCGCGACGATTTGTACCGTGTTCCGGTAGAGCACGGCCAGCGCGCGGAGCTTCCGATGGGGCGTCGGGTCCGAGTCAGTACCCTGCTCGTACGCGAACCAGGCGATGTCCCCCATGGTGAAGGCCAGGTCGGCGCGCCCCCGCTGGACGGCCTGGACGTTGAAGACCGATCCGACCGTGGACTGCGCCGAGGCGATCACCCCGGGGAGCCGCGCGCTGTAGATCTGCGCGAGCGCGCCGCCGAGCGGGTAGTAGACGCCGCCGGTCCCGGCCGTGGCGATGGTCAGGTAGGTCCGGTCCGCGGGGGCACCGCAGCCGGCGAAGAGCACCAGCAGGGCGCCGGCACAGAGTGACAGCCGGTGCGGCGGCGTGCGAGTCATCGACATCCTCCCACGCGACTATAAGTTGTTTGTCAGGGTCATGGGAAGCGTCGTCAACGTGCCCGCGATCACTGGATGGCGACGGATCCAAACAACGGCAGCTGCTGCCAGTAGATCCGTCCGCCGGCTGCAAACGCTTGTCAGCCCGCGTCGCCGGGAGTATGATGAATCGTCCTACTGCCATGCCCAAGACCAAAGTCGCCCTGACCCTCGACGCCGACCTCATCGAACAGGTGGATGAACTGGTGGAACGGCGCCGGTTTCGCAACCGCAGCCAGGCCGTGGAAGCAGCATTGGCGGACAAGCTGCGGCGCCTGGCCCGCACGCGGCTGGCCACCGAATCCGCCAGGCTGAATCCACGCGAGGAGAAACGCCTGGCCGATGAGGGGCTGGCCGAGGACCTGGCGGCATGGCCCGAATACTGAGAGGGGAGATTCGCTGGGCGGAGTTGAACCCCGTTCGTGGCCACGAGCAGGCGGGCCGGCGCCCGGTCCTGATCCTCAGCCATGATGTCTTCAACGAGCGCTCCGGCACGATCATCGGAGTGGCCCTGACCAGCCAGGAACCGCGGGCCGGCTTTCCTCTGACGCTGGAGAGTAAGGCCGCCGGTCTCACGAAGCGATCCTGGATCAAGATCAGTCAGATTCGCACCCTCTCTGTCGATCGCATCCGTCAACGGATCGCACGAGCCTCGGAAGAGGAACTGTCTCGCGTGCTCGATGGCCTGAATGAGATCCTCGGATGATCCAGCGTCTGCGATCAGCGGGCGAACGGGTGAACTCCGGCCCCCAGCACCGGAGCATTGGAAATTTCGATTCGAGCAGGATGCTGAGCGCGGTGCGCAGGCTCTGCGGCCATCGCTCGACAGGTCCGACCGGCGTTCGGCTCCAGTCCACCGTCCGCGCGAGCGCACCCATCTCTCCCCCGCCTCGAAGCACGTCGAGTACGTGGGCGTCCGGAGATGGCTGAGGACGCTCGCTCGCCATGACAGCCCCTGCTATCGCAATCCGGGTCGAGACGGCATTCTCTGAAGCAGCACTACTGCCCGCCCGTGGCCCTCCGGCTCGACGCGCGATCGCCTCCCTGCCGCCCGCCTGACAGCGCGGCGGTCGCACGCGCCAGAAAGATCGTGTGGTGCGGGCCTTTCCCGGCCAGCCGTCCCCGCACGCGCTCCGCTGTCACGACGAATCCCGCGCGCCTGAGGCGCGTTTCGAACCACTTGTCCTCTGAATCGGACCACATGGCCAGCATGCCCCCGGGTCGCAGCGCCGCGTGGATCGCCGCGAGTCCGGCCTCACGATAAATTGACTGGTTGCTCCGCACGGTGAACGCGTCGGGACTGTTGTCGACGTCCAGCAGGATGGCGTCGAAGGTTGCGTCACGGGCCGCCAGCGTTTCGCGTACATCGCGGACGTCGAGGCGGACGCGCGGATCGTTCAGCGGATGACCGGCGAGCGGCCCCAGCGGTCCGCGGTTCCACTCGACAACAGCGGGAACGAGCTCGGCGACGACGACGACGCCGTCAGGGGGCAGCAGGTCGAGCGCGACGCGGAGCGTGAAGCCCATGCCGAGGCCGCCGACGAGCACGCGTGCCCCGTGCGCCGGAATCTCCCGGCAGCCCAGCGTCGCGAGCGCCTGCTCCGACCCGTGCATCCGGCTCGTCATCAGCGGCATGCCGCTCGCGAGGATCATGAACTCGTCGTCACGCTTCGTGAACGTAAGCTGGGTCCCGTCCGGCGCGCGGGCGTCGCCGAGGCGCGCGAGGGGCTTCACGAGCCGCCGTCCTCGAGACCCACGCGGCGCACGAGCGGCCAGTAGCGCGGGTCCGCGCGACTCGGATCCAGCCGCGGGTGCACACTCAGCAGGATCAGCCCTGACGCTTTCTCCTGGACGGCGATGTCCAGCCAGCGGTACGCCTCGGCGACGTTGCCACGAGGCAGGAACGGCATGGACGTGCGCGGCATGAAAGAGGGAGCTGATTATAGGCGATTGTGCGATCCAGACCGGCGCGCGAGTCAGCTCAGCGGCTAGTCCCGGATCCTGGCCGTGAGCGGCGACTCGTTAGCGCTTACATGGCGCATTACGTCACCTTGACAGGGTCACGTCTGTATGGCTAACATAGCCACATGGCATTAATCAAGATCGCCGACCTCAAGAACAACCTGTCGCGGCACTTGGCGCACGTGAAACAGGGGGGTCAAATCACCGTGCTGGACCGCGACACCCCCGTGGCCCGGATCATCCCCTTCAACCCGGCGGGACCGGCAGACGAGGCCACCGACCCGGCTGTCGCCGACCGGATGGCGGATCTGGCGCGGCAGGGGATCTTGACGCTCGGGGATTCGCCGGCGGCCGGCCGATGGCTGGCATCGCACGAGCCGCTGCGGCTGCCCAAGGGCGCCCGCGGCGCGGTCGAGGCGCTAATCGACTTGCGGCGCGAGAGCACGCGGTGAAGTTCTGGGATACCTCGGCCCTCGCGCCGCTCGTGATCGACGAGCCCTCGACGGCCGCGATGCGACAGATGATGGCCGCCGACCCGGACGCCATTGTCTGGATGCTGAGCAGCGTCGAGCTTCTGTCCGTCCTCGGGCGGCTCGGGCGGCAGACGCCCGCACTGGCCGACCTGCTGCCCGGCGTGCGCCTCGACGCGATGGACCTCTTCCGCCACTGGGCGACCGTCACGCACGCCGACGGCGTCAAGCGACGCGCCGAACGGCTCGTCGGCGTCCACCCGCTGAGCGCCGCCGACGCGATGCAGCTCGGCGCCGCCCTGCTCGCCGCCGGGGATCGCGCCGAAACACTGCCCTTCGTCACCCTCGATCGCACCCTCGCCCGCGCGGCGCAGCTTGAAGGCTTCCGCGTGCTAACCGGGTGACGTCGAGCCGCGCCCGCTCGATGGCCTGCTGGCTGTACTGGCAGCTCGTGCTTCCATTGGTGCGTGGAGAAACCTCGCGAATGCCCCTACTGATCGTCGTCGCCCTGCTCCTGCTCCCGTTGACGGCCGCTGCGCAGACACCCGAAGTCGACCTCCGCACCGCCGAAGAACGGCTCGCCGCAGCGCTCACGAAGAAGGACCGCGACGTCTTCGAACGCCTGCTCGCGCCGGAGTTCGTGCTGCGCGGCGCGCCGGACGTCGGTCGCGACACCTGGATCAGGAATGCCGTGGCACTGTGCTGGGGGTCGCAATACGAGATCTCGGACTTCGCGGTCCGCGGTCAGGCCGGCGACACGGCCATCGTGTCGCTCGTGCTCACGACCTCCGAGGATCCGGCGACCTGCGAACCGGCGATCATCCGGAGCCTGCTGACCGATGTCTGGGTCCGCCAGGCGGACGGCTGGCGGCTCGCGCTGCGGCATTCGGGACCGGCGGGCGACGCCGTCGCGCAGCAGTTTGCGAAAACGGATCCGCCGCCCCCGCGGTGGGAACGGACCGCGGAACTGTCCCTGGTGGCCACCGGCGGCAACACCGACACCCAGACGCTCGGCGTCGGCGGGTCGGTCGTCTGGCGGCCCGGCGAGTGGGTGACGCGAACGCGCGTGGCCTACGTCAGGAGCGCGACCGACGGGCTCGACACTGCCGAGTCGCTGCTGGCCGATCTCCGGCAATCGCGTGCGTTGTCGGCGCGCGCCGATGTCTATGCGCGCGCGGCGTACCTCTCGGATCGCTTCTCGGGCATCGATCACCGCACGACCGTCGACACCGGCCTGGGCTGGCTCGCGATCGACGAGGCGCCTCATTCGTTGAGGCTGGACGCCGGCGTCGGCGTGACGCATGAAGCGCGCCTGGCTGCCGACAACCTGACCTTCGCGGTCGGCACGGTGGGGGCGCTCTACCGCTGGCGGTTCTCACGCACAAGTGACCTCACCGAACAGCTGCTCGTCACGGCCGACCTTGGGGACGCCCCGAACTGGCGCTTCCAGAATGGGCTGACCCTCACGCTCACCATGACACGGCTGCTCTCGTTCAAGCTGCGCCACGAGCTGAAACGGAGCAACCGTCCCGTACCGGGCTTCCGGGCCACCGATACCGTGCTCTCGGCTGCGCTGGTGGCGACGTTCTAGCCGCGGCTTGCAGGGATGACACGCCTTCCTCGGCCACGGCGTGCACGGGGCCAGTGACCCTACGGGGTATCATGAGCAGACTCAATGATTCGATATCTTGCGGTGGCCGTGCTGGCTGCCATGCTCGCCGTGCTGGACAGTGCGCCCGCTGCGCAGGCGCCCACCTCGGCGGCGCCCTACACCGTGCTGTCACGCGAGGCCGGGCGGCGGCCGCTGGCGACGCGAATGGTCGCCGGTCAGGAGATGTTCGCACTCGACGACCTTGCGCGGCTCTTCGACCTTGCGGTCGCCGAGGACACGCTGGCGGGGGGCCTGACGGTTACGGCACGCGACCAGACCATCGTCCTGACCCCCGGCCAGAGCCTGGCATCGGTGGGGGGACGCCTGGTTTCCCTTCCTGCGCCACCAGTGCGGGAGGGACGAACGTGGTATGTCCCGGTAGACTTCGTCGCACGGGCGCTCGCGCCAGTGGTCGGAACCCCGCTCGAACTGCGCAAGCCCTCGCGCCTGATCCTCACGGGCGACATCCGCGTGCCTCGCATCGGCGGTCGAATCGAGGCCCTCGCTGGCTCTGCGCGGCTGACCTTTGATGTGGCGCCTGCCACTCCGCACACCGTCACACAGGAAGGTCAGCGCCTCGTCATCCGCTTTCAAGCCGACAGCCTCGATGCGGCGCTTCCCGCGTCAACGGCTCCCGACCTGATCCAGGCGGTGCGGCCCGGTGAGGCGGCGGCGACGCTCGCGGTGGACCTGGGCCCGCAGTTCGCCTCCTTCCGCGCGACCGACGTACCGGGCGACCGTGGCGCCGGGCGGCTCGTCATAGACGTGCTCGCCCCGATCACCACACCCGACACGACGGCGCCGCCGGCGCCCCCGCCCGCAGAGCCGCCGCCACTGCTCGACCTCGCGCCGCCCGGCACGCTGCGGACCGTCGTGATCGATCCGGGGCACGGCGGAACCGAGAGTGGAGCGCGGGGACCCGGCGGCACGCTGGAAAAGCAGGTGACGTTGGCAGTGGCACGGCGGCTCAAGGCCGCGCTCGAAGCTCGTCTGGGCGTCCGGGTGATCCTCACGCGCGACGGTGACGACACGGTCGGGCTCGATGAGCGTGCCGCCGTGGCAAACAACAACAAGGCGGACCTGTTCATCAGCCTGCATGCCAACGCGTCCGTGCGCCCGTCGGCCTCCGGCGCGGAGGTGTTCTATCTCGGCATTGATGACTACCAGGAGGAGGCCGAGCGCCTGAGAGGCGAGCGGACCGCACTGCCGGTTTTTGGAGGGGGGACGCGCGAGATCGAAGTCATCCCCTGGCAGATGGCGCAGGTCCGCTACATCCCGCAGTCAGCCGGGTTTGCGCAGGCGGTCGAGGCGGCCCTGCGCGAGCGCGTCCCGATGAGCCCTCGCGCCCTCCAGCCGGCGCCGTTCCGCGTGCTGGTGGGCGCCAACATGCCGGCGGTGCTCGTCGAGATGGGGTTCATCACCAACCAGGGTCAGGAACAGCAACTGACGTCGGAGGCCTTCCAGGTGGAAATCGTCCAGGCCCTGGTGGCCAGCGTCATCCGATTTGGCGATGCCCGCGCCGGAGCCAATCCCTGATGTCGCGCCGGAATGCCTTGATCGCGCTGGTCATCATTGTCGTGGGGGCCGCCATCTGGGCGATGCTCGTCGCGCTGCCGCGGCGCGTCGCGCCGCAGCCGGAGACCGGGGTTGCCGCGGGGGAAGCCCCCGCCACTGCCGAACGGCGAATCACCGCCACGTTGTACTTCGTGTCGGAAGACGGCCTGTCGCTCGTCGGCGTGACGCGCGAGGTCCCTTTTGGTGATCCAATTGCCGAACAGGCTCGCCATATCATCGAAGCGCAGCTCAGGGGCGCCCCCGAACCGCTCGCGACCGCCATCCCCGAGGGGACGACGCTGCGCGCGCTGTTCATCAGCGAGCGCGGTGACGCCTTCGTCGACCTCAGCGCGGATGCCCGGGCGAATCACCGTGGCGGGTCCCTCGACGAGCTGTTTACCGTGTATACCATCGTGAACGCGCTGACCGTGAACCTGCCGGCCATCACGCGGGTCCAGATCCTGGTAGAAGGCCAGGAGGTCGACACGCTGGCCGGACACGTCGATCTGCGCAACCCCCTGCGGAGAGGTCTGAAATGGATGGAGGATGCGCAAACGGCTGAACCCGGAATCGAGCCTGACCGCGGACCTCCAGGACTCTGAAGCTGAAGCTGACACATGTCTATACCGACTCGCACTGACGGGCGCGGCCCTGCGCAACTCAGGCCTACCCGCCTGACGCCGGACTTCACAATGCACGCCGAAGGATCCGTACTCATCGAATCCGGCTTGACCCGGGTGCTCTGCACGGCGAGCGTCGAAGATCGCGTTCCTTCGTTCTTGCGCAACACCGGCAAGGGTTGGGTCACGGCGGAGTACGGGATGCTGCCGCGCGCGACCTCCACCCGAACGCAGCGCGAGGCGTCGGCCGGCAAGGTCGGCGGCCGCACGCAGGAGATCCAGCGGCTGATCGGGCGCTCGCTGCGCTCCGTGACCAAGCTCGACGCGCTCGGCGAGCGCACCATCTGGGTGGACTGCGACGTCATCCAGGCCGACGGCGGGACGCGGACAGCCGCGATTACCGGCGGCTTCGTGGCCCTCGCGCTCGCGCTGAAGCGGGTTCGCGCGGCAGGCCGCCTCAAGTCGCTGCCGCTGCTCGACTACGTGGCCGCCATCAGCGTGGGTGTCGTAGCCGGCGCGCCGCTGCTGGATCTCGCCTACGACGAAGACTCGAAGGCAGACGTGGACATGAACGTGGTCAAGACCGGCGACGGCCGATTCATCGAGGTGCAGGGCACGGCTGAAGGCCCTCCCTTCGAGCGCCAGGCGCTCGACGACCTGCTGGCGCTGGCCGACGAGGGCATCAAGGAACTCGTCGCCCTGCAGCATGCGATCGTCGGCGACATCGGCGCATGACGCTGCTCGTCGCCACCACCAATCCCGGCAAGCTGCGCGAGATCGAAGCCATTCTGGCGGACATGCCGATCCGGCTGCTGACGCTGCGCGACCTGCCCGCGGTGGAGGAGCCGGAGGAAACCGGCACCACGTTCGCCGAGAACGCCCGGCTGAAGGCGCGCTACTATGCCCAGGCGACCGGCCTGCTGACCGCCGCCGACGATTCCGGACTCGAGATCGACGCGCTCGACAACGCCCCAGGCGTGCATTCCGCCCGCTGGCACGGCACCGACTACGCCTTCAAGTTTGAAAAGATTCACGAACTGCTGCGCGAGCGCGGGTTGGCCACCAGCCACGCGCGGTTCGTCTGCAGTGTCGCACTGGCCCAGCAGGCCGCGATCGTGTTCGAAGCCGAAGGCATCGTGAGCGGCGAGATCGCCGCAGAGCCGCGTGGCGGCAATGGCTTCGGCTACGACCCGCTCTTTTTCTACCGGCCGTTCAACTGCACGCTCGCCGAGCTCGATCAGGAGCGGAAGTCCTCCATGAGCCACCGCGGAAAGGCGTTCCGCGCGCTCCGCGATTACCTGCACGCAATCCGGACCCCGCAGTCCCTGCCCTAGCCTCTACCCTCTCGTCTGTCCTGCGCCATAGAGGAACTCCAGTGCGCGCATGAACCGTCCCGCCCAGGCAGCTTCCGAGTGCGTCGCGCCCGGCTCAATCGCCACCGCCAGCCGCCTGGGCCCGAGCCCGGCGCGGCGCAGCACGGCCTCGAGCTTCAACACGTTCACAACGGTCTCCTCGTTCCAGTCGGCACGGCTCGTCTCGGCCGTCCCGACGCCGAGGTAAATCCTGGCGGGCCATCGCGTCTGCCGGCGAGCCTTGCGTAACACGTACTCGTCGCCGACGTATAGCGACGGGCTCTCGAGCAGGAGCCTGCCGAAGACCCCCGGCTTGACAAGCGCTGTGTTGAGTGCCGCAAGCGCGCCGTAGGACGATCCGCCGAACGCAGTCGCCGCGGGCCCGCGGGCGGCGCGATACTCGCGAACGACGAGCGGCATGACTTCGCGAGTCACGAACTCGGCGTACTCGCGGCCGAGCGGCCGCTCGGTCCCTGGATTCCGGTCGTCCTCGACCGGCAGGTATTCCCGCCCGCGCCGTTCCGAGCCGTGATCGATCCCGACGATGAGCACCGGAGGGATGTGGCGGCGGCGGACCAGCCAGTCGGCGGTTTCCGCGACGCGCCACGTGGCTCCCGCAAACGCGCGGCCCGGATCGAAGAGGTTCTGCCCGTCATTCAGGTACAGCACGGGCAGCCCCACCCGCACCCGTCGCCGGGAACCGGGCGGCAGCCAGACGGTGATCCTGCGGGGAACACCGAGATAGAGGCTCGAGATCTCATGAACACGCAACATGCCGCGCCGGGATCATAACAGCACGTGTCGACCCACTCGCCAAGGTCGAGCTTCGGAGTGCGCACGATTGTGTTCCGTCCCGAAGCACTCTAAGATTTTGTCTGCATGAAGCGCCTGACCACGCCTGCAGAGCGGTATGGCTTCGCTGTCCTCGTGATAGCCGCTACACTCCTGCTTCGCAGCCTCATGGCGCCGCTCTGGGAAACGACCGCGCCGTTTGCGCTGTTCATGTTCGCTGCGGTGATCGCCGCCTGGGTGGCCGGCACCGGCCCTGCCCTGCTGACAGGCGCCGCCGGCCTCGGCACCCGTCTCTACTTCGACTCCCCTGGCAACGACGGGATGTTGCCGGTGACGTGGGAAGAGGCCGTTCGCCTGACGCTGTTCGCCGGGTTCATCGGGGGCGCGGCAGTCATCCTCGATCGGATGAAGTCCGATCGCCGCCAGCTCGAGCAGAGTATGGCGGCTGCCCAGGCCGAGATCGCCGAACGGCGGCACATCGAGCAGACACTGCTCGCGGCTCGGGCCGAGGCCGAAGAGGCGAACCGGCTCAAGGACGAGTTCCTCGCGATCGTCTCGCACGAGTTACGGACGCCGCTGAACGCCATCCTCGGATGGGTGACGCTCCTTCGCGCCGGCAACCTCAGCGCGCCGCGCACCACTCATGCCCTCGAGGTCGTCCAGCGCAATGCCCGAGTACAGGCTCAGCTCGTCGGCGATCTGCTCGACGTCGCCCAGAGCCTCACCGGGCGACTGCACCTCGATCCGTCCAAAGTGGACCTCGTACCGCTGACCGTCGCGGCCGCGGCGTCTGTCCGCGACGAAGCCAGTGAGAAGGGTGTCGAGCTGCAGGTCGAGGCGCCGCCCGAGTCCCTGACCGTCTGGGGCGACCCGGAGCGCTTGCAGCAGATCGTCTTCAACCTGCTGGCGAACGCGATCAAGTTCACGCCGAGCGGTGGGCGCGCCAGCCTGATCGTCCGCCGCGATGGCGGCTTCGCGGAGGTGGTCGTCTCGGACACGGGCGTGGGCATCGCGCCCGACTTCCTGCCGCAGGTATTCGAACGGTTCAGGCAGGCCGACACAGGTTCGACACGGCGGCACGGCGGCCTCGGGCTCGGCCTCGCCATCGTCCGGCAGCTCGTCGAGCTGCACCGGGGTCACATTGAAGCCGACAGCGATGGCGTGGGGCGTGGCGCGCGATTCATCGTTCGGCTGCCGCTGCACCGCCACACCACGGACCCGGATGACCAACCGCCTTACGGCCGCGAAACGGCGCCCAAGCACCTCAAGGCTGTCGCAGCGCCAGCGCGTCTCGGGTCTTACCGAGGAACGTAGCTGCGTCGAGGTAGGGCCCCTGCACGCGGGGCTTGTCGCGCGTTCCGAGCTGGTGGGCCCAGTAAAGCGGCTCCGGCGGCAGGCTCCCGTCCCAGCGGGTGTCCGGACCGTACACCAGGAAGATGTCCCAGGCGTCCTCCGAGAGCCCGAGCGTCTCCCGGTAGCCGGTCATCAACTGGCCGTCGCCATCCCAGTAATGGGCGGCGCGCGCATCCGGCAGCTCGCGAGAAGCCTGTGGCACATGCCGCTCCATGCCGCGGACCATCGGGACCCAGACGGAATACGCCTTGAGCCGGGTGCTGTCTTCTTTTGTCAGGACGTTGTGCTGAATCTCGGCGACCCCGAGCAGACACTGCCCTCACGTCGGCGCGGCGAGCAGGACGATACGCGTATAACCGACGTCCCGGTTGAAGTGAGAGCGAAGCGGCTCGGCGCCAGCCGTGAGCGCCTGATGCGGGCTGGCAGGAGGGCGATCGCAGGCAGCGGCCAGCAGCACGGCGAGTGCCGCGAATGCCATCCCGTATCTGCGCTGGTGTCTCATCGTCCCGGGTTGGGTTGTGCTGATGCCGCCTCGGACGATGGAGGCGGCGCCCGCACGAACGCCTGTTCCTGATTATCGACCAGGAGGCCGTCCTGGAACTACTGTGACGCGTGGGGTCGAGGGAGTGGACCCTGCGGCCGGGATCGGGTGAGAATGGACCATGCCTGACATGACCAACCCTTACGCCGCGGATCTGGGAGACCGGGACGCACTGGAGGCGTTTGCCGACACCCCGTTTAAGACCCGGGCACTGCTCGACGGCTGGACGGACGCGCAGTTCGAGCGCAGCTACGCACCAGGCAAGTGGACCACCCGGCAGGTGCTGGTTCATCTCGCCCAGACGGAGCTGGCGCTCGGCGCCCGGATGCGGTTCGCCCTCACCGAGGACGGCTACCACGCGCAGAACTTCTCGCAGGATGACTGGCTCACGGTCGACGCCGCCCTGGACGCGCGGGCGGCGCTGGACGTGTACACCACCCTGCGCCGGATGAATGTGGCCATGGTGCGGGGCCTGTCAGCGGCCCAGCGGGAGCGCCGCTTCGAACACCCCGAGTACGGCACGCTGAGCGTCGGGTGGGTGATCGCGCAGATGGCGGGACACGATCTCCACCACCTCAAGATAATGAAGAACTTAGAATGAGGAACTCAGAATCTGCTTCCAAGTTCTTGCCTTCTGAGTTCTTCATTCTGAGTTCGAGCTTCTACGTTCTGAGTTTTAAAATCCCGGCCGCAGATTGAACTGCCAGAGCCAGCCCCGGCCGGGACGGTCCAGCGGGCGGACGTAGTTGAGCTCTCCGACAGCGAATCCAAACAGGTTCACGCGCATCGCGGCGCCTACGCTGCGGACCCATTCACGGGCACCCTCGCGGCGGACCGTGCCGGTGTTCCCGATCGGCCCCCAGGCCGCGCCCGCGTCCGAGAACACAGCCATCTCGATCGGCAGCGGTCCGTAGAAGTCGCGGGCGCCGAAGATGCTCCAGAGCGGAAACCGAACTTCTGCGTTCAGGATGCCGACCTGGCTGCCGAGCAACCGGTCGAACACCGGGCACGAGCCGTCTTCCTGGACCCCGCACTCGCCCGCCCGGAAGGACCCGGGGTCGTAGCCGCGAACGAGGCCTGGATACCCCAGGGACAGCGTCGGCAGGCGGTTATCACCGGCGCTCGAGCCGTGACGGCCGTAATAGAGACCGCGGAACGCGAAGGTGAACGGCCGCACGGGCATGTAGTAGGTGCGGTAGTCCGCCAGCGTTCCCGTGTACGCCAGAGACCCGCCGCCCTCTCGCTGGCTGCCGTTGACCTGCGACAACTCGAGCCGGTAGCGGCTCCCGCGGATGGGGCTGGTCAGGCCGCTGATCGTCGTATCGTACACTAGGGCTCCCGACACCTGGGCCAGGTTGATGGAGGGCACCGTCGACAGCCGCTCGCGTTCTTCCGACAACATCTGGCCCGTGGAGAGTGAGAACAGCCGCTGCGTGATGTCCTCCGTCAAACCGATCTGCCGCAGGCCGCCCGTCACCTCGACGCGCTGGGCACGACTGAACGGGTAGGAGATCACCCCCGCGAGGGAGCGGTCGACCTGGAGGATGCGGTACTCGTTCTCGATGTACACGTTCTGCCCGCCGATATTTCCCTGGCCGGCCTGGAAGGCGCGCGCCACGTACGGCGTCTGATCGATGGAGGCGCCCCAGTTCCAGCGCCGCGCCCGGTTCAGATACATGAGGCCGCCGCCGAACTCGTCGAAGCGGCTCGTCAGCTGCGCCGATGTCGCCACCGTGTGGTTGCCCAGCATGTCGCTGAACAGGAACGACACGCCGCCGGCCGCATACGTGCCGAACGGGTCTATGCCGACGCCGACGGTCGGCTGCCCTGCGTAATCGAGCGACAGGCGCGGGCGATAGGGCTCGGCCTCCGCCTGCACCGCCTCGACCGTGGGCAGACCGATCGTTTCATTCTGCAGGGCCGCGTGCACGGGGCCGGCCGGCGTCGTGCGCGGCGGCAGGACGGCCGCGTGCCGCGGCAGATCGGTCAGGGCCGCGCCGGCAAGCCGCTCTTCCTCGTCGATGGCGTAGATGCTGTAGCCATCGTCCTCATAGGCGCTGAACACGAGGCGTCCGCCCCCGAACGACATTGCCGGGCTCAGCGCCGTGAATCCGCTGACCCCCGTCAGCAGGTTCGT
This sequence comes from Acidobacteriota bacterium, assembly GCA_013813355.1. Taxonomy (GTDB): domain Bacteria; phylum Acidobacteriota; class Vicinamibacteria; order Vicinamibacterales; family 2-12-FULL-66-21; genus JACCRT01. The sequence goes on along the minus strand of JACCRT010000046.1, from coordinate 35,147 downwards.
GATCTGCGTGATCGGTCCGCCGTCGAGCGGGGCGCGGTACACGTTCGTGATCCCCTGCCTGTTGGACAGGAAGAACAGGCTCCTGCCATCCGGCGCCCACCGGGGGCTGATGTTCTTTGCCCCCTCGAATCCGGCGACCTCTCGGATCTGCCGAGACTCCACATCAATGATGCCGATCCGCTGGTTGCCGACATAGAGACGATCCAGCGCGCTCGAGAAACGGTCGGTGCCGAACGCTATCTCGCGTCCGTCTGGCGACCACGCCGGGTGCAACTCCGAAAAGGCATCGGCGGTAAGGCGCGTCAACTGGCTCGACTGCAGATCGTAAACAAACAGGTCGTTGAACCCGCCGACCAGCCCGGAGAACGCGATGCGGTTGCCGTCAGGCGACCATGACGGGTTCAGGACCTCGTCGACCGTGTCGAGACGGATCTCTCTCTCGCGACGGCCATTGCCGGTGTTGACGATCGTCAGGATCGGCTGGCCCCTGGCGATACCGGGAAATACGAAGCGCGTGCTCGTCGGATCCCACGCTCCCGCCGAAGACAGGAACTGCAGGCTCTCATAATGCGGATCGGTCGCGGTGTCGGTAATCTTGCGAAGGACCTCACCCGTGCGCGCGTCGGCCATGAACAGATCGATCGAGAACAGGTCGCGTTCCGAAAAAAACATCAGCTTGGTGCCATCGGGGCTCAGCTCCGGGCTCACGTTGATGTCACCACCGCCGCGCTCCCGGTTGATGAGAGCCCGTGCGCTCTCGGCGGGCGTCTGGGTGGTCTGCGCCACGGGGCGATACGCCTCGAACAGCGCGTCGTGCCACTGCTTGGACAGCTCGTCGGTCTGAAGACCCAGCACCTGTGCGAATCCTTCACGGTATCCGCCCCCGCCCAGGCTCGCCCGCAGAAGGTCGCTCACGGCCTGGTCGCCGTAGCGGCCGCCAATGAACGCCCACAGCGAGTGTCCATACCGGTATGGGAAATAGCGCCCACGGTTCAGCTCGTCGATAGTAGGCAGCTTTTCACGCCGGGCGGCCTCCCGCATCCACATCGACGTGTGGGGGTCCTCCGGGCCGATCGACAGGTACTCGGCCATGCCCTCGATGAACCACAGCGGCAGGCCGAGTGCACCAGCCGTGTTGGTGCTGATGTTGGTCCCGGTGATGTCGTACTGGAACGCGTGAACGAGTTCGTGGCCGAGTACGTGGTCGGTCGCCTCGAGCGGCCCGGCAAACGGCAGCACGATGCGCCGCTTGAACGCCTCGGTCACACCCCCGGTCCCCTCCCCGACGGCGCCCATGATGGTGTTGGTCTGCCAGAAATGGGGACTGCTGGCGTACAGGATCAACGGTTGGCGACCGCGAAGCTCGTGGTTGAGCAGCTTCGACAGCCGCGCATACCACCGCTCCGCCATCCGGGCCGCCATGCGCGCGGCCTCCTCCTCTTCAGGATAAAAATAGATGTCGAAGTGCTCCGTCGGCAGCACACGGAACTGGAACGTCTGATACTGGACCCGATTCTGGCCAAAGTAGCCCGTCTGCGCCAGCAGCGGCGAATGGCCCGCAGCCAGAAACGCGACCACCAAGCCGAGGGTCCGAATGAGGACGAGGGGCCGAACAAATGCACTCATAGCGTTCTTCTCCAGAACAACAGGCAACGAGGGCCGTGCTGCAACCCCTGTGCCCGAGGTGTCCCCGCAGATTACAGCCCATCGGGGGCGGTGGCGTCATTGTCCTGCGACACCACCGTCCGCCGCCGAGGACGGCGCTTCAACGATCAACCATTCCCCGGGATCTCCAGCGGGGGCGGCTCGCTGGCTATCAGGCCCTGGAACTCGCTGCGGAACTCCTGCAGCGACATGCGCGCCGTCGCGGCGAACTTGGCCAGCTCGTGCGGATCCTCGAAATCATCGCGGCGCAGCCGGATCATGTAGCGTCTGGCAATGGCGTAGCGCTCCGACCGCACGTCCACCAGGCGCACACGCGTCTTCCCGGTCTCCGCGTCGAGCATCTCGCCAAACGGGATCGGCACGAAGTGGCCGCCCTGCACCGAGATCATGGCATTGCTGCCGCCCGACAGCAGGTACTTCGCTGCAAGATAGCCCAGGTCACGGGTGTACTCCATGTCCAGGGGGATAGGGTCCGCGCAACGCAGCTCGTAACCGATATTCTTTGCCACCATCGTCGACTTCAGCCCGAACTCCCGCAGCCGGGCTGCCACCTGCGTCTTGATGATCTCGCCAAGGTTGACCTCAGCGATCCTGAGATGGTCATGCTCATCCCGCTCGACCTCGTGCAGTTCCTGGAGGTCTTCGGGATGCACGTCGAGTACGACCCCCTCGGCAATGATGGCCACCCCGTCCCGGCGGCCGTAGCTCATACGCTTGATGATGGCGCCGACGAGCGTGTCGACGATGGTCTTGAGGCGAATCGGCTTGCTGAACTCTTCCGGAATGAGGGTCAGCGTTGCGCCGGCCGCCTTGCCGATGCCCAGCGCGAGGTGCCCGGCCTTGCGGCCCATCGTGATCACGAAATACCAGCGTGAGGTCGTGCGGGCGTCGACCATCAGGTTCTTGACGATGTCCACGCCGTAGTGGCGCGCCGTCTGGAAGCCGAAGGTATCGACATAGGACGGAAGGCCGAGGTCGTTATCGATCGTCTTCGGCACGTGCACGACATGGATGCGGCCCTCTGACTTTTCGGCCAGTTTCAGGGCCGAAAACGCCGTGTCGTCGCCGCCGATGGTAATCAGCCGCGATACGTTGAGGCGCAGCAGCGAGATGACCGTGTTCTCGAGGTGCTCGGGGTTGCGCGTCGGGTTTGCACGGGAGATCCCGATATAGGAGCCGCCACGAAAGTGAATCCTGCTGACCGCGTCGATGGTGAGCGGCGTCACGTGTTCGATGTCGCCCTTCATGAGCCACTCGAACCCGTCACGGATGCCGACCACGTCGATGCCTTCGAGACTGGAGCGGATGGTGGCCGCGCTGATGACGCTGTTGATGCCGGGCGCCGGGCCGCCGCCGACGAGGATCGCTACGTGTTTGTGATGTTCCATATTTGTGTTTCCATTACAGGGTAGCAGGGAACTAGCGGCGTTCGCGTGCGGAGGACTGACGCCGTCGGGGGCGGGCTTGAGTTGTGCTTCACCATGCGGGCATGATGCATTCGATGCTTTCCATTGTTGTCGTCATAGCAACTCTGCTGTTCGGCCTTCCAGAGTCAGCCCCGCCATCGGCCGCGCAGCAGCGCCGGTCGTGCCCGGCGGCAGAACCCCCGCCGGTGCGGCTCCCGCAGCGGGCCGACGCCGCGCTCCGCGAGGCCTTCGAGGACGCGCGCGATCACGATCGGCACGTCTGGCGGGATACGCCTGCGGTGCATGCCGACGGTACGGTGACCGTATTCGTTGAAATCCCGCAAGGCAGCTCCGAGAAGCGGGAATTCGACATCGGGAAGAACCGGCTCGAGCTCAATCGCACCATCCCGGCGTCGCTCGGCGGGTACCCCACCGGCTACGGGTTCATCCCGCAGACCATCGGGGTGGACGGCGACCCGTTCGACGGGTTGGTCGTGGGCGGTGATGCACCAGCCGGTGAGCTCGTGCGCGGCCACGTGCTGGGCATCATGCACATGACCGACGAAAAGGGGCACGACGCGAAGATCGTCGTCACGACCGAATCCGACCCCGCGAAGCGCCGCGCGTTGCTGAACGCGGCCGAACAGCGGCGCATTGCCGGCTTCTTCAACCGCTACAAGGCGGAAGACGACGACGAGGAGTCATGGGCGTGCGTTTCAGGGTGGGGCGATGTTAAAGGTCTTCATCCCCATGCCGAATCCGGTCGTACGGCTGCACGACCGTCGAGCAGATGTTGCTCAAATGCGCGCCCACCCGACGAAGAATCTGGGCCGCTCCCGAGTAGACGATAGCCATGTCGGCCGTGAGGTCGCTTTCGGCGACGCGGGTTCGATACGCCTTGAGCTCGGCCCGCAGTTCCTTGTGCGCCCGGATCACCTTGCGCGCCTGCGCCTTGTCAGCCTTCCGGAACGCGCGCTCGGTGATCTCGAAAAGCGGCCTGAGCTTGGCCGCCTCGCGCCGCAGGTCGTCGGCGAAGGGCCCGGTCCGGGGGCTCCGGGCCATCTTCATCAGCTCGACCAGCCCGCGTGCGAAGTCGCCGATGCGCTCGGCGTCCTGCACCATGCTGACCAGGACGAGGCTGGCAACGAGGTCCTGCTTCGGATTCACCGCCAGGTGCTGCAGGATTGTCCGGCGGACCCGCCGCTCCGCCTCGTCCACCATGTCATCCAGTTCCTCGAGGTCCATTGACACGGGCTGGTTCTCGAGCAGCACTTCAAGCGAATGGTCGAGCATTAGCGCCGACTGACTCAGCATGCCCGACACCTCGGCGAACGCCGCATCAACGAGCGTCGATCCCGAGCCCGGGCTGAACAACTGCTTGAAGAAATCCATTTCCGACTCCTGCCCCCGCATTCCGGCGGGCCGCCCAATAGGAACCTGACTCAGTCCGAAAACGCGCCGCTCACGAAAATCAGTACGAACGGCAGCACGAAGAACACCAGCACGACATAGGCGACGGCATACAACCGGTTGCGGACCGTCAAGCGCCCCAGCGCTCGGGCGCAGGCAAGCGGGATGGCTCGGATGGGCGGCGGCACGAAGACGATCAGCGTGCCGCAGATATTGAACAGCATGTGCGAACAGGCGACCGTCACGGCCGAGATGTTGCCCGTACTCAGGGCAGCGACCAGCGCGGTGATGGTGGTGCCAAGGTTCGCGCCGATCGTGAACGGGAACACCTGCTCGAGCGTGACGATCCCGGCGGCGACGAGTGGAATCATCACCGAGGTCGTGATCGAGCTGCTCTGGACCATCACGGTCATCAGCAGGCCGGCCGTGATCGCGGCGATCGGCGAGCGGAACATGGTCTGGTGCAGGATGCGCTCGGCACGCCCCGACATCAGCGCCTTCAACAAGTCCACCAGGAGCTTCAGCGCGGCGAACAGCAGGACGAGCGCCACGATGAGCGTGAGCACCGGCGAGCGGCCCAGGATCTCCACGATCCACAGCGCGATCGGCCGTACCAGTGCCTTGACCGGGTCGAGCAGGTTCAACCCGCCGACGTCGGCGATACCGCCGGCCAGGTAGACGGACGCCTTGGACAGGAACCCCGTCATCAGTTCCAGCGGCAGCAGGATGGCCACCGACATGGCGTTGAAGAGATCGTGAATCGTGGCGCCGGCAAAGGCCCGCTCGAACTCGCCGCGGCGCGTGACGTGGCCGAGCGACACCAGGCTGTTGGTGACCGATGTGCCGATGTTCGCCCCCATGATGACGGGGATCGCCCCCTCGACGGTCAGCGCGCCCGCTGCCACCAGCGCCACCGTCAGCGAGGTCGTCGTCGACGAGCTCTGCACGAGGGTGGTCCCGAGGATGCCGACGAAGAGCCCGACGAAAGGATTGGAGGTCCGCTCCACCAGCATGGACGCGAAGCCCTTGCCGAACAGGCCAAAGGCGAGGCCGAGCAGGTCGAGGCCAAGGAAAAACGTCAGCAGCACCACCACGAGGGCGAGCAACCGCAGACCCCCGTGGAGCGCAGGCGCCATTTCGAGCGACAGTTTACACCAACGTCATACTTGCGACGGGGGACCGCTTCACGGTGCTGCGGGGAGCGATCAGGGGCGTTGCAGCAGCTCGCGGATCTCGTCCGCCAGGTTCGCGGCACTCGGGAGGTCCTCGGCCGGCCGCCAGTCCGGCTCGAGACGTTCCAGGATGGCGAGGGCGCGTCCCAGGTCTGCCCGGCCCGCAGCCAGGTCCTCAGACTCCACGGCCGCGAGCCCTTCGAGGAACAGCAGCTCCGCCATCAGCCACAGCCGCGGCTGGTCGACCTGGCCTGCCGGCGCCAGCCACATCATCAGCGACGCCTGGTCGAGGCTGCGTGCCACCCCGAGATCCAGGCCGGCCTGCCGGGCCATCTCGCCGATCTCGGCGCCCATCTTCTGCCGGTCCGTTTCACGCCTCAGGATCCGGTCACGGAGCGCAATGAGCGCCTTGCCGAACTGCTCGATGAGCCGAAGGATGTAGTCCTGCCGATACATGCGGCCAATTATGCCCCACGCGCCGGTAAGGCCCCGGCCCGCACACTGGGCGTGGCTTTCAGTCCTGGCGCAAGGCGATCATCGGGTCCACGCCCGCTGCCCGCCGCGCGGGCACCGCGCTGGCGAGCAGGGCCGCGACGGCCAACACGAACAGCGCTACGCCGAATACGCGCGGGTCGGTCGGCTCCACGTTGAAAAGAAACGCCTTTGCGGTTGCGCTCAGGAACCAGGCGGCCACACCGCCGATCACCAGGCCCACGACGACGAGCACGGTCGCCTTCCGCAGCACCATCGAAACCACGGACCCCCGTGAGGCGCCGAGCGCCATGCGCACACCGATCTCGTGCGTGCGCTGCGCCACGATGTAGGCCATGACGCCGTAGATGCCGACCGCGCAGATGACGAGCGCCAGCACGCCGAAGAGGCCGAGCAGCAGCATGTTGAACCTGCGCTGCGCGACGCGGCGCGCGTACAGCTCCTCCATCGTGGCGATGTTGCGCAGCGGCACGTCCGGCGCTACGGCGAACACGGCCGCCTTCACGGCCGGCAGCACCGCCAGGGGATTCCCAGCCGTGCGGACGACGATCTCGCCGCCAATCGACTGCGCCTGTGCCAGCGGGATGTAGGCTTCCGCGGCCGGCGGTCCCTCTGGGCCCATCTGACGCACATCCCCTACGACGCCGACGATCTCGCGTTCGCCCTGTACGGTGACCCTCCGCCCGATGGGGTTCTCGCCCTCGAAGAACTGCCGCACGGCGGCCTCGTTGATCACGAGCACCTGCTGCCCGTCCCGACGATCGCCAGGCTCCAGCAGCCGCCCGCTCTTCAGCGGGATCCGCATGGTGTCGTGATAGGCCGGCGTCACGCTGCGGATGCTGACGTTTTCTGCCTCCTCGGCGGTCTGCCCCTGCAGTCTGAACGTCGTGCTGCTCATGCTGCCTGACAACGGGAGTCCGCCGGAGATCGCGGCCGCCGCCAGCACACCCGAGGCCTGCTGCAGGCGCTCGACCACCTCGATGAGCATCGGCCCGCCGCGCTCGAGCGCGCCGGGCTCGAAGCGCAGCCGGACGGTGGACGTCAGGAGGTTCCGCATATCGAAACCGGGCTCGTTGCGCATCAGCGTCATGAAGCTGGAGATGAACAGCCCCGCGCCGACGAGCAGGATCATGGCGAGCGCGACCTCGACGACGACGAGCGTGCTGCGGAGCCGCTGGCGCCCACGGCCCGAACTTGTGCCGCGCGCGCCGTCCTTCAGAGCGTGGACCAGATCTGGCCGCGAGGCCTGCAACGCCGGAAAGAGCCCGAACGCCAGCCCGGTGACGAGCGCCATCAGCCCGGCGACGCCCCGCACGCGCAGATCGAGCGCGATGGCTGCCACGCGCGGCACGCCCTCCGGCAGAGACGTGCGCAGCACCTGCACACCCCACCAGGCGAGGACCACGCCGAGCACGGTGCCGGCACTCGCCAGCACGAGGCTTTCGACCATGAGCTGCCGGGCTAGCCGCGCGCGGCCGGCGCCGAGCGCCGAGCGGATACCAAGCTCGCGTTCCCGCGCGGTCGCGCGTGCGAGCATCAGGTTCGCGACGTTTGCGCATCCGTGGCGAAGAGCCCGCGACGAACGCCTGCCGTGCGCAGTGGAGCTGCCGCTGAAGCTGCCCCCTCGCGCGCATTTGCATTGCGGCCGGGGGTGCGTCCTGCGTCGCCCAAGGTACGGTATCCTCCGGCCGATCCGTGACAGCACGGGCAAATTTGGAGGACTTGAATGCGATCACGCTTGGCCATCCTCTCAATCGGTTTCGCAGCCGTCGCGCCGCTCCTCACAGGGTGCAGATCGTCTGATGCGCCGGCATCACCCGAAGCGGTCCAGGCCGCAGCTCCCCCCGCGTTCGAGGTCTGGATCGCCGACCAGTCGGACACCCGCAAGGGGTACGGCGGGCAACTCCTGGTCTATGAGGGACAGGGGCTGATGAGCCCCGCGGCAGCCAGGGCCGAGCCGGTCGCGCGGGTGGACCTTGGAGCCGAAACGTCGGACCTCTGCTTCGAGCAGACCGGGCGTCATCCCGTCCGACCGCACATGGTTCTTTTCAACGACGAACACACGCACGCCGTCCTGTCGTTCGTCGCCAGCGGACACGTGGTCATCTTTGACGCTGCCAGGCGCACACCACTGAGCTGCATGGAGATGACGGAGCGGGTCACGGAGCAGGGTTCTTTTCGGCAGGCGCACGCCGCCTTCGCCGCGCCCGACGGCTCCTACATCGTCGTGGCCAACCAGAACGGCAAGCGGCTCGAGCGGATCGACACGGATTACGCCGCCAATACCTTCGTCCACAACCGTGAAGCCTCACTCGACCTGATGAACTGCACTACGCCGAGTGGCCGGCCGTGCGAGAGCGAGGAGCTTCGCCCGGTCAACTGGCCGATCTGCCCCATCATTGATTCCACCAGCCGGTACGCGTTCGTGACGCTACGCGGCGGGGGCCTCTTCGTGCTCGATGCCAAGGCGACACCGATGGCTATCGTCGGCGAATACGACCAGGCGACGGTGCGCGGCAACGGCTGCGGAGGCGCCGAGGTCGGCGGTCACATGTATATCAACTCCGGCGGGTCCCCGGTGAACGTCTCGGGGAACGACCCTCACCACCATGCGTTGTACGGCTTCGACGTCTACCGGTTCCCGCTCACCGGCTACTCGGCCGAGAACGCGGCGAATGCCCCGGCACCGGAGGTCCTTTTCAGCAAGGACGGCGCGGCCGACTCCCACGGCATCGCGGCGGCGGGCGACGGGCGGTACCTCTGGGTGATGGACCGCCACAACGACGTGGCCGAGATACTCGACCTGCAGTCAGGCCAGCGGGTCAACACGGTGAATCTGAATGGCCCCTTGACCGACAACGCCGCGCCGGATCTGATCGACACGGCACCGGGCGGCGACCGCCTGTTCGTGGCGCTCCGCGGCCCGGTGCCGCTCAGCGGCGATCCCCACAACGCCGTCGGCAGCACGCCCGGTATGGGGATCATCCAGATCACCGAAGACGGCAGAAGCGGTTCGCTCGTCGCGATCGTGCCGATGGTCAACGAGCGGCTGCAGGCCGGACAGGCGCCCGATCCGCATGGGCTGCGAGTGCGGTGGCTGCGGTGACCACCAGACGGAACCGGCGGAGCCGCGTGTCGGGTTCTATCGGGTCAGGCGTCGGCTAGTCCCCTGGCAGCGTGATGAGTTGCATAAGTCCCGGAGCGCGGCGCCCGGATCGCAAGGCGCAACGACCGCGCATAGTGGGCCTATAGAAAGGAGGCGCAACGCCGCGAGCCGGGCTGCCCCGTCCGGGACGGGCGGTTTACAAAGAAGGGGCCCGACGGTTCTCGTCCGCCGGACCCCGTGATGAGTGGTCGGGGCGGAGGGATTCGAACCCCCGACCCTCTGGTCCCAAACCAGATGCGCTACCAGGCTGCGCTACGCCCCGACTGGACAGTCATTATCCCACACCCGGCGGGCGCACGCCCGACCGTGTCCGGGCACGCCCGATCGGAAGGTCGGGCCTACGAAACCTATAACTACGATACTTCATCCAGCGCATGCGGCCCTCCTTCACTCCCCACACCCTGACGTTCCTGCGGGCCCTTAAACGCAATAACGACCGCGAGTGGTTCAGGGCGCGACGGGACCGCTACGACACGCACGTGCGCGCGCCGATGATTCGGGTCATCGAGCGGCTCGCCGAAGACCTTCCGTCCTTCGCACCGGAAATCGTCGCCTCGCCCAGGACTTCGCTGTACCGGATTTACCGGGACACCCGGTTCAGCGACGACAAGCGTCCGCTGAAGATTCACGTGTCGGCGTCGTTCCGTTGGCGCGGTTTCGCAAAGGGGGAAGGCGCGGGGCTCTACCTGGAAGTGCATCCGCAGTGGGTCTGGATGGGTGGCGGGTTCTGGGCGCCCGCAATGCCGCAACTGGTCCACATCCGCGAGCACATCTCCGCAACGTATCCGGAGATCGACCGCGTGGCCCGCGCGAAGCCGTTCCGATCCGTGGCCGGCCAGCTGGCTGGGGAAAAGCTGTCCCGCATCCCGCGGGGATTCCGCAAGGATGACCCGGCAGCCGAGTACCTGAAGTTCCGTCAGTATCTCGCTGGACGCGAGTTCCCGCCCGAATTTGCAACGAGCGCCGGATTCTACCCGGCGCTCATCGCCACCTACAAGGCCATCATGCCGCTCGTCCGGTTCCTGAACGAGCCCCTCGTAGCCCAGACGAACCGGCCGTAGCCAGCCGGCACCTGTTGCCTACCGCCTACGGCCCGGCCGTCTACTGCCTGCTGCCTGCTGCCGACTGCCGACTGCCTGCTGCCGACTGCCTGCTACAAGCATCAGTAGCGGTAGTGCTCCGCCTTGTACGGCCCCTCGACCGGCACGCCGATGTAGTCGGCCTGCTCCTTCGTCAGCGTCGTCAACTTCACGCCGAGGTGATCCAGGTGCAGCCGGGCGACCTCTTCGTCGAGGTGCTTCGGCAGGATGTAGACCTTCTTCTCGTACTTGTCGTTGTGCTGGTGCAGCTCGAGCTGCGCGATCACCTGGTTCGAGAACGACGCCGACATGACGAAGCTCGGGTGGCCGGTGGCGCACCCCAGGTTCATGAGCCGCCCCTCGGCGAGCACCATCACGCTGTGGCCGTCGGGAAAGCGGAACTCGTCGTACTGCGGCTTGATGTTGATCCGCTCGACACCCTTGAATTTCTTCAACCCGGCCATGTCGATCTCGTTGTCGAAGTGGCCGATGTTGCCGACGATCGCCTTGTCCTTCATCCTGGCCATGTGGTCGGCCGTGATGAGGTTCAGGTTCCCTGTTGCGGTGATGAAGATGTCGGCGCGGTCAACGACGTCGTCGAGCGTCTTGACCTCGTACCCTTCCATTGCCGCCTGCAGGGCGCAGATCGGGTCAATTTCGGTGACGATGACGCGGCAGCCCTGGCCGCGCAACGCCTGCGCGCAGCCCTTGCCGACCTCGCCGAAACCGGCCACGGCTGCCACCTTGCCACCCAGCATGACGTCCGTGGCGCGGTTGAGCCCGTCGATAACCGAGTGACGGCACCCGTAGATGTTGTCGAACTTGCTCTTGGTGACCGAGTCGTTGACGTTGATGGCCGGAAAGAGCAGCGTGCCGGCCTTCATCATCTCGTAGAGACGGTGCACGCCGGTCGTGGTTTCTTCGCTGACGCCGCGGCAGTCGGCCGCGACCTTCGTCCAGCGGCCCGGGTTCTTCGTCAGCTCGCCGCGCAGCAGCTCGAGGATGACGCCCCACTCTTCGGGCTCCGATGATGCGTCGAACGCGGGCACCTTGCCGGCCTTCTCGAACTCGACGCCCTTGTGCAGCAACAACGTCGCATCCCCGCCGTCGTCAACGATCTGCGTCGGACCGCTGCCATCCGGCCACATGAGCGCCTCGCTGGTGCACCACCAGTACTCGTCCAGCGTCTCGCCCTTCCAGGCGTAGACCGGGATGCCGCGCGGAGTGGCGGGCGTCCCGCCGGTCTCGGGCCGGCCGACGACGACCGCGGCGGCGGCGTGGTCCTGCGTCGAGAAGATGTTGCACGACACCCAGCGGACATCGGCGCCGAGCTCGGCGAGGGTCTCGATCAGGACGGCGGTCTGGATGGTCATGTGGAGGCTGCCCATGACCCGCGAGCCGGCCAGCGGCTGCTGCCCTTTGTAGCGCTCACGCAGCGCCATCAGCCCGGGCATCTCCTGCTCAGCCAGGCGAATTTCCTTGCGCCCGAACTCGGCGAGCGCCAGGTCGGCGACCTTGTATGGTTCGCGGCCGGCCCTGGCCGTCGCGTCGAATGCGTGCATCTCTCGAACTGCTGTTGTCATTGTTCCTTCCTTCCTTCGTTCGCGCCCGAGCTGGGCGTGATCCTATGGTTTCCTTGCGGATGCCGCGAACAGCGCCGGTCCCTTGACGTCGGCGGCGGGCGGCAATCCCGTGACCCGAATGCGCGTGAAGCCGGCGGACTCGAGCAGCCGCGTCAACTGTTCCGCGGAGAACCCCAGCCAGACGTGCCCCATCTGCTGCCGGTACTCCTCGTGGTCGTGCGGCAGCATGTCGGCTATCAGCAGACGGCCGCCCGGCTTGAGCACGCGCGCGGCCTCGGCGAGCGCCGCGGCCGGGTCCGGCAGGTGATGTAACACGAGGAGCAGCGACGCCACGTCGAGTTCGGCGTCGACGATGGGCAGCGCTTCCAAGTCGCCTCGTTTCACCTCGACGTTGCGCAGCGTGCGGAGCCGACGGCGCGCCGCCTGAAGCATTTCGCCAGAGCGATCCACGGCGATGACCCGCCCGACAAACGGCGCGAGCGCCGCGGCGACCTGCCCTGTTCCGCATCCCAGGTCGCCGACAACCCACTCGTCGTCGAGCAGGGCCGGCAGGGTCTGCAGGTGCGAGGCGGCTCCAAACAGGTCCTCGCGGAGCTTGTCCCACTGTCCCGCGGCTGACTCGAAGAACTCCTCTGACTTCGACTGGCGGCGGGCGAGAGTGCCCTTGAGCCGCCTGGCGTCCTGGTCCGCGCCGGGCGTCGAGCTGACCTGCTCGCGGAGGAGCGCCCACAGCCGGCGGGTGGCCGGCTCGCGGTCCTCGAGCGCCAGCGCATAGTACCGGCTCGTGCCGTCCCGGCGCGACGTCACCCAGCTGGCATCAGCCAGTGTCTTCAGGTGACGGCTGACGGTCGACTGCGGCAACTGGAGGATGGCGCAGAGTTCCGACACCATCAACTCATTGCGGTCGAGCAGGAGGAGCATCCGACTGCGTGTGGCGTCGGCCAGCGCGGTCAGGTCGCCGAGTATCGCCGCCGGCGCGAGGGTTCTTGTTTCCATCCGTAAATCCGGATGAAGTGTTACATCCCACCGGTGCGATGTCAAGGTCAAGCTCGGACAGCTCGACGGGAAGCTGAAGAACGGCACCGCGGGGCCTGAAGCAGCAGGGCTTTACCCATTTCTGCTGCCTGGCTCCACAGGCCCGCAACCCGCGCGTCACGGCCTTTCCACTCAGTGGCAGATTCGCCTGATAATTCACGATTCACGCGACTTGCGGCGGCTGGCATCGTGCTGGCAGTGGTGCTGCTGCTGCCCTGCGATTGCTTGCTGGTGAGGTTTGGATATGTCGCGTGTGTGCGTACGCTTCGGATTCGTTCTCGGAGTCAGTGCCGCTCTGGCCGGCGCGTGGGCGGCGCCCGCGCAGGCCCAGGATCGGCTGTGCGACCCGGCCAACGAGAACTGCCGGACGGTCCTCATCAACCTCATCCGGGCCGAGAACGTCGGCATCGACGTGGCGTTCTGGTTCATGGAAGATGCCCGCTACACCACGGAGCTGATCGCGCGTTTCAAGGCCGGCGTGCCAGTGCGCGTGCTGGTAGACACGCGCGCCAACGACTCCAGCCAGTGGAACGCCGACCGGCTCAAGGAGCTGCAGGATGCGGGGATCCCGATGCGGCGGCGGACGGCCAACGGCATCCTCCACTGGAAGATGATGCTCTTCTCGGGCCAGAACACGGTCCAGTTCAGCGGCGCAAACTACAGCGCGAACGCCTGGACGTGGTCCGGCTCGCCGTACACGAACTACACGGACGAGGTGATCTACTTCACCGACGACTCCAAGGTGGTGAACAGCTTCCGGACCAAGTACGACGACCTGTGGATCAACACATCGACTTACGGCAACTACGCCAACATCTCGACACCGCTCGTGCGGTCCCACTCGATCTTCGCGAAAGATCCCGAGCTGAACTTCCCTCCGCTCGAGTCCTTTGCCAACCGCGCCGTTTCCCGCTACAACGCTGAGACCCAGCGGATCGACGCAATCATCTACCGCATCACCGACCGGCGTCATACCGACGCGCTCATCGCGGCGCGCGGGCGCGGCGTCACCGTCCGCATCATCACCGAGCCCAAACAGTATCGGGATCCGAGTCGTCTCTGGCATTCCTGGAACGTGGATCGCCTTTATGCGGCGGGCGTGCAGATTCGTCACCGCCAGCACGATGGGCTGAACCACCAGAAGTCCACGATCCTCCACAGCCAGGCGCTGTCGATCATCGGCTCGTCGAACTGGACGAGCCCGTCGGACAATTCGCAGGAAGAGCACAACTACTTCACCACCAAGCCGTACTTCTACTCGTGGCTGACCAACCAGTTCACCCGCAAGTGGACCAACTCGGCCGGCGTGGCGGAGACAACGACCTTCATCCCGCTGCCGCCCGACAAACCGAACCAGCCCTCACCAGCGCACCTGGCAAGCGGGGTGTCCCCCTCGGGCCTGACGCTGCGGTGGTACGCGGGCCCGTGGGCCCATCTCTACGACGTCTATCTCGGGACCGATCCCAGCAATCTCGCGCTGCTGGCCGAGAACGTCGAGCTCGGGCCCAGTCAGACCACGACACAGACGCAGAGTTTCAAGGTCCCGACGACGCTGGCGCAGGGCACGACGTATTACTGGAGGGTGGTCTCGAAGACCATGGCCTCCGTCGTGCGCGGCAGTGATGTGTGGACGTTCACCACCAGCGGTACCGCTTCTGCTCCCCCTCCAACCGGCAGCACCGATGCGGACGACGTCGTGCTCCATGCCGGCGAGGCGGCGACCCGGGCGGGCCGATGGACGATTGTCGGCGACAGCACAGCCGCCGGCGGAAAACGGATTCACAATCCCAACCAGAACGACCCGAAGATCAACACGGCAGCGGCCTCACCGGCCAACTACTTCGAGATGACGTTCCATGCCGTAGCAGGCAAGCCGTATCAACTCTGGATTCGCGGCCGCGCCGAGAGCAATCACTGGGGCAACGATTCGGTCTTCGTCCAGTTCTCCGGGGCTGTCAACGCGAGCGGTTCGGCCCTTTGGCGCATCGGCACCACGTCGGCAACGGAAGTGAACCTGGAGGACTGCAGCGGCTGCGGGCTGTCAGGCTGGGGCTGGCAGGACAATGGCTGGGGCGCCAACGTGTATGGGCCGGTCGTCTATTTCGCCTCGACCGGGACGCAGCGCATCCGCATCCAGCAGCGCGAGGACGGGCTCTCGATCGACCAGGTCGTCCTGTCGCCCACGACGTTCCTCAACACGTCGCCAGGCGCGCTCAAGAACGACAGTACCATTCTGCCGGAGACGCAATGACGCGCCGCCCGGGATAACATGCAGGGGCGGCTCCGCGAACCGTTGTTGCCTGCCATGACACCCCTCGGGCGCATCCGCCCGCTCAACGACCGCCCGCTCAATCCGGACGGCGCCTTTGTTCTCTACTGGATGACAACGGCGCGGCGAACACGCTGGAACTTCGGCCTCCAGCGCGCGACGGAGCTCGCCCGGGAGCTGCAGCGGCCGCTCGTGATACTCGAGGCGCTCCGGTGCGACTACCCGTGGGCGAACGACCGCCTCCACCGCTTCATCCTGGACGGTATGGCTGCCAACGCGGCCGCGGTGCTCGGCCGCGCCCGCTACTACGCCTACGTTGAGCCGTCGCGAGGTGCGGGCAAGGGCCTGCTCGCAGCGCTCGCACGCGCGGCCTGCGTGGTCGTGACCGACAGCTACCCCGCATTCTTTCTGCCTCGCATGTTGGCGGCCGCCGCGCGGCAGTCGGTCGTGCGGCTCGAGGCCGTCGATTCGAACGGCCTGGTGCCGCTCTCGGCGCACGGCCGCGAGTTCCCGACCGCCCGCGGTTACCGCGCCTTCGTCCAGCGCGAGCTCAAGACCCACCTCAAGCAGTTCCCGCAGGAGGATCCGCTTGAAGGTTTCGAGGCGCCCGCCGTCGATCCCGTCCCCCCCTCCATCACGACCGAGTGGCCCGCAGCCGAGCCGGGAATGCTCCAAGGCCGCGTGGCCGCGCTCGCGACCCTTCCGATCGATCACGCCGTGGCGCCGGCGGACACGAGAGGCGGCAGCACGGCGGCGGCCCGGGCGTTGAACACCTTCGTCCGCGAGCGGCTGGCGGCGTATGGCGAGGCGCACAACCACCCGGACGCCGACGCGACGAGCCGGCTCTCGCCCTACCTGCACTTCGGCCACCTCGCCTCACACGAAGTCTTCGCGGCGGTCATGAGCGCCGAACGATGGACGACCAGGCGGCTCGCCGCCGGGGCCGGCGGCGCCCGCGAGGGATGGTGGGGCGTCTCAGCGTCCGCCGAGACCTTCCTCGATCAGCTGGTGGTCTGGCGCGAACTCGCCTTCAACGGCTGCCAGTGGTCGCAGGCCACGGGCTACGAGGCCATTCCGGCCTGGGCGCGACGGACGCTCGACGCGCACCTCGACGATCCGAGGCCGCATCTGTACACCAGCCGACAGCTCGAGGACGCCGCGACCCACGATCGCATCTGGAACGCCGCCCAGCGGCAATTGACAACTGAGGGCTGGTTCCACGGCTACATGCGGATGGTCTGGGGCAAGAAGATCCTCGAATGGTCCGTCGAGCCTCGCGAGGCGCTCGCGCGGATGGAGCACCTGATGAACCGGTACTCGCTCGACGGCCGCGATCCGATCTCGTACGCGAGCTACGGATGGGTGCTCGGGCGCTACGACCGACCCTGGTTCGAGCGGCCCATCTTCGGGACCGTCCGGTGCATGACATCCGGGAGCGCCAGCCGCAAGCTCCGGCTGAAGCAGTGGCTGGCACGGTATGCCCCGCAGCCCGGCCTATTTCCGTAGCACCTTTCCCGGCAGCGCCTCGGTAAACCGTCCCTCGTCCACGACGACAACCCCATTGACGAGCACGTACGCCATGCCCTCCGCCAACTGGTGCGGATCGGTGTAGGTGGCGCGATCGCGGACGAGCGCCGGATCGAAAATCAGCAAATCGGCGACCGCCCCTTCCCTGATGAGGCCGCGATCGCGTATGCCGAAGACCGAAGCCGGCAGGCTGGTCATCGAGCGGATCGCGAACTCCAGGTCCAGGACTCGGCCCTCGCGCACGTAGAGGGCAAGCTTGCGCGAAAATGCGCCGTAGTTGCGCGGATGTGGCTTGCCGGATGTCGGCAGCACGAGCCCGCCATCGCTCGAGGTCATCGTGTACGGCTTCCGCATGATATGCCGGATGTCGTCTTCCGACATGTTGTACGAGACGATCGACGCTCCCCCGCCTGCCATCAGCGCCAGCGCGGCGCGCTCGGGTGTGGTCCCCCGCATGGCCGCGATCTCCCCGAGCGTACGGCCCTCGAGCGACGCGTCCGCGCGGTGAAAGGCAATCTGGATCGCTTCGGCACCGCCACGCCGACGGAGGTTCTCGGCAACCGCCTGTTCCAGCCTGGCCCGCTCGACGCGTTCGGCCGGCGTCAGCGATTCGATCGAGCGCAGCAGCTCCTCAGGCGCAGGGACGGTCACGCCGCCGGGCAACAGCGCCGCACCGAGGTTGGTCGACGACGCCTCGTAGGGGTATTGATCCGCGAACACCTGCACACCGCGGGCGCGGGCCGTCTCGATCCGCTGCGTCAGCGCGGGCGCCAGGCCCCAGTTATCTGGCCCCAGCGCTTTCATGTGGCTGACGATGCCGGGAATCGCGGCCTCCTCCGCGATCCGAATCACTTCCTGCACGGCCGCGACCACCCCGATGTTGTAGTCACCCTCGTCGCGGATGTGGCTCGTATACAGCCCGCCGAACTCCGCCGCGACCTGTGCGAGCGCAATGACTTCCTCGGTCTGCGCGAAGCTGCCCGGCGTATAGAAGAGGCCGCTCGACAGGCCGTAAGCGCCCTCGTCCATGGCGGCCCGGACAAGCGCGCGCATCCGATCCAGTTCCTCGGCGGTCGGCGGCCGGTTGGCGGCACCGAGAACATTCCGGCGGACGCTGCCGTGGCCGATGAGCAGCGCCACGTTCGGCCCGACACCGCCGCCGGTGAGCGCTGCCCGCTGCCGGGCAAGATCGACCGGACCTCCACCATCAGGGTTGACGACGACGGTCGTGATCCCCTGCGACAGAAGGGGCCGGCCCTGCCGGAGGTCCGGGTGCGGGAGCCCCTCCGCTGCGTGCGAATGCACGTCGATGAAGCCGGGCGTCACGAGCCGGTCCCCTGCGTCAATCGTCCTCTGGGCCGGCGCATTGCCCAGCCGTCCGACCGCCACGATGCGGTCACCCCGGACGCCAATGTCGAGCCGCAGCCACGGATTGCCCGAGCCGTCCATGACACGGCCGTTTCGAATCAGGACATCGAACGGCTCAGCCGGCTGCGATCGGAAGCTGCCCTGGACGGTAAGGCCGCTAATGACCAGGAGAGTGACAGCCGTGGCCAACAATGCTCGGGGTAGGCGCATCACGCATTGTAGCCGTGGATCCCGTGCCCCACCCTGTCCCGTTTGCGTGGTCCTCAAAAGCCGACCCGGGGCGGCGGGTCGAGGAGTACGCTTCCGGGTACGTCTTGTGCACCATTAAGGCTGTTACGCTTGGGCGGACGCCCGGGCCTGCGAAAGGACTGATACTCGATGGCCGATGGAACCATGAATCTGCAGGTGTCGCGCGGCTCGAAGAGCGTCTGGGACGAACCCGGCTGGTCGGCCGCGCTCTCGGACTACGACCAGCAGCGCTGGATGACCGCCGCCTGGGGCGTCGCGCTCGCGATTACGGGCGCTCGCCGCGGCGGCTTCGGGGGTGGCCTCGCCGCCACGGCGGGCGCCGTGCTCGCGGTACGTGCCGCGATGGGCCGGCACGACTATGGGGTGGCCCGCGATTGGGTCGACAGCCGGCTGGTCGACTGGGGATGGCGTGCACACGACCGCGTGGACGATGCGTCCGAAGGATCCTTCCCGGCGAGCGACTCCCCGTCCTGGACACCAACGACGGGCGCCAGCCGCCGCTGATGCCACGCGACCTACAACTGAAGTGGAGACGACGATTATGATGGTTGAGAGCGAGACTCGACAGGGTAGCCCGGCCGCCGCCTGGCTGCAGGGAGGCCACAACATCAGCAAACTGGAACGCTGGATCTCGATGAGTACCGGCATCGGGCTGGCCGCTTTCGGCATCACCCGGCAGCGCCCGTCCGGTTACGTCATCGCCGCCCTCGCCATGCTCTTCCGACGCGGCATCACCGCACACTGCGATGTCTACCAGGCCATGGGAATCGACACCGCGACCGGCGGCGGAGACACGCGGGCGGCGCTTGGCGGATCGGCCGGCGTGCTCGTCGAGGAAAGCGTCACGATCAATCGCTCGGCGGAGGAGCTGTACCGCTTCTGGCGGAACTTCGAGAACCTTCCCCGGTTCATGCGGCACCTCGAGTCGGTCGAGCCCATCACCGAGACGATCTCCCGCTGGCGCGCGAAGGGGCCAGCCGGGATGTCGGTCGAGTGGAATGCGGAAGTCAACAACGAGGTTCCGAACAAGCTCATCGGGTGGCGCTCGCTCGAGGGATCCGAGGTGGTCAGCGCCGGCTCGGTAAACTTCGAAAAGGCCGGGCGCGGCACCAGGCTCCGCGTGCGCCTGCAGTACAGCCCCCCGGGCGGCAAGGCGGGTGCCGCCATCGCGCGGCTGGTCGGCCGCGATGCGGCCACCGAAATTCGCGAAGACCTGCGCCGCTTCAAGCAGCAGGTCGAATCAGGCGAAGTCGTGCCCTGATCGAAGGGTCATCGGTCGGAGGATCGCTCCTCCCACGGTCACCATTCGTTGTTCGCCGCGGCCGCGCGATTCGTCAGGATCGTTGCGGCCGAGGGCGCCCACTTCGACTCGCTCTCACGCCCTTTCCGGTGGCGATCGCCGGCCACGCCCGCGGGGCCGGGCAAGAACCGGTTCGCGATCATCATCATGCGGCCGACCACGCCCGGCGCGACATGAGTCAGCATCACCGCCAGCCGCGCCTGCAACGTGATCGTCAACTCGGGGTCGCCGTGCCGGCACGCCTCAACGATCTGACGCGCCGCGGCGTCCGCCGAGATGCTCAGCCCTGGCAGGGAACTGGAGATCGCAAACCACGCGTACTCCGCCTCATGCTGCCCCTTCATATCGGCATTCATCGGCGAGCCTGTCCGCATCAACCCCGGCGCGACCGTCGTCACGCGCACGCCGTACTGATTCAGTTCGGCACGCACCGCGTCCGACAGGCCTGCAAGCGCGAACTTGCCCGCGCAATACGGCGCGAGGTGCGGGACGGCGACCCGGCCGCCGATCGAGGAGATGTTCACGATTCGGCCGAATCCCCGCCGGCGCATTTCCGGAACGATCTCGTACATCATGTGCAGCGGACCCCAGAAGTGGGTCGCCATCGAGTTCTCGAAGTCCTCGGGCGTCATGTGCTCGAGCGGCCCCACCTGGATGACGCCGGCGTTGTTGATGAGCACGTCCACCCTGGACCAGCGTTCCAGAATCCGATCGACCGCCGCCCGCACGTCTGCCCGGCGGCGGACGTCGCAGCGGAGGGTCATCACCTCCGCACCGGAATCGAGCAGTTCATCGCGCGCCCGGGCGAGTTCCGCCTCGGCGCGTGCCAGCAGGCACAGGCGGGCGCCCTCGGCGGCGAGCTGGCGGGCAAGCACCAGCCCCAGCCCCCGCGACCCCCCGGTGATCACCACCACGCGCCCGGCAAAGTCGATCGCGTGACGCCGACGGATCGCCTGGCTGCCGGCGACGACGGCGGCAGCGCCCCCCATCACCCCCAGCAGGAACATCGCCTGGCTGTTCATTCGAGTGCCTCCATGTACCGGCGCACCGTCACCGCATTCCGCGGTGCATGGCCGCCGATATCGTTGTTGAAGCAGGCGTACACGTCGCACCCTGACCCGCGCTGCGCGTGCAGCCAGTCCGCCCAGTCTGGCAGCTGATCGTCGGCGTACGAGCCGTTGTAGCGCCCGCTGGACCCATGGACGCGGACGTACACGAGGGGGCCGACGCGCTGGCGCCCGGTCGCCGTTCCCTGCATGTCGTGCAGGCAGAGCGCCACCCCCCGAGGCTCGAGGAGTGCGAGCGCCTCGGGCGCATACCAGCTCGGCTCGCGACACTCCACCACGTGCCTTGCACCCGACGGCAGTGCCTGCAGAAACTGCTCCAGCCGTTGAAGGTCGAGCTTCCACCGGGGCGGAAGCTGGTAACGGACCGGGCCGAGATGACGCCGCAGCGGACGCATCCGGCTGAACAGCCGATCCAGCGGCTCTTCAGGATCCTTCAGCTTCTTCACGCGCTTGCCTCCCCGCGCCTCTTCGCTCATCATGGTGCCGCATGGCCACACTGCGGATTCTCCTGGTGGACGGCGATCCTGGCGCCCGCTACAGGCGCAAGGCCGCCAGCCGGTGATCTCGATCGCGGACTTCGAGAAGGTGGACGTGCGGGTGGGCCGCATCCTGCGCGCCGAAGCCTTTCCGGAGGCGCGGAAGCCTGCCTACAAGCTCTGGATTGATTTCGGATCGGAGCTCGGAACCAGGACGTCCTCGGCGCAATTGACGGTCCGCTACGCCCTGCACGATCTCGTCGGCCGCCTGGTGCTGGCGGTCGTCAACTTCCCTGCGCGCCAGATCGGCCCGTTCCCATCGGAGGTGCTCACGCTGGGCGTCCCCGACGCCGACGGCGCCGTGGTCCTCGTGATGCCCGAAGCGGATGTCGCACCCGGGGCGCGGCTCTTCTAATCACGGGGTTCACCCTGGAGTTGGCACACGCCCGGCGCGGCGTCCCTCCCGCACGAACCCTGCAATAAGTCCGGCTTCCGCGACGGCATCGGCAAGGTAGATGGGGCTGATGCGGCCTGTGGCGCTGTAGTACACGTCGATGGCCGCGAGGGCCGAGGCCGATGAGATTGCCAGCCCGCGGATCTCAGGGGTGACGCGATCGTGGCGCGCCGCGGCGAGCAGCGTGCCACCGATGCAGGCTATGCAGAGGCCCACGGTTTTCACCAGCCAGCGGTCCACCTTGGGGCCGGTGATCGC
Source organism: Acidobacteriota bacterium (assembly GCA_013813355.1). Taxonomy (GTDB): domain Bacteria; phylum Acidobacteriota; class Vicinamibacteria; order Vicinamibacterales; family 2-12-FULL-66-21; genus JACCRT01. Next base: position 13,171 of record JACCRT010000046.1, on the reverse strand, counting down.
CTCGAAACTTCGCATGTGAAAGATGGGCCACAACCCTGTGGCCGCGAAGTAGGCACCCTGCGCTGCCAGGATGGCTCGCTCGCTGGTGACACGCCCGCCCGCCGGAGTGGACCGCTCAGCTGCAGCACGGCCGCGCGCCAGAACGTCGGCGTCAGGACTCACGTGTCGCCCTCACCACTCGACTCGCTCACCTCGCGCTCGGCCTCGAGCCAGTCGTCCATGGCGAGGCGGTCCACGCCGCCGCGGGCAAGGTAGCGTTCATAGGCTCTGGCCGCGACGCGCTCGCTGTCGAGCCTGGCCGACGACGTCCCACCAGCACGCTGCGAAGCGGGCCTGTCTGCATCCGGGGCGGCTCCTGCTGTCTTCTTCCTGGTCTTTGCCATGCCTCGCTCGGCGCAACTCACGTGCCAGCCATTACACCCCGTAAACTGGCGGCCGGCGCGCCGGCTCGCGCCGCCACCCGGATGCGATTCATACATCGAGCCGCAGGTACTGGACGCTTAACAGCCATCACGCATACCGCCGGATCTGCGCGGCGCAGAAGTCGGCGAAGGCCTGCGCATTCCGAGGAGGGCTCGTATGATTCGGCCGGATGCCCTCGCCTTCGGGCGTGAAGCAGAACGTGAGCGTCACCTCAAAGGGTTCGAGCGCGCGCATCTGCCGGTCGAACCAGTCCTGGGCCCCCGGCCGGATCGAGTCCGCCCAGCTGAGACCCGTCCGGAGGTACCGCACGCCGAGCCGTTCGAGCCATCTGACGGCTTCGCCGAGTCGTGGGTCCTCGAAGTGGAACCATTGGCAGATGCCGAGATCGGGCGTGAACTCATGGAACTGTTCGGCCGCCAGTTTCGGCGAGCCGTCCTCGCGCAGCAGGCCCATGTAGAAGTGGCGGTAGTAGGCTGACCCCTCGGCCTCGCGATGTCTCGTCGTGGCGGGCCAGGCGCGCGGCAGGTCATAGAGGCTGTACCAATGGACGCGATCCACCTGCCCCCGCAGCAGCTCGGCCGTCCGGCGCAGGCCAAAGGCCTGCACCTCTTCCGCGCCGAACGTCGACACGCCGACCTCCGACACCCAGAGCGGCAGGTTCGTCACCGCGCGGATTTCCTCCAGCTTGTCGGGCCACTCGTGTATCTGCCAGTGGTTCCAGTCGAGCGGAAACCCGTGCAGGGCCAGCACGTCCACCGCGTCGAGCGCTCCATGGGCCTGCAGCGTCCGGACGAAACAGGGATCGATGGGTGACAGCCCGCCCATCACCCGCGACAGCCGGGGGCGCTCCGCCGCCACGGCCGCGGAGGCGGACTTGACGAGCCCGGCGAACAGCTTCCACTCGGGATCGATCTCGAAGTCCCAGTGCGAAAGGTTGTTCGGCTCGTTCCAGAGCATTACCGCTTCAACCACGCCGGCCTTTCCCCTTCCCGCTTCATGTGCTCCGGCGTGGCGTTCCGGCGCTGGCAGATGAAGACTTCTTCTTCCGGATGACCGATGACATCGAAACCCGAGCTCCGCAGCATCGCCGCGGCGCAGGCGCGGTTGGGGATCCACCAGTTGGTCTCGTCGCCGCAGTACCTGTGCTCGACGAAATACAGCCGCGGGTAGGCCGGATCGTCAAAGTGCTCCATCTCGTCGAACTCGTAGTCCTCGGCGAACCGCCGTGTCTCGTGGTTTCCGCGCAGCATCGACTGGAACACGACCAGATCCCGCGTGACGTGCTCGAACAACAGGTCGAGGGCGAGCAACGGGTAGCGGAGGTGGTACAGCACACCCATGAAGAGGACGACGTCGAAGCGCTCCCGCAGGTTGGGCACGTCATAGACCGACATCTTCTGGAACTCGATCTCGACACCCGCGATGCCGGCGGCAAACCGTGCCTGTTCGAGGTACCGCTCGTCACTATCGACCCCGACGACCCGATCGGCGCCGCGCCGCTTCATCTCGATCGAATAGAACCCCGCGTTGCAGCCGATGTCGAGCACGGTCCGGCCCGACAGGTCGTAAGGGATCGCATTCGCGAACCGGCGCCATTTGACCCCCGGATAATCACCAAGGTAGTGGTCGGGGGCCGTCTGCACGCCACCGAGATCCATGTTGTGAAACCAGTCGCCCAGCTCGCGCACGCGCGTTCTGATCTGGTCCGTCGTCATTACCGCGCTGCTCATGAGAGGAACGTCTCCACACCGTCTTTGAAGGAGGTACGGGCGGGATCAGCCTGCGGATACCCCGCCTCGCGCACGCAGGTCTCGAGTTCGATAGCACGATGCTCAGCCGTATGTGCCCCCATCACCCGGGCCCGGCCGCGCCGCCCGATCTCCCGCCGGTCGGCTTCCGGGATGTCGCGCAGGTAGCGGAGCGTCTGGCGGGGCCCGTTGGCGATCAGGATCTCGACCGCGGGGGTGAAGAAGCGATCGAGCCCAATCCAGGCATCGCTGATGATCGGAACACCGCAGGCGGCGGCCTCGAACAGCCTCACGCTCGGCGAAAATCCGGCCCGCACCATATCCCGCCGCGTCACGTTGAGGGTGTATCGCATGCTGTTGTAGAACGCGCGGTGTTCAGTGGGTGGCAGGTGCTCGATCCGTTCGACGTTGGCCGGCCAGCGAATGCCGTCGGGGTACTGCGGACCGGCCACGACGAAGCGGCCCGCCGCCCAGCTCCCCGCCGCCTGCAGCATCAGCCGGTCCAGCACCGGCTGGCGGTCGTCGCCATAGGTGCCCAGGTAGCCCAGATCCCAGACGGGTTCCCCTCTTGTCGTAGCCGGGAAATACAGCTCGGGATCGACCGAGCAGTACAGCGGCCGTGCCCTCCGTGCCCCATACATGTTCTGCAGGGTCACCAGTGCGGGCCCTCCGGCGAACGAGAGATAGAGATCGAAGTGCGGGATCTGGCGCGGTGCGAGATACTCGGCGCCGCCGGCGGCCAGCCGTGAGAGGGTGACCGGGGTGTCGATGTCGTAGAACGCCGTCACGCCGCCCGCCACGCGCAGCACGAAATCGCCCACGGCAATGCCGTCCGGCACGTAGGAACCCAGCATCACGAGGTCGGCCGCCCGGAGGTCGGCGACGTGCCGCTCCTCGAGCGCCTCCAGGCTGTCGTAGAGCCGCACCGCGCAGTACGACGGGTTCGGTAGGTCCCGGTGCTGCGCGTACCACTCGACGTCGCGTTCGAGAAACAGCACGGAGTGGCCGCGCGCGGCGAGGGCACGAACGAGCGCCCGGTACGTGGTCGCGTGCCCGTTGCCCCATGACGAGGTGATCGACAGGCCGAGGACCACGATCTTCATGCGGGCACCACCGTCTCCGGTGCCGTCTGCTGGATGGACGTGACAATCTGCAGCAACTCCGACACCCTGTGCGCACAGGTATGGCCGGCGCGAATGGTCTCGAGCCCAGACGCCGCGAGCGAGCGCGCCAACGCCGGCTCGGAGGTCACCGCACGAAGGGCCCGCGTCATCTCGCGGGGCGTCCGGGCCAGGAGGTAGTCCCGTCCCGGACGGAACAACCGCTCGGCATCGTCCCACCAGCACGACACCAGCGGGATTCCCGCCGCAAGCGCTTCGAACATGCGGATGGTCGGAATCCCGCGGAGCGCCTCGACGTACGGGCGCCGGGGAACGTGCACGGTGGCGGTGAAGCGGGCGAACACCTCGGGCACGCGGTAGTTCGCCAGCCAGCCCGCGTACTCGATCCCGGCATCGGCCAGCAGCTCGCGCGCCTCGTCCGGGTACCGCACCCCGTGCACCCGTGCGCGCAGGCCCAGCTGCCACACGGGCTCAACCAGATATGTCCGCAGCTCCGCCGATCGCTCATCGTCGCCCCAGTTGCCAATCCAGACGACGTCCCCCTCGGAGCCGGGGCCCTCGGGCCGTGGCAGGGGACGGAACACCCGCACGTCGGCCGCTTCGTGCCACGTCCACGCACGACGCGCCCACCCCTGCGACAGGTAGCGCTGACGAAGCACCTCGCCGAACGCGAGCACGCCGTCGTAATGCTCGAGGTCGTACCGAGCCATCTCGGCCGGTTCCGTGAGCGAGCGATGGTGCGTGTCGTGAAACAGCAGCACGTACCGGCCGCCCGCCGCGCGGTGCTGCCCAATCCGCCTGACCACCGGATGGTCGTTCCATTCGTGGACGATGACCACGTCGGCTCCCGCGAGCGCGCCATCGAGGTCGAGACGGTCAGGATCGTACCGGGTCGCCGACAGGTGGGGATACGCGGTATGGAAATCGTCGAGCGCTCCAGGGCCCTCGGTCTGGAGCAGGTTCACCATACTCCAGGCATCGCGAGGCTCGAAGACGTCCACGGCGTGGCCGCACTCCAGCAGTTCGGTCGTCACGCCGCGCAGGAAGTGCGCGTTGCCGTGGTTCCAGTCCGACAGGAGCGAATGGCAGAAAAAGACGATTCTCATGGCGCGCACGGTATCCGAGTGGTGTCGCCGTCAACCCTGGAGGGGTGGATTGTCAGCCGACGTCGAAGAACTGCATCCGGTGTCCAGAATGGCCTTGACCGCGCCGACCAGGTCGTCGGCCACGAACGGCTTGATGAGTACGGTCGAGCAGCCCTGCCGCCGGGCCCGCGCGACGTCAGCCTCCGAGACATACCGGCCCGTGACTGCCACGACCGGAATCTGCCGGGTTCGCTCATCCGCCTGGAGGCGTCGGCACACCTCGAAGCCGTCGATGCCCGGCAGGCCAAGGTCCGTGACGATCGCATCGGGCAGCAGATCGCCAGCTTTCTCCATGGCCTGCAGCCCGTTATGGGCCTCGACCACCCTGCAGCCTGACTCCTGCAGCATCATCGCGTATAACTGCCGCGCCGCCCGATCGTCTTCGATGACGAGCACGACCGGGAGCCGTGCATCGCCCTCCATCATGCAACCGCCCGTTCGCCGAGCAGCGTTTCCAGCTGCAGGACGCGCCTGGCGTAGGTGTGGTCGGCCAGGACGCGCCGCTGCGCGGCGGCGCCAATCCGGCGTGCCGTCTGGGCGTCGAGCTCCGCGACGTGGGCCGCCACCGCGTCCCCGTCTTCGGCCACCAGGACTTCCCGCCCTGGTTCGAGGAACAGCTCTATCCCCTCCCACGCGTCCGTGATCAGGCAGGCCGCGGCGCCGGCGGCTTCGAACACCCGCGTGGCCGGCGAGAATCCGTACCGCGCCATGCTCTCGCGGCTGATATTCAGCACCGCGCGAGGCGTGCAGTTGAAGGCGTTGTGGTCACCGGTGTACACATGCCCGACATAGCGGATGTTCGGCGGCATGGGCTTACCCTCCCACCCATTGCCGCCGAGCAGGAACCGCTTCAGGGGCAACCGTTCCGCCGCAGCGAGGAAGAAGGCTTCGACGCGCTGCTCCCGGTCCGGGAGGCGGTTGCCGAGAAAGCCGAGATCCGCGGCGAAGCGCGAATCCGCGGGCACCGCGTGGTGCGTCGAGGCATCGAGCGCGTTGTAAATCGGCACGCATGCCCGGGCCCCCACGGCGGTGTAGGCCTCCACGACCGGCTCGCCCCCACCGTAGGTCAGCACCAGGTCGTATCGCGGGATGAGCGCGTGGAACGGGTCCGACGGATTCTGTTGCAGCCGGTCGAGCGTCGCCGGGGCGTCCACGTCCCAGAAGACCGCAAGCGTGTGGGGTGCCTTGCTCGCCAGCACCGCCGCCTCCAGCAGTTCGTCGAACACGCCGACCCCGCTCGTCTTCACGACGATGTCGACGCCCCTGGCCTCGTCGATCGCCCGCCACACGGCCGCCTCGTTCGCCTCGTAGACGACGACACGGGCCCAGTCGGGATTGGGGATGTCCCGGTGCTGCTGGCGCTCGTAGGCGTCAGGCTCGTAGAACGTCACCACGTAGCCGCGCTCGTGCAGCGCGCGCACGATGCCACGATAGTAGGTGGCCGCCCCGTTCCAGTACGCCGAGACCAGGCTCGAGCCGAAGAACGCAATGCGAGGCCGACTCACTGGTGCACCGCGACGGGGGTGAGCGACCTGTATGCGTCCAGGTAGCCGCCCACCATTCGGTTGAGCGTGAACGTGCTCGCGCGGCCGGCCGCGGCCTGCGCCAGGGTGTGCCGCCGCTCGGGATCCGCACTCAGTTCGCGGATGGCCGCCGCGAGAGCGCGGCGGTTATCGGGCGGCACGAAGACGGCGGCGCCGTGCCAGTTCTCGCGCAGGCTGCGGATGTCGCCGAGCACCAGCGCGCAGCCCGCGGCCGCCGCTTCGAGCACCGACAGCCCGAACGGCTCGTAGCGAGCCGGCAGCACGTAGATGCCCGCCCGGTCGTACCACGCCTGCACCCCCTCGCGCGGCAGCTGGCCGAGAGAGTTCACGCCAGCGGTGGGCGCGCAGGGACCGTGTGGACCCTGCCTGTCACCGGCAACGGCGACAGGCCACGGCAGAGAGGACGCCACCGCACAGAGCGCCTCTATATTTTTCGCATCGTCCCAGATCCTGCCGGCCGAAAACACGAGGTCCTGTTTTGCCGCCGTGGTGTCACTGCGCCTGACGTGCGCGAGACCGTTGGGGATCACGCGGGCCGGGCCGAGCGGGCCGTATTCAGCCTCCAGCGCGCTCAGCATCGCTGCGGATGGCGCGACGACGAGCGTGGCCGCACGGAGCCCTTCGGCCACGCGTTCGGTATAGCGTGCCCACTGGGGCGGCGCCTCCACGCCGTGCACGGCCAGCCACCACGAGCGCACGCAGGAGTGCCCCGCGACAACCGTCGGCGCCCGCCACGGCAAGGCTGCATGACAGAACCCGTTCAGGTGCACGAGATCAGGCGCCGTCGTGCGCTCGAGGCCAAGAAGCCATTCCCCGGCTGCGTCCACGTCATTCCACGGATTATCCATCCATTCGAGCGCGTAACCCCCCTCGATGAGGGCCAGCCCCCGGCGGGCGGCCTCGGCGAGCTGGTGATCGAGCAGCGGTGGCCCCATGACGGCGACGGTGACCTCCACACCGCGGGCCGCGAGCCCGGACGCCAGGTCAAGCGTGCAGGGCCAGACCCCGCCCACGCCGTCGGCGGTCATCAGCACCCGCCTCGGCACGGCGCGCGAGGAGGGGGCGCCGGAGAGGATGCCGGCCAATCCGTGGGTGTCCTGCCGTTCGAGCGTGCCGCTAATGCGTGTCGGCATTGTGGAGCTCCAGTTCGGATAGGGGGCGCGGCCGCGCCTCCTGGATGTCGCTGAACGCCTGGAACTGCCCGAGGTAGAAATCGATGGCGCGCTCCCACGCCCGGTCGTCGGGGGCGCCCCACCGGCGGGTGTATCCCGGCGAGCCGGGGTACGGGAACATCGGAACCGGTTTGTTGGCCCACACGCCGAACTGCTGAAGGTGCCGGCGCCAGGCTTCGACGTCGGCCGGGTCGTCGGCACCCGATTCGAGCAGGTTGGCCTGGACGAAGGGCACCGAACGCTTGGCGTGAATCAGCCGGTCCGCCAGTTGTTCGGTCGTGAGCCGGCTGGCCTTGTCGAGCAGGTTGCGTCCCTCGACGGTGATGCTCTCGACACCTGCCTCGATCGAGACGCAGCCGGCCTGGCCGAGCAGGTCGAGCATGGCGGGTGTCCACAGGTCGATGCGGGTCTGCAGCCCGAACCGGACGGGCCGTTCGACGAGGGCCTCGAGGAGCGGCGTGTTCGGGAGGAAGATCTCGTCGATGAAATAGATGTATTCGACGCCCTGCGCGACGAAGCCGTCCACCTCCTCGAGGATCACCGGGAGCGGACGCTTCCGGTAGTCGTCGCGGAAATTGTCCTTCGCGCAGAACGTGCAGTGATAGGGGCAGCCGCGCGACAGTTCCATCTCGGCGCCAGGCGCCAGGGGCTCCGCGTCGAAGCGATGATGGTGATGGTGGTGGCGCCCGACGTCCGCGGCCGGCCAGTGCAGCGCCGGCAGCGCCGACAGGTCGCACTGGTGGGGTTCGCCCTGGACCCGCACCTCGCCTCCCATGGCGCACGCGATCGAATTGATGGCGGGCCAGTCCGACTGCCTGGACGCCAGCTTTGGCAGGATGTCCTCGCACTCGCCGAGGACCGCCACGTCCGCGCCGAGCTTGCGAAGCGTCGCGGCGGGCGTGGTGGAGGCGTGCGGTCCGACGACGATCCGCAAGCCGGGAACGCCGGCGAGCGCGCGCAGCGTTTCCTGCGGCACCCGCAGCTCCGGCGGCGCGCAGCGCCAGAACAGGTAGCTCGGCGCCGTCGTGATCACGAGACGGTCCGGGGCAAACGCGGACACCCGGCCGGCGACCTCCTCGAGAGGCAGATCGTGCAGCTGCGCGTCCACGAGCAGGACCTCGTGGCCGTCCCGCTCCAGCAGCGCGCGCGCGTAGCCGTATTCGAGCGGCAGGTGCGGCTCCCGGCAGCCGAAGTAGATGCCGCCGTCGAACGTCCATCGCGGGTTCAGCAGCGCGAACTTCATGATGCGACCCGGCTGCCCACGATTTCCGGCAGCGGCGCGCGTGCGGCGTTCACCTCCACCAGCCAGTTCACCAGCCGCTCGAGCCCCTCGCGCACGCTGGTCATCTGGCGCCAGCCGGTGGCCGCACTGAAGCGCCCGGTGTTCGACACGTAATACCGCTGGTCGGCTGGGCGCCAGGGCTCCAGCGCGTAGGCGGGTCGGCCGCCGAGCATCTCCCCCAGCAGCTCGATCAGCTCCAGCAGCGACACCGTGTGGTCCGGGCCGCCGCCGATGTTGAAGGCGCGCCCTGCGAGGTCCTCGATCCGATCGTGCGCGAGGAGCATCGCGTCCACAAGATCCTCGACGAACAGCACATCGCGCACCTGCATCCCGTCGCCATAGACGGTCAGCGCACGCCCCTGCAGCGCCTGGATGAGGAAGTGCGCCACCCAGCCCTGGTCCTCTGTCCCGAACTGGTGCGGGCCGTAGACACAGCTCATGCGGAACACCGTGGCGGGCAGCCGGAAGGTGCGCGCGTAATCGAGCACGTACTGTTCGGCCGCCCCCTTCGAACAGCCGTAAGGGCTCTGGAAATCGAGTGGCCTCCGTTCGCCGACCCCCCGCGCCGCGAGCTCTGCATCCAGCGGCTCGTAGCGGCGGCCGCGCGCCAGCAGGCGAACATCCTCCAGCTCCCCATACACCTTGTTGGTCGAGGTGAAGAGCAGACTGGGCGGCGCCGCCAGGCCTCGAAGGGCCTCGAGCAGGTTGAGCGTGCCGCGCGCGTTGACCTCGAAGTCAAGGAAGGGATCGCCCAGGCTCGTCGTCACGGCGACCTGGGCGGCGAAGTGGAACACGCGGGTCGTGCCGCGGACCGCCTCGCGGAGCGCCGCCGCGTCCCGCACGTCCCCCACGACGAGTTCGACGCGCCCCGGGTGCTCGGCCTCCAGCCACGCCACGTTCTGATCCACGCCGGCACGCGAGAGGTTGTCGAACAGCCGCACGCGGCAGCCGAGGCGCAGCAGGCGATCGGCCACGTTCGTCGCCACGAAGCCCGCTCCGCCGGTGATGAGCGCCAGGTCGGACATCCGGGATGCCGCCGTCATACCGTCAGCCCCCTCGCCGCAAGCTCCCGGCTGGCATCGGCGACCCGGTCGACGGCCGTCTGGTCCTGAAGCCATTCGGCCAGTTCCACCAGGCCCTGTTCGAGCGTGACCCGCGGCTCGTAGCCGAGGACGCTGCGCGCCAGCGAAATGTCCGCAAAACAGTGGCGGATGTCCCCCGCCCGGTACTTGCCGCAGACGTCCGGCGGGATGGCTTTCCCGAGCACCTGCCCCAGAAGCGCGGCCACCTCGCACACCGAATGCGACCGGCCGCTGCCTACGTTGAACGTGTGCCCGGCCGCCTCCGGAACGTCGAGGGCGAGGCGGCAGGCCTGCACGACGTCGTACACGCTGACGAAGTCGCGCCGCTGCAGCCCGTCTTCGAAGATCAGCGGCGCGTTGCCGTTCAGCAGCCGCGAGGCAAAGATAGCCAGGACCCCGGTGTACGGATTCGAGAGCGCCTGCCGGGTGCCGAACACGTTGAAGAACCGCAGGGCGACGGTGGGGATGTTGTAGGCACGGCCGATCATCAGGCAGAGCCGCTCCTGGTCGAACTTCGAGAGCGCGTAGACCGACGAAAGCGAGGGAACCTTGGTTTCGGGGGTGGGGAGCGGTTCGAGGAGGCCGCCATCGGCGTCACGGACTTCCCACTCGCCCGCGCGCAACTGGGCCAGGCCCCGCTCCACGCCGGTCGTCGTCGTCCCGTCGCCGGTGCGGTACAGCCCTTCCCCGTACAGGCTCATGCTCGACGCCACCACGAGCCGCTGAACCGGGCGGTCGACGATCTCCTGCAACAGGACGGCGGTGCCGAGATTGTTCGTCGACGTGTAGTGCTCGATCTCGTACATGCTCTGGCCGACCCCGACCGCCGCGGCGAAGTGGAACACGGCGTCCACCCCGTCGAGCGCGCGGCGCACGGTCAGCGGGTCGCGCACGTCCCCCAGCAGGAGTTCGACGTCAGGATCAAGGTAGCCCGGGCGCGCCACGTCGGTACCATGCACCTGCGACGACAGGTTATCCAGCGCGCGTACGCTGTGCCCGCGGTGAATGAGGTCATCGGCCAGGTGCGATCCGATGAACCCCGCACCGCCAGTGATGAGAATCTGCATGGGTCCGTTGCTGTCCTTTCCGTCGCGTCCGTCGCCGTCTGCGCCCGTGCCGCCTGCCGCCCGCGGCGTGGTGGTCGGCTTGCTTACGAATTCGCCCGACCGCCATCAGCCCAACGGCAATTGCGGGGGAGCCAGCAGGGTGAGTAGCAAAGCCGGTTCCAGTAACCGGGCACGGAGAGCGCTCGAACACCATGCTCGCCTCGCACCTCCGAGCACCGAGTGCATGGGCTTCCAACCAGCAGCAGCTGAACAGCCCGGCCGGATGGCGCCGCCCGCCGGGCACGCGTATGATTCGGGAACGCGAGAGGGGTGGAACTGGTCACCACGACGGCTGGTGATTGCCAAAGCGTGAATCGTCCCCCGGCCGGCGTCGGTGACACCCCTTCCGGATTCGATCAGGTCCACGTAAGCGCGAGTGCGCGTGAACCGGCCGGGAGTGATTACAATCGCTCCAGCCCTCATGCCTGCGCCCGCGCTGACCCGACGTGATCTGCTGGCCTGGATGCTGGCCACTCCGCTGGCGGCCGCGCTGCCGGCCCGGGCTGTGTCGGCGCCGGACGGCTTGCGCCTGCTCGTGCACGGCAAGCTGCCGGAGGCAGCCGCGCAGGGGTTGCAGTTCGGGGTGGCCGAGGCGTCCGTTACGTCGACGCTGATGCGCCGCGAGCTTCAGCTCGGCACGTCCGCGGCCGGGATCACGGGCGCCATTGGCGTGATCTCCGTGGAGCCTCCGAGCCCGGGCGCGGTCCCGTCCGCCACACCCATCGTGCTCCTCCGGGACGTGCCCGGCTTCCCTGATCCGGGCTGTACTTTTCGTGCGGGGCTGACGGAAACCGAGCGCACCGCCGCGCTCGAGCGCTGGCGCTTGGAGAGCCCCGCGGCGGGCAAGGCGGCCGATCCGCGTGTCGTGGCCTGGCATCCATCGCTCTTTCGCTATGGCGCCGCAGAACTCAACGACCGCTATCGGAAGCAGACTGGCGGGCCGATGACGTCAGAGGCCTGGCTGGCCTGGTTCGCCGTCAAGGCGCTGGTCGACAGCGCCTTGCGCGCGCCGGACGCGCCCCGGTGCCAGGCCCTCGCGGGCACCCGGTTCGACGGTCACAAGGGACGGCCCCTGGTGTTCGATCCCACCACTCGCGTCTTGCGCCAGCCGCTCTACATCGTGTCCGGCGACGAGGTCCTGGGTGAACTTCTCTGGGAGGCAGGAAACCGATGAAGATGGGCTGGACGGTCGCGCTGATGTTCGTCGTGCTGACAACGTCGGCGTCCTTCGGGCAATCGCCGGCTCCGCGGGCCTACGTCTCCAACGAGCGCGCCGGCACGGTGACGGTCATCGACACGGCGACCGACAGGGTGGTCCGCCAGATCACGATGGCGCCGCGGCCGCGGGGGCTCGAAGTCATCGGCCGGCGATTGTTCGTGGCATTGAGCGATGACAATCCGCACGCCACCAGTGATCAGGACGGCATCGCGGTCGCCGATGTCGAAACCGGCGCCATCCTGGCACGGTACGACGCGGGATCCGATCCAGAACGGCTCGTCCTCAACAGGGACGGCTCGCGGCTCTACGCCGCGAACGAAGACGCCGGCACGGCCACCATCACGGATCTGAAGACCGGTCAGGTGCTCGCGACCCTCGTCGTGGGCATCGAGCCCGAAGGGATCGCCATCAGCCCTGATGAGCGCTGGGTCTATGTCACTGCCGAAACCAGCAATACCGTCTCGGTGATCGACACCAACGCCCTGAAGGTCGTCTCGAATTTCCTGGTCGATCCCCGCCCGCGCGATGCCGCCTTCTCCCCCGACGGCACCCGCGCGTACGTGTCGGCGGAGATCGGCGGCTCGGTCGCCGTCATCGACGTGGCGCAGCACCGCGTCATCGCCACCATCGAACTGCCCGCCACCGCCAAACCCGTGGGCGTGGTGGTGTCCCCTGATAGCCGATTCGTCTACGTCGCCAACGGCCACGGGAACAGCGTCGCCTTCGTCGACGCCCAATCGCTCAAAGTCGTAGCCACCGTACCCGTCGGCAGACGCCCCTGGGGCATCGCCATTACTCCCGACGGCCGCAAGCTCTACACGGCCAACGGCCTCTCGGGCGACAGCTCGGTGATCGACATCGAACGTCGTCGCGTCACCGCCACCATCCCCACCGGCGCCGGCGCCTGGGGGGTCGTCATCGGACGTTAGCAGCCCGTGGTGAAAGTCTGGCGTCGCACCGAGACGGGCGAGGCGCCCCGCGGGCAAGGCGCGACGACTGAGAATACCGGCTGTATTTGAAGGAGGAGCAACGCCGCCCCCGGGGAGGCTTCGCTCGTCGAATGCAGTCAGACTTTCACCACGGGCTGCTAGCGGTGCCGTGCGAACGACAATCGTGGCGCTCGTGAACGCATCGCTGCTCAGCAACCGCTGGAGGACGGCACTGCCGACGGTGCTTGTGGCGCCTGTAACGAGCAGGACGCGGTTGCTCAATGTTCCAGCACCATGCAGCCCCAGTTCGCGCCGAAACCAAACGTGAACAGGATGAGCCGTTCACCAGCCACCAGCCGACCCTCCGCGTGCGCGTCGTGGAGGTTGATCAGCGGATCGG
>JACCRT010000020.1 GCA_013813355.1 Acidobacteriota bacterium | reverse complement strand
GGGTGATGTCGGTCGGCATTCGCGGACATGGTAGCGCAGCCGCCGCATGGGAGGCGCATGGACTCCGAGCGCGACCGGCCGAACTCATCCCGGCCCGGAAAGCGCATCAATGCAGCCGAATCCGGCCTCGAAATCGGCGAGGACACCATCCATGTCGACGAGAATCGTCGGCCGTCGTTCGGTCTTCGACTGCATTTCGTTACGAGCGCTTTGTGAGGCGGCGCACCAGGGCGCTCACCGTCCGCTCGAAGATCACCTGGATCCAGAGCGCCCCGAACGGCGCGTAATCTTCCGTAACCAAGGTCCGGTACCGCTGGAGAGCTCGGAGGCAATAGAGGGCGAGCACGACGCCGTAGACCCGCCGCGCCTTCGGCTCCCGATAGAATGATTCGAACGCAATCCGGCGCGCGGTCAGCACGGCCTGCCATGCACGCTTGATCCGCGCGTCTTCCCGCACTGCCGCGGCTCCCGTACTGAGCGCGCCCAGGTCGAGGCGCTCGTCGTCTACCGTGCTGCGCTCGAACCGCTCCAGCAGCCGGCGTGCTCCGGCCAGCCATTCCGACTCGTTCACGCTGCCTGATGGCACTTCCGCCTCGAACCTCGCGGCAAGTGGTCCTGCGAGCAGATCCAGCCGGCACGCCATCTCGAACACCACGAAGTCGATCGCCGGCGGCCCGAAATCGGTTTTCGCGAAGTCGATCACCCACAGGTCGCCGCTCTCCTCACCGCAGAGCACGTTCCTGACGTTCAGATCGCCGTGGACGACGCACCAGTATTCGGTGGGCGCATCGGCGGAGGTGAGGACCTGGCGCAGACAGGATTCGAGCTGCCGAAGCGGGCCGCCCGCCTCCTCCATTCGAGAGAGCCCTTTGAGAAACGCGCCGCAACGATGCACAGGAGCGCCACCCACTTTTTCGATCATCGCGTCGAACGCGTCGCGGGGAGATCGAATGAGCTGGTCCGTGACGGGCAGCTTCAGACGCTTGCCGGTCCCGAGCAGCCAGTGGAGGTCGCTGGACACCCCGAAGGCTGCGGACGGCTCGGGTCTGAGAAACGGGCCTTCCGTTAACTTCGACAGGCACTAACCAGCCAAGGGCTCTGCCCTTGATATCCCAGTAACTCGTAAGGGCGGTGAGGGCAGAGCCCTTGGCTGGTTATAGGCGCGCTGCGCGCGCAAACCGGTGATCGCTCGAGGGGCATTCATGGCGATATCCTTCTCGGTGCTGAAACCTGGAGGATGACCATGAACACCTTCTACGAGCATCACGAGCATAGCATTCGCTTCGGGTACCGGTGCTTCGATCGGCTCCTGATCAACGGACTGATCCAACCGTTCCAGCAGCCGGAGCGCGTCGTCGGGTTCTTCAACACTATCGACAGCAGTATCCGGTCAGCAAGGCGGTCTTGACCGACATTGCCACGCAGTTCCAGCGGTGGGTGACGGCCCAGGCGAAGGCGTGGCGCGCGCCGATCGTCGAGTCACCGTCGGGTCGGCGGGACGCGTTCGTTGAACCGTACTTCCGCCGGGCCACACCCGATCAGGTCGTCGTGATCGTGAAGGGGCGTGAGCCCGCGCGGATCCTCACGGCCATCGGCAAAGAGGATCGCTGGCATCTCCAGTACGCGCGACGGTGGGTCGTCCAGTACAACTTCTACCTGAATGACGCCGCGTGGGGGCGGATGTTCGTCCGCCTGTGCCCCTACTTCCCGTTCTCCGCGCGCGTCTGCCTCAATCAGCATCATTGGCTGGCCACGCGCATGCGGGCGGAAGGCCTGCGGTTTCGGCAAGAGTCCAATGCGTTCCTGACGTGCAGCGATCCGGTCCGACTGCAGGCCCTCGCCGACAGCCTGACCGCTCGCGACATCGAGCGCTGTGCGCAGAAGTGGCTGCGGGCCTTCACGCCGTTCTTCACGCCAACGGAGCGGCGGACGGCGAGTTGTCAGCATCGACTCTTCTTCGCACAAGTCGAGTACTGTGACAACCTGATCTTTGATCGGCGAGCCGCGCTGGACGCGCTCGGCGAGCGCCTGCTCGATGCGAATCGCACCATGGGGCAACCCACAAAACTCGCGACGATCTTCGGCCGCAAGGTGACCAAGCGGTACCGCGGCAAGCTGGAGACGATCATCGAAGATCTCGATCTTCCGAATCCCGTCATCCGCAGCTACTGCCGCGACGGGTCGGTCAAACAGTACGTGCGGGATCATCGGATCCTGCGTACCGAGGCCACCTCCAACAACGTCCGGGACTTCGGCGTGGCGAAATCCATCGAACAGTTGCCGCCGTTGCGCGAGGCGATGGCGGCGGTCACCGACCGGTACCTCACGGTGCAACAGGACATCCTCGAGAGTTTCGTCGACCGCGGCCAGCTCCGCCAGCTTGCCGACCCGACACGCCTGCCGAATGGCAAGCGCATTCCCGGTTTGAAACTCGATCATCCGCGCCAGCTCGCCGTGATGCATGCCCTCGTGCGCTTCGCGCACATTGCCGCCGGCGATACGTTCACGACGCGCGCACTCCATCCCGCGGCCACGGCCGCCCTCGACGTCACCCCCGATCAGTATCGGCTCGGCTCCTTGCGCTACGACCTCTCGAAACTCCGCGCCAAGGGCCTCGTCGAGAAAGTGCCCCACTCCCGACGCTATCGCCTGCTCCCCAAGGGCTACAGGATTTGTGTGGTCTTTCTGAAGCTCTTCGAACGTGTCTATGCGCCGCTGACAGCCGGCTTGCTCCATCCGGTCGCCGCAGACGCGCGTCTCGCCGAAGACAAGCGCCAGCAACTCGACCGCCTCTACCAGCGCGTGGTCACGGATCTTGATGCACTCCTGCGCGCCGTCGGACT
>JACCRT010000002.1 GCA_013813355.1 Acidobacteriota bacterium | reverse complement strand
CGGCGCCGGCCGCCGCCGCGGCGCTTCCTCCCGCCGCGGCGGGGGCGGCGGCGACGGTCAATCCTGCGCCCCCCGCCTCATCCCCCGATGCGGCACGCCCGCTCCCGCCGTCGGCCGACGACGATTCTGTTGAACTCGTGGTGGTCAAATCCCCGATCGTCGGCACGTTCTACAACACGCCCGAGCCTGGCGCCCCGCCGTTCGTCGAGGTGGGGCAGCGCGTGAAGAAGGACCAGGTCCTGTGCATCATCGAGGCGATGAAGCTCATGAACGAGATCACGTCGGAGTATGACGGCGAGATCGTCAGCGCCTACGTGGAGAATGGCAAGCCGGTGCAGTACGGGGAACGGCTGTTCGCCATCCGCTTCTCCTGACCATGTTCAAGAAAATCCTGATTGCCAATCGCGGCGAGATCGCGCTGCGTGTCATCTGCGCGTGCCGGGAACTGGGGATCAAGACGGTCGCCGTCTACTCCGAGGCCGACGAGAACTCGCTGCACGTCCGCTTCGCCGACGAGGACGTCTGCATCGGGCCGGCGCGAAGCGCGGACAGCTACCTGAGCGTCCCGGCCGTGCTGAGCGCCGCCGAGATTACCGGCGCCGATGCGATTCACCCGGGCTACGGTTTTCTCTCTGAGAGCGCCTACCTGGCCGAGGTCTGCGAAGCCTGCCATATCAAGTTCATTGGCCCGGCCCCCAACGTCATCCGGCTGCTCGGCGACAAGGCGCGCGCGCGCCGGGCGATGAAGAAGGCGGGCGTGCCTATCCTCCCGGGCAGCGACGGGCCTGTTGACAGCGAGGAGAAGGCCCAGAAGATCACCAGGGACCTCGGGTTGCCGGTCATCATCAAGGCCGTGGCCGGCGGCGGCGGGCGGGGCATGAGGATCATCCGCGACCCCGGCGAGCTGTCAAAGGCGCTGAAGACCGCGCAGCGGGAAGCCGAGGCCGCCTTCGGCGTCGGCGACGTGTATATCGAGAAGTACGTGGAGCACCCGCGCCACATCGAGTTCCAGGTTCTCGGCGACCATCACGGCTCGGTCATCCACCTCGGCGAGCGCGAGTGCTCGATCCAGCGGCGGCACCAGAAGCTGCTCGAGGAAGGCCCGTCGGTCGCGGTCACCGAGAAGATGCGCCGGAAGCTGGGCAACACCGTGGTCGATGCGGCCCGCGCCGTGCAATACACCAACGCGGGCACGTTCGAGTTCCTGCTCGACGACAAGGGGAACTTCTATTTCCTCGAGGTCAACACCCGGGTGCAGGTCGAGCACCCGGTCACCGAGTTCATCACCGGCGTGGACATCGTCAAGGAGCAGATCCGCATCGCGGCCGGCGAGCGCCTCGCCTATCGCCAGAGCGACGTGACCTTCTCGGGACATTCGATCGAGTGCCGGATCAACGCCGAGGATCCCGAGACGTTCGCCCCCTCGCCCGGCGTGATTCACGCCTACAGCGTGCCCGGAGGACCCGGTGTGCGCGTCGATACGTTCGTCCATTCCGAGTGCACGGTGCCGCCGTACTACGACTCGATGATTGCCAAGATCATCGTCCACGGCCGCGACCGCCAGGAGGCGATCGCGCGGATGCGGCGCACGCTCGAGATGACCGTCATCGAGGGGATCAAGACGTCCATCCCGATGCACCTCAAGATCCTGGCGGACCCCGACTTCGTCGCGGGCCGGCTCAGTACGTCGTTCATGGACCGCTACCTGGTCGAGAAGAAGAGCGGCGGCGGTCTCGCCGAGGCTGTATAGCGCCTGCGAATTCAAGCGGACTGACACGGATTCACCGATCGGAATCCGGGCGCCCGATGCCTATTGCCCTCCCGCCGCTGTACGCCATCATCGACACCGCTGTCTGCCGGCAGCGCGGGGTGACACCCGTCCTGCTGGCGGCGGCCTGCCTCCGTGGCGGCGCACGGTTGCTCCAATTGCGTTGCAAGGAGGGGAGCAGCGCGACCGTGCTGGCGCTCGCCTCGAAGATCCAGGCACTGGCTTGGACGCATGGCGGGCGGCTCGTCATCAACGACCGTGCGGACATCGCGATGATGACGGGCGCGGGCGGCGTGCACGTGGGGCAGGACGATCTTCCAGTTGCCGACGTTCGGAGACTTGTCGGCCCGGAAGCCCTCGTCGGGCGCTCCACCCATACGCGCGAGCAGGTGGACCAGGCGGCGCAGGAAGCGGTGACCTACATCGCGGTCGGGCCAGTGTTCGGGACCGCGACGAAAGACACCGGCTACACCGCGCGGGGGCTCGACCTGGTGCGCCACGGAGCGGCGACGGGCCTTCCGGTTGTGGGAATTGGCGGGATCACGCTGGACAACGCGGCGGCCGTCCTCGCGGCCGGCGCGTCATCGGTCGCCGTCATTTCGGACTTGCTGACCGGCGCCGACCCCGAGCGCCGAGTCAGGATGTTTCTTGCCAGGCTTCCACCTTTCTTACGTCACCCGCGCTCCGGTCGTCGGGTGGTCGACTGAGAATTCGCGGCTGCCGCCGTAGAAGTAGTCCATCGTGATCCGTCGGATGATCGGCAGCAGCAGCACGAGCCCGACCAGGTTCGGGAAGGCCATGAAGCTGTTGAGGAGCGTGCCGACGGCCCACGCCAGCCGCACCTCGATCACCGCGCCGACGAAGATCAGGACGACGAACACCGTCTTGTAGATCATGATCGGGCGCGAGCCAAAGATGTATTCGAAGCACTTCTCGCCGTAGTAGTACCAGGCGATCAGCGTGGAGAACCCGAAGAGGAACGAGCACATGGCGACGATGGCCGTGGCGAACGGGATCGTCGTCGACATCGCCGCCGCCGTCAGGTCTCCGCTGGCGTTCTGGTAGGCCGCGTCGGTCCACATCCCGGATGACAGGATGATGAAGGCGGTCATCGAGCAGACGACGATGGTGTCGATGAAGACCTCGGCCACGCCCACCAGGCCCTGCTGGACCGGGTGCCTGACGTCGGCCACGCCGTGGGCGATCGGGGCGCTGCCCAGCCCGGCCTCGTTCGACAGCACGCCCCGGCTGACCCCGGACGCAATCGCCTGCGCCACCGACGCCCCCACGAACCCGCCAATGGCCGCCGTGGGGCTGAAGGCCTCCGCGAAGATCATACCGAAGACCTCCGGCAGCTGCGCGGCGTTCAAGACGATGTAGATGATCGACGTCGTGACGTAGATGAGGAGCATCGTCGGAACGATGGCCTCGGCCGTCCGCGCGATGCGTTTGAGGCCGCCGATGAGGACGAGCCCCACCAGAATCGTGATGATGATGCCCGGGACCCAGGGCGGCATGTCCACGCCGGCGATCGTGCGCATGGCCTCGACCGCGGTGCGTGCGACCGTGTTCGACTGCGCCATGTTGCCCGTGCCGAAGAGGGCCGCGATCATGCCGAAGAACGCGAAAGCCAGGGCCAGGATTTTGCCGAGCCCGCCCTGGGGTACCCCCCGGCTGATGTAGTACATCGGGCCACTGGCGAGTTCACCGCTCTCGCGCGTCACGCGGTAATGGACGCCGAGGAGCGCCTCGGCGTACTTCGTCGCCATCCCGACCGTCGCGGTGACCCACATCCAGAACACCGCGCCGGGGCCGCCGATGAGGATCGCGGTCGCGACGCCGCCGATGTTGCCGTTGCCGACCGTCGCCGCGAGCGCGGTCGTCAGCGCCTGGAAGGGGGTGATGGTCTTGGACGTGGCCTCGCGCTTCGTCGTGGCGCCGCCGAACACCATCTTGACCGCCGCCGGGAAGCGCCGGATCTGCACGCCGCCGGTCAGCAGCGTGAGCAGCCCGCCGACGATGACGAGCACCAGCGGCATGGCGAGGGGCTGCCAGACGAAGCTGTCCAGCGCCAGGATTTGGTCTGTCAGGGTCTCGAGATTCATGGGCTCCTGCCGGGAAAAGTCGTCCGCTCAGCTGGCGAGCGTCCGCAAGGTGGTGAAGATGATGATCAGGAGGATGGCGATGGGGCAGACGTAGCGGATGAGGGCGCCCCAGAGGCCGCCCAGCGGGAAGGCGGCGCCCTCGGCGCGCAGCTCCGCCAGCGCCTCGTCAACCCGCCATATGTGCCCGACGAAAATCGCCACGAGCAGGCCGCCGATAGGGAGCGCGAACTCGTTCCAGACGATGGCCATGAAATCGAGAAAGCTCATGCCCAGCCCGGGCAGCTGCGAAAAAAAGCCCACCGCGCCGTTCGACAGCGCCGAAGGGATAGCCAGCGCGGCGGTCAGCGTCGTGATGGCCAGAACGGCGTTCCGGCGCGTCCAGCCGTGCCCGTCGATCAGGTGCGACACGGGAACCTCGAGCAACGAGATCGTAGACGTCAGGGCCGCCATGCTGAGCAGGACGAAGAACGCTGCCCCGAAGAGGTGCCCGCCGGGCAGCGTGTCGAACAGGCGGGGGAGAACGGTGAAGATGAGCCCTGGGCCGCCCGACCCGGGATCGAAGCCGGGGAGGGAGAATCCAGCCGGGAAGATAATGAACCCGGCCAGCAGCGCAACCGACGTATCGAGAAGAACCACCCAGACGGCCGCGCCGCCGATCCCCTGCCGGCGGGTGAGATAGCTGCCGTAAGTGATCATCGCGCCCATGCCAAGGCTCAGCGAGAAGAACGCCTGGCCGAGGGCTGCGTTGAGCACCGACATATCGAACAACCGGCTGACGTCGGGTCGCATGTAGTACGCGAGGCCAGCCTCAGCGCCCGGGAGCGTCACCGCCCGGGCGGCCAGCAGGACGAGGAGGCCGAGCAGCAAGGGCA
This sequence comes from Acidobacteriota bacterium, assembly GCA_013813355.1. GTDB lineage: Bacteria > Acidobacteriota > Vicinamibacteria > Vicinamibacterales > 2-12-FULL-66-21 > JACCRT01. Next base: position 13,649 of record JACCRT010000002.1, on the reverse strand, counting down.
TCAGCACCCTCGTCACCCGTTCGATTCCCGATCGGACACCGCCGATGATGATCACGGCCGTCGTCACCAGCACGACCAGTGTGAGGCCGAGGCTGAGCGGACCATTGCTGACGAAGTCGCCGAAGAAGGCGCCAATGGCGTCCTGGCTCCCGGTGACCGCCCCGGTGGCGGTGTACCAGACATAGGCCAGCGTCCAGCCCGCGATGACCGAGTAGAAGGAGAGAATCCCGACGCCTGCCAGCACACCAAGGAGGCCCGTCAGCCACCATGCCGTGCGGGGCCGCAGGACCTCGAATGCCGTGACCGGGTCCTTCTGCGTCCGCCGCCCGATCGCAATCTCCGCGATCAGGATCGGGGCGCAGATGAGCCCCACGCACAGCAGGTACAGCACCACGAAGGCGGCGCCGCCTCCGCGCCCGACCTGTGTCGGAAACCCCCAGATGTTGCCCAGGCCGACGGCCGAACCGGCCGCGGCGAGCACGAACCCCATGCGTGAGCCCCACGCACCCCTGTCTGTCGCTCCCATCGCCATTGGTTCGCGCTGCTCCTTGATTGGTGGAACATACCCCCGCGGCGCACACCCGTTCCGAGTCGGTCCCGACCGGCGCGCGCAGGGTCCCGATCTGGTGCTGGCGAAGGGATGATACTGAGAGTCACTGCGCCGCTCAAGATCTACTTGCGTGGCTGCGCCTCGGGGCGCGCATAATGCTCGGCCAGGAGGGCGTGCGTGCCTGCCGGGTCCGGCCGTGGTGGTACACTGCGGCCATACCATGGCCCAGACCACTGCCCGCCTGCTCGACGGCCAGTCCGTCGCCGCCGCCATCCGTGAATCCGTTCTGCCAGAGGTCCATGCGTTCTCAGCCCGCACCGGGCGGCCGCCGGGCCTGGGAATCGTGCTCGTCGGTGACGACCCGGCGTCGGAGATTTACGTCCGTAACAAAGTACGCGCCGGGACCGAATCGGGCCTGCGCGTCGATCTGAACCGGTTGCCTGCCTCCGCGTCCCTCGACGAGCTGCTTGCGCTCGTCGCACGCCTCAACGCAAGCCCGGTTCACGACGGGATCCTCGTGCAGGCGCCGCTCCCGTCTGCCATGGGGCGGGGCGCCTCACAGCGCGTGTTCGACACTATTGACCCGATCAAGGACGTGGACGGCTTTCACCCCGTCAACGTGGGGAAGCTTGTGCAGGGGCGCGCCCACCTGGTGGCGTGCACCCCCTCAGGCGTCATCGAAATGCTCCAGCGCAGCGACATCCCGATTGCCGGCAGCCGGGCCGTCGTAATCGGCCGCAGCGAGATCGTGGGCAAGCCGATGGCCATGCTGCTGTTGCAGCGCGACGCGACCGTCACCATCTGCCACTCGAAGACGCCGGACCTGGCGAAGACGGCCGCTGCCGCCGACATCCTTGTCGCGGCGATCGGGCGCGCAGGCTTCGTCACGGCCGAGTTCGTCAAGCCGGGCGCCACCGTCATCGACGTCGGCATCAACCGTGTCACCGACCGCGCGGTCGCGGATCGCCTGTTTCCTCCCGGCGCCGCCCGCCTGGCGGACTTCGACCGCCGCGGCTCGATCGTGGTGGGCGACGTGCACCCGGGGGTCTCGGATGTGGCCGGGGCGCTGACCCCGGTCCCGGGCGGCGTCGGGCCGCTGACGATTGCCATGCTCCTCAAGAACACGGTCACGGCGGCCCAGGCAGCGCACCCCTAGGCTAGTCCCCTGGAAACGTGATGCGTTGCATAAGTCCCGGGCGGGGCATCCCGGCTCGCGGCGTTGCTCCTCCCTTACATAGGAACAGGTGGCCATGCTGCGGGTTGCGCTGACTGGCGGCATCGGTACCGGGAAGTCGTATTGCCTGGCACGCTTTGCGGAGCTCGGCGTCCCGGTGGTTGACGCCGATCTGCTGGCGCGGGAAGCCGTCGCCGCCGGATCCCCGGGTCTGGCGGAGGTGGTGGCGCGGTTCGGTCCGGACATGCTCCTGCCAGACGGCACTCTCGATCGGCAGGCGCTCGGCCGCGTAGTTTTCGCGGACGCAGGCGCACGCGCGCAGCTCGAGGCCATTATCCATCCCGAAGTCTACCGCCGCATCCGCGTCTGGGCAGCCACCGTGCCCCCGGGCACGCCGGTGGCGATGGCGGACGTGCCGCTGCTGTTCGAGACCGGTCACCAGCACGACTTCGACCGCGTCGTGGTGTGCGCCTGCGCCCCGTCGGTGCAAATCTCGCGGGTCATCGCGCGCGATGGCCTCAGCGAAGCCGATGCGCGAGCACGTCGGGATGCGCAGTGGCCGATCGAAGAAAAGGCCGCCCGCGCTGACTACGTCATCCGCACCGACACGACCTTCGCCGACACGGGCGCACAGGTCAGGACGATCCTGGAAAGGCTGAAGGTTGAAGGATGAAGGCTGAAGGTTTTGATCCGCCGTATGGCGTTGCGAGTTCTATCCTGGCGATGAAGTCGAGCCAGAAGCCGCTTTCATCCCCCTCTTCAATGCAGGTCCCCAGCTTGGAAATCAGTTCCCGGTCGGATCGGCCTCGGCACGCCGCGCGGTAATTGGCCGCGACACTCGATGCGGCCCGCCGAAGTTGATTGGCGACATGCCTGCCCTCATCCGTGCCGGGGAGCCCTCGACACAACCTATACACGGCCACGGCGAACTCCATCGTTCGTTCCTTGAGATCGTAGGACGGTGACATGCCGCCGGACTGGTGCAGCAGCCGTGCCGCGTGTGAAATGCGCGATAAATCGAAGAAAGCTGGGGTTTGCGTCGGGTCTGCGTTGCCGTGTCTGCACCGAGTATTTCACCCGCCCCTCACAGCTCCTGCAACGCCCCTTTCACCCTTCCGCCTTCATCCTTCATCCTTCATCCTTCAGCCTTTAAGACATCCCCCTCCGTACTCACCCTGTCCTCCACGAATGTGTTCCATTCGTGGCAGTGCGGGCACTGCCAGAGCAACTCCGTGCTGCGGTAGCGGCAGCGCACGCAGATGTGGGGATCGACGTAGAACACGGCGTTGCGGGTCAATTCCATGTAGCGGGTCACCAGGTCCGGCGGCAGGGACAGCGCCGAGAGCGTCTGCCAGATCGCCTGGTGGAGGGCCAGGCCGTGCGGATTGATGGCGAGTGCGTCGAAAAGGAGCTCCAGCGCCTGCCCCGCGTCACCCTGATCCCGCAGGTGGCGGGCCAGCGCCAGGCGCGCCCGCCAGTCCTGCGGCTGGGACGCAATCAGCTGGCGGCAGAGCGAGGGGAATTTCCCGGAGTCATAGCTGGCCTCGAGCCGGCTGAAGGTGAGGTAAGCGCGGTCGGGTGAATGGGCAACGAGCTGTTCCCAGGCCGCCCGCGCCTCCGCCGGGTCACCCTGGCGGAGCCGAACGTCTCCTAGATTCAAGTGGGCGGGAGCATTGCGCTCGTCGAGGTCAATCGCCGACTGGAATCGTTCTGCCGACGAGGCAATGTCGCCGGCCTTGAGCGCCTCGAGGCCGATCTCGTTCTCGAGAAACGCGAGAATCTCGTTGTGTCTCGCCTGGTTGACGGCCGGCTCGCCGGCCGCGAGCTGCTGCCGCGCCGCGTACGCCTCGGCCCACTGGTGCTGCTCTTCGTGGAGCTTCTCGAGGTTTGCCAGCGCGTACTGGTTACCCGGGTCGAGCCGCAGCACCTCGGAGAACGCCTCCATCGCGCGATCGACGAATCCGCCGCGCCGATAGTCGAGCCCCAGGCACAGGAGCACGTTGGCATGCTCGAGTTTTCTGAGGTTCGGACGCTGCAGCAGCGCTTGGTGCTCCTGGATGGCGCGACCGACCTGGCCCTTCTCCCGATAGAGGTTCCCCAGGATCAAGCGGATCTCCAGGGGATCGCCGGCAGCCTCCGCGGCACGGCCGAGCTCCTCGATGGCCGGATCGATCTGGTTGGCCACCAGGAAGTTCAGCCCGAGCATGTAGTGCGGGGATTCCCGCGCCCGCCGGCGATCGATCCACCGGCCGTCCCGCAGCTTGTAGCGCTCCCAGGCCTTGCCGGCCGCAAGGCCCACCAGCAGGGCGACGAGAATGCCGAGCGTGATCAGCGGCGTCATCAGTTCTGCCGGTACTCCCCGACGACATCCGCCCACCGATCCTGGGCGCGCAACACCAGCTCGACGAACTCGCGGACGGCCCCGCGGCCTCCCGGATGGCTGCTGACCCAGTGAACCTGCTCGAGCACCTCGGGGGCGGCGTCGCCGGGCGCCGCCGAGAGCCCCACGCGCGACAGCACCGGGAGGTCGAGCAGGTCGTCTCCCATGAATGCCACCTGATCGTCACCAAGGCCGGCATCGCGGAGGATCTGCTCGTAGGCCTGCAGCTTGCTCCCGACACCCTGCACCACTGTGCGAATGGCCAGCTGCGCGGCCCTCTGGGTGGTCGCCCCCGACGCGCGCGCCGACAAGAGCGCGACCGGAATGCCCATGCGCTGCGCCCACACGATCGCGGCGCCGTCCCGAATGTGAAAGCTCTTCGACTCGCTGCCGTCAGCGTGCATCACGATGACGCCGTCGGTCAGGACACCGTCCACATCGAAGACGAGCAGCCGGATCTTCGCGGCGCGTGCCGCTACGGCGTCCATCAGAACATCTGGGTGCGCCACAGATCGTGCAGGTGGACGACCCCCTCGACGACCCGGTCCGCATCGACGACCACCACGGACGTGATCTTGTGCGTTTCCATAATCTTCAGCGCCTCGACGGCCAGCAGTTCCCGCTGGATCGTGATGGGATCCGCGGTCATCACGTCGCCCACCGTGAAGCCGAGCACGTCGGGATTCTTCTGCATCAGGCGGCGCAGATCGCCGTCAGTGAAGATTCCGAGCAGCCGGCGGCGGTCGTCGACCACGCAGGTCATTCCCAGGCGCTTGCTCGACATCTCGTGGAACACATCGATCAGCGGGGTAGAAGGCGTCACGAGGGGAGCCGCCTTGCCGGCATGCATGACGTTCTCCACCCGCATCAGCCGGCGCCCCAGCTTGCCGCCGGGATGCAGCGACGCGAAGTGCTCCTCTTTGAACCCCTTGCGGACGAGGAGCGTCATCGCCAGTGCGTCCCCCATCGCGAGCGCCGCGGTGGTGCTGGCGGTAGGGACGAGGTTCATCGGACAGGCTTCTTCCGCGATGCTGCAATCGAGCATGACGTCGGCCGCCTTCGCCAGTGTCGAACCGGAATCGCCGGTCATTGCAATCAGCTTCGCCCCGATTCGCCTGATCGACACCAAGAGCCGGATGAGTTCCTCGGTCTCGCCGCTGTGCGACAGGGCGAGGACGACGTCTTCCTCCCGGATCGCCCCGAGATCCCCGTGAATCGCCTCCGCCGGGTGAAGGAACCAGGCCGACGTGCCGGTGCTCGACAGCGTCGCGGCGAGCTTTCGGCAGATGATGCCTGATTTGCCCATGCCGGTCACGATGACGCGTCCGCGGCACTCGAACAGCAGAGTCACGGCCCGCTCGAACTCGCCGTCAATCCGGTCGACGAGCCCGAGGATGGCGGCGGCCTCGGTGCGCAGGACCTTGCGCGCGAGGTCAAGGCCCGACAGCGCGTCATTCATACGCCCGCTCCCCGCGCAACGTCGTGAATGCGCACGAGTTTCCCCAGCAGCGCCTCGAGGCGGTCGAGCCGCAGCGCGTTCTGCGCGTCGCTCTTCGCGCGGGATGGCTCCTCGTGTACCTCCATGAAAACGCCGTCGATCCCGGCCGCGACGCCCGCCGAGGCCATGGGCTCGATGAATTCCGCCTGCCCGGCGGTGACGCCATCGCCGCCGCCCGGAAGCTGGAGGCTGTGCGTGACGTCGTAGACCACCGGGTAGCCGAGCGACCGGAGGATAGGGAAGGCGCGCATGTCCACGACGAGGTTGTTATAGCCGAAACTGAAGCCCCGCTCGGTGACGATCACCCGCGAATTGCCCGTCGCGGTCACCTTGGCGATGGCGTGCCGCATGTCCGACGGCGCCAGGAACTGGCCTTTCTTGACGTTCACGACCCGCCCGGTCCGCGCGGCCGCCTCGATGAGATCTGTCTGGCGCGACAGGAATGCGGGAATCTGCAGCACGTCCACGACCGCTGCTGCCGGATCGACCTGGGAGATCTCGTGCACATCGGTCAGGAGCGGGACGCCGGCCGCCTCGCGCACGCGCTCCAGCACCCGCAGCCCCTCGGTCACACCCGGCCCGCGGAACGAGGCGCCTGACGTGCGATTGGCCTTGTCGTACGACGCCTTGAACACATACTGGACGCCTGCGCGCGCGGCGATCGCCTTGATGGCGAGTGCGATATCGATGGCGTGACGTTCGCTTTCGATGACGCAGGGGCCCGCAATCAGCAGCAGCGGCGCGCCGCCGCCCACGACCAGGCCGGCAAATTCGATCGGCTGCACGCCGCTCACCCTATCACGGAGGCGGTCGTGTGCTGGCCCTTGCCGAGCTTCCGCTGGTAGCTCGCCTCGACGAACCCGGCGAACAGCGGGTGCGGCCTGAGCGGTTTGGACTTGAATTCCGGGTGGAACTGAACCGCAACGTACCAAGGGTGCGTGGGTAACTCGACGATCTCGACGAACTTGCCGTCGAGGGACCGGCCCGAGATCTGAAGGCCCTTGTCGGTCAACGGCTTCTCGAACAGGCAGTTGAACTCGTACCGGTGCCGATGCCGTTCGTGAATGACGTCCTCCCCGTAGAGCTGCCGGGCGCGGGAACCGGGCGTCAGCTGGCAGGCGTAGGAGCCGAGCCGCATCGTCCCCCCGAGGTCGTCGACGCCCAGCAGGTCGCGCAGCTTGTAAATGACGTTCTGCGGCGTCTCAGGGGAGCACTCCGTCGAATCGGCATGGCTCAGGCCGCACACATGGCGGGCGTACTCGACGGCCGCCCACTGGAACCCGTAACAGATGCCGAAATACGGGATGCCGCGCTCGCGAGCGATCTCGGCCGCCCGCATCATGCCCCGCGTCCCGCGGTCGCCGAACCCGCCCGGCACGAGAATGCCGTTCGCCCCGTCGAGCAGTTGCTCGCCGCCCGGCTGCTCGAGCGCCTCGGCCTCAACCCAGCGAATGTTCACCCGGAGCCGGTGCTTGAAGCCGCCGTGATACAGGGCCTCGTTCAGGCTCTTGTAGGAATCCTCGTAGCCGACATACTTCCCGACCACGTGGATGGTGACCTCGTCGGACGGGTTCTTGATCCGATCGACCAGGTCGGACCAGGCATCCATCCGGGCCTCCGTCTGCGGCAGGCTGAGCCGCTGCAGCACGATGCGGTCGAGCCCTTCCGCTGCGAGGACGAGCGGCACCTCGTAGATGCTCGAGACGTCCTTGGCCGTGATGACCGCTTCTTCGTCCACGTCGCAAAACAGGGCAATCTTGCGCTTGATGTCCTGGTCCAGGAACCGGTCGGTGCGGCACATCAGGATGTCGGGCTGGATGCCGATTGCCCGCAAATCGCGGACGCTGTGCTGGGTGGGCTTCGTCTTCAACTCCCCGGCGGCGCCGATGAAGGGGACCAGCGTCAGGTGGATGTAGAGCGTGTTGTCGCGCCCGACGTCCTGGCGCAGCTGCCGGATGGCTTCGACGAAGGGAAGGCTCTCGATGTCGCCCACGGTGCCGCCAATTTCGACGAGCACGATGTCGACATCCGGCGCCACGGTGCGGATGCTGTCCTTGATTTCGTTGGTGATGTGGGGAATGACCTGCACGGTGCGCCCGAGGTAGTCGCCCCGGCGCTCCTTCTGAATGACCGACAGGTAGATCTTGCCGGTCGTCCAGTTACTGTTGCGCGTGGTGACCTGCTCCGTGAAGCGTTCGTAGTGCCCGAGGTCCAAATCGGTCTCCGCCCCGTCGTCGGTCACGTAGACTTCACCGTGCTGATACGGGCTCATGGTGCCAGGGTCAACGTTGATGTACGGATCGAACTTCTGCAGGGCGACCTTGTAGCCGTGCCCTTCGAGCAGCGCCCCGATCGAGGCCGCCGCCAGACCTTTGCCGAGCGACGAGACGACGCCCCCGGTGACCAGGATGTACTTGACAGGGCGCGTCCGCTCGGACGGTTGGGCTGGAGCTTCAGGGGTGTGCGGCATCGTTGTTGTGTCTCAGACGTTGGGTACGGGCGAGGCATGCAGTGCCTGCACCCGCTGGCGAACCCGATGCAGATCCTCCGGTGTATCGACGCCGATGGAGTCAAACGAGGTTTCCACGACCTGGATACGGATACCATGCTCGAGGGCCCGCAACTGCTCGAGGCCCTCGGCTTGTTCGAGCGCCGTGGGCGCCAGCGCGGCCAGCCTGAGCAGGCACTCGCGCCGATAAACATAGAGCCCGATATGGCGCCAGGCCGCTGCCGGTGTGCTCCCGGCCCTCGCATACGGGATCGGCGCGCGTGAAAAGTACATCGCGTAGCCATCCCGATCGACGACGACCTTGGTGATATTGGGATTTCGCGCCGCATCTGTATCATCCGGCTCAATCCGCCGGCGCAGCGAGCTCATGAGAAGCGACGGCTCGCCTGCGAAGGCCGACACCGCCGCGTCGATCATGCCTGGTTCGATGAGCGGCTCGTCCCCCTGCACGTTCACCACCAGATCACAGGCCAGCTCCCGGGCGACCTCTGCCAGCCGGTCGGTGCCGCTCTGGTGCGCCGCAGAGGTCATCCTGACGTCGCCGCCAAAGGCTCGCACGACCGCAGCGATGCGTTCATCGTCGGTAGCCACCAGGACAGACGAAATCGAGCGCGCGGCGGCAGCACGGCGGTACACGTGCTCGATCATCGGCCTGCCCACGATGTCCGCGAGTGCCTTGCCGGGAAGGCGAGTCGAGTGATAACGCGCCGGGATGACGGCGACTGCGGAAACGGAACCTGGATTGGCGGTGAGCCCGGAACTGGCAGCAGGGGGCACGGCGAATCTTAACACAACTGCACAGGCGTGCCACGCGCCACGCCGCCAGCTCGAACCTCCGGGGCACTACTACTTCAAGTGGAGACGGCGGACCGCGCCAGTGGCCGCGTGTGCGAGTTCCACCGAGTCTGCGCCGATCGCGCGCACGCGGTAGAGTCCAGCGACCTCCTCACCTTCGATGACGAGGTGAAGCTGATCGGCCGCGTCTGCAAGGATCGCGGTCCTGACCACGCCATCCGGCGTCGTCCGCTCGGCGATGCCGATGAGGACGAGGGCGGTTTCGGCGGGCACGGGCGCGATCGGTTCGGCATAGGCCTGTGGAGCCGGGGCGACGGCCTGGGGCCGTGGACGGCCGGCATCCCGGTTCGCAAAGGCGAAAGGATTGCGCTCGGCCGGGCGCGGAGCCGGCGCCGACGACAGGCGTCCCCGAAGCCGGGCCGACTGCGCCTGCACGTCCGCCCGGAGCGCTTCGAGCTGTCGGCTCTCAGACGGCGCTTCCGAGGGGCGGGGGGTGTGAGGCACACGTGAAATCCCTACGGCGGAAGCCAGCCAGGCCAGCAGCAGGCAGCCGATCCCAACTGACGCCGCGGTCGTGGTGGGGCGCATGTCAGATACGCACTATTCTACGCCCTCCCTGGGGCAAATCCCGACGCTCGCCTGAGACGGCATCCCGACGGCGCGATCCTGTCCGATTCCGGCCCTGAGCGTTCCTCCGTGCCAATCCGTGTCAATCCGTTGCTAGAGCCGCACTATATAGGCTGCCGTGATGGCCTCCACCGCGCGGAGTTCGTCCACGGCCTGCTCGAGCTTTCCGTTGTCAGCCGCCTGGTCCACGTTCACTACGCCCACCGCGCCGCCTTCTCCGCGGCCGAGCGCGAAGCTGGCGATGTTCACGCCATGCCGGCCGAGAATGCTCCCGATATCTCCGATCACGCCAGGCCGGTCCTCGTTCTGCAGGACGACCTGCAGGCCCTCGAGGGGGGCCTCGACGTCGACGCCGTCCAGCAGTGTCAGACGGGGCCTGCCGGGCTCGAACACGGCCCCCTCGATCCAGCGATCGCCGTCGGTCGTGTGCAGCTTCAGCGATAGCATATCTGCGAAGTCGCGCGGGCGCGAACTCCGCGACTCAACGATTTCGATCCCGCGTCCTGCCGCGACCTGCCTGGCATTGACGACCGAGACGTTGGCCGACAGCATTGGTCGCAGCAGGCCGGCGATCGCCGCGCTGGCCAGCAGGTTGGCATGCGCCCGCGCGCGCTCCCCGTAATACCGGATGCTGATGCCGTGCGTGCGGCCCGCGGCCACCTGGGCCAGGAAAGCGCCCATCCGTTCGGCGAGCCGCACCAGGGGCTGCACGTTCGCGTCGTCGTGCGCGAGGGCAGGGAAGTTCACCGCGCTCCGGATGACGCCGTCGAGCAGGAACTCGCGGACGGCCATCGCCGTCTCGAGCCCGACCTGTTCCTGCGCCTCCGCCGTCGATGCCGCAATATGGGGGGTGGCCACGACCTGCGGCATCGACGTCAGGCTCCAGTCGCGGGGGGGCTCCGTCTCGAAGACGTCGAGTCCGGCGCCAGCGACGTCGCCGGCCTCGATGGCCGCGGCGAGCGCGGCCTCATCGATCAGCTCGCCGCGCGCGGTATTCACGATCCGGACACCGGCACGGCACATGGCGAGCCGCTCCGCATTGAAGAGGTGACGGGTTTCCGGCGTTGCCGGCACATGCAGGCTGATGTAATCGGCGCGCGCGCACAGGTCATCGAGCGTAACCAGTTCCACGCCAAGGGATTCCGCGATCTGCTCCGAGATGAACGGATCATGAGCGAGAAGTTGCATACCGAAGGCGCGTGCGCGGACCCCGACCTCCTGGCCGATCCTCCCCAGGCCGACCAGCCCAAGGGCTTTGCCGCGCAGCTCAACGCCGGCCAACTTTTTCTTTTCCCAGGTGCCACGCTTCATCGCCGCGTCGGCAGCCGGGATGGCCCGCGACAGCGAAAGCATCAGCGCGAGGGTCAGCTCCGCGACGCTGATGCTGTTGGCGCCGGGCGCGTTCATCACGACGATGCCGCGCTCGGTCGCGGCGGAGACGTCCACGTTGTCAACGCCAGTGCCGGCGCGGGCGATCACCCGAAGACACGGCGCGGCGGCCATAATCGCCGCGTCCACCTTCGTGGCACTACGCACGATCAGGGCGTCGGCCATCGCCAGGTCGCGCGCGAGGTCGGCCGGGGACCGACCGACGCGGGCGTCGATGGTCCATCCCGGCACACTGCGAAGGAGTTCGATGGCAGAAGCAGGCAGAGAGTCGGCGATGACGATGTGCATGAAGTGTTTCGACTGGGGCAGTGTGAATGAGGGGTTAGATGATGGGCGCGTTCGCGGATGACCGGCGACCCGCGAGGTAAGTATAATGTTGCGTTCGCCGGGGAACCAGAGGGCGCACCATCGTGGTGCAAAACGCTTGAACGTGAGGAATGGCGCGGCGGGACGGCGAAATCGATGATGATTTCCACAACGTTTTCCACAGAATCTGTGAAGATCGTGTAACGCCTCGCTGGTGATGTGACCTAAACCCGAAACCTTGTGCGCTGTTGCCGGGATCAGTGGTTCCGATCGGGCTACGATCCGCGGCGACGAACGGACCTTGTCGGTGTGAACCCGTTTGAATCCGAGGCTCAACCACTATGCCTGCATTTACCATCCTGAAACCGCCTGCCGAAGGAACCCCGATCACGCGCGAATCCGGCCGCCTGGTCGTGCCCGATGATCCGATCGTCCCGTTCATCGAGGGCGACGGAACGGGGCCCGATATCTGGCGCGCGAGCGTGCGCGTGTTCGACGCTGCGGTCGCCAAGGCGTACGGCGGCAGGAAACGGATTGTCTGGTTCGAGGTGCCGGCCGGCGAGAAGGCCAAGGAGCAGCACGGCGAGTGGCTGCCGAACGACACGCTCGAGGCCGTGCGGGCGTACAAAGTGGCCATCAAGGGCCCGCTGACGACGCCTGTGGGCGGAGGGATCCGCAGCCTGAACGTGACGCTGCGCCAGGTGCTCGATCTGTATGCGTGTGTCAGGCCTGTGAGGTACTTTGCCGGCACGCCCGCGCCCGTCACCCATCCCGAGCGGATGAACGTCGTCATCTTCCGGGAAAATACCGAAGACGTCTATGCCGGGATCGAGTGGGCGAAGGGCACACCGGAGGCCGAGAAGGTTATCGCCTTCCTCGAGAAGGAGATGGGAAAGCGGATCCGCCCCGATTCGGGTATCGGGATCAAGCCCATTTCGGAGTTCGGCACCAAGCGCCTCATGCGCATGGCAGTCCAGTACGCCATCGCGAACCATCGCAAGTCCGTCACCATCGTCCACAAGGGGAACATCATGAAGTTCACCGAGGGGGCGTTCCGTGACTGGAGCTACGAGGTCGCCAAGGCGGAGTTCCGTGACCAGATCGTGACCGAAGACGAGGTCTGGGATGGCGCCTCGCGCGACGGCAAGATCCTCATCAACGACCGGATTGCCGACAGCGTGTTCCAGCAGATCCTGACGCGCACGGCTGATTACGACGTCTTCGCGATGCCGAACCTCAACGGCGACTACCTGTCGGATGCCGCCGCCGCTCAGGTGGGGGGGCTCGGGATGGCGCCGGGGGCCAACCTTGGAGACGACATCGGCTTTTTCGAGGCCACCCACGGTACAGCGCCCAAATATGCGGGGAAGGATGTCATCAATCCGACATCGGTCATCTTGTCCGGTGTCATGATGTTCCGCTGGATGGGCTGGGGCGAGGCCGCCGACAAGATCGAGGCAGGCATCGAGCGGACCATCCAGATGAGGCGGGTCACCTACGACCTGGCCCGCCTGATGGAGGGGGCAACCGAACTCAAGACTTCGCAGTTCGCCGACGCGATCATCGACAACATGTGGGCCGGCAGACCTGGGGACGACACCTCCCGCAAATAGCGCAAGGCCAGAGGCAAGCATTCATGACCAGAAAAGTGACAGTGGTAGGGGGCGCCGGCAACGTCGGTGCCACGGTGGCGCGCGCAATCGCCGACAAGGAGCTCGCCGACGTCGTGATCATCGACATCGCCGAGCAGAAGGCCTCCGGTGTGGCGCTGGACATGTTCCAGGCGTGTCCCATCGAGGGCTCCGACACGCGCCTGATCGGGTACGGGGCCAACGACGAGGGCTGGGCGCAGACGGCCGACTCCGATGTCGTCGTCATCACGTCTGGCGTGCCGCGCAAGCCGGGCATGAGCCGTGACGACCTGCTGAACGTGAATTACGGGATCATGCAGTCGGTGACCGCGCAGATCGTGAAGTATTCACCCGACACCATCATTGTGCCGGTGGCCAACCCGCTCGACGCGATGTGCCAGGCCGTGTACCGGCTCAGCAAGTTCCCGCGCGAGCGGGTCATCGGCATGGCCGGCATCCTGGACTCGGCCCGGATGCGCGCGTTCATCGCGATGGAGGCGGGCGTCTCGGTGGAAAACATCCATGCCTTCGTCCTGGGCGGCCACGGCGACACCATGGTGCCGCTCGCGCGCTATTCGACGATCGCCGGCATCCCGCTGCCGGATTTTCCCGGCATGACGGCGGAGAAGATCAAGGCGATCAGTGACCGTACCGCCAATGGTGGGGCAGAGATCACCAAGCTGGTTGGCACGAGCGCCTGGTATGCACCGGGCTCCGCGGCGGCGGAAATGGTCGAGATCATCCTGAAGGACAAGAAGAAGATTGTCCCCTGCTCGGTGTTCCTGCAGGG